>NZ_AP013294.1:2329809-2646011 GCF_000829195.1 Bacillus sp. OxB-1 | reverse complement strand
ATTGTTCCCGCGTCTCCGCCCATTCCGACCGTCCGGAAGAGCCCATCCGTCGCAGGCGATTGGCAATAACGGGAACAATTGTCCACATTATTCGTTTCGAAGACTTGTCGGGCCAATTTTTGAATGATGTAATTCTCTTCATTCGTAATTTTCGACGAGGAAATGATGCCGACGCTCTCTTTTCCATGTTCTTCCCAAATATCGCCTAGATTTTTCGCGACGAGATCGAGCGCTTCCTCCCATGATGCTTCAACAAAAGAATCCCCTTGGCGGATCAGCGGCGTCGTCAACCGCTCCTCACTATTGACGAAATCCCATCCGAATTTCCCTTTGACGCAAGTCGAAATCGCATTAACCGGCGCTTCAGAGACTGGCTGGATTTTCAAGATGTCCCGATCTTTCGTCCACACTTCGAACGAACAGCCTACGCCGCAAAACGTGCAAACGGTTTTCGTCTTTTGGATTCGGGTCTCTCGCATTGCCGCTTCCGCATCGGAAATGGCCATAATGCTGCTATAACCGGGCTCCACGTCTTTGACAAGTTCAATCATCGGTTCGAGCACATTTGGCGGCATGGCCGTAAGGAATCCGGCCTCCCCCAACATCGACTTTTCCATGAGCGCATTGCACGGGCAAACCGTGATGCAGTGGCCGCATCCGACACAGGATGAGTCATTGATTTTCGCGCCGCCGTCCCAGAGGACGATGGGACGCTCCCTTTCCCAATCGATGGACAAGGTTTCATTCACCTGAAGATTTTGGCACACTTCCACACATTGCCCGCAAGCGATGCACTGATTTGGGTCATATCGGTAAAAAGGGTGGGTGAAATCGACGGCTCCCGGTGGACATTTCGGTTCATACGGATATTTCTGATGCTCGATCCCCATCAAGTCGACCGTATTATGCACTTTGCAATTGCCGTTATTATTGTCGCATACCGTACAATAGAGCAAATGATTTTCGAGAATGCGATCCATCGCTTCGGTTCGTGCTTCTTTTGCCCGAGATGTATGTAACGCGACACGCATTCCATCCATCGCTACCGTGGAGCAGGCCCGAACGAGCGCGCCGTCCACTTCCACAATACATGTATCGCAAGTTTCGATCGGATCGACTTCCGGCAAATGACAGATTTGCGGATGCTCCACTCCAATGCGATTGAGCATTTGTATAAGGGTTTCGCCTTCTCTCGTATCAACAGGCAAATCATCCAACCAGATGGTCATGCCATCGCCCCTTTTCTATAGAAATCACGTTTTCGTTGCCCTCAGTATAAGGCATTCTAGTAGTAGTTACAATATTGCTATTATGGAAGAGAACAGTGTATCGTGTAGGTAGAATGGATTTGAACGAAGAGATAAGGAGCTCATAGAGATGAATCTAGCAGAGAAACGAACCGTCCTCCAGTTCGCCAACGGTTCCTTCACGCAACGGGAAGATTTGATAGTTGCGGAGCACCCGGTGACGATCCGAATCAACAGCAAGGAGTTCATGACCATCGTTTGCTCCCCCGACCATATCGAAGAAATGGTCATCGGTTTCCTGGCATCCGAAGGGATCATTCCCAAATACGAACAAATCAAGGACTTGCGGGTAGATGAAGGGGCCGGAATCGTCCATATTGAAACGGACACGATGTATCCCTATTACGAACAATTATTGAATAAACGATTTGTCAATTCCTGCTGCGGAATGAGCCGACCGGGATTTATATTTGCTCATGATGCGCTCACCGCTAAAAAGATGACTGGGACGAATATCGAATTGTCCCCGGCGCAATGCTTTTCCTTGATGGAGGAAATGGAGCGCTCTGCCGACTTATTCCACCAGACAGGCGGCGTTCACAATGCCGCAATCGGTACGCCGGCAAAGCTGATTTTGACACGGATGGATATCGGTCGCCATAATGCGCTCGATAAATTATATGGGCATTGCTTGAAGCATCAAATTAATGTACGAGACAAAGCAATCGTGTTCAGCGGCCGGATTTCATCGGAGATTTTATTGAAAGTCGCCAAAATCGGTTGTGAAGTCATCCTTTCCAAATCGGCTCCATCGGCACGGGCTTTAGTGCTGGCCGAGGAATTGGGCATTACGACGGTCGGTTTCATCCGAGGGCAAACCTTTAATATCTATACGCATCCGGAACGGATCGTTTTAACGGAAGAAAATAATTAGAATGAATGAATTCGGGGTTCCAAGCCAAATTAAGGATTCAACAGGAAAAAGGAGGAATCAGCTTGAAATCACCGAAACGAATGCAAACGGAGATTGAAAAACGGAAAGCGGCATTAAGCGATATGCACGTCGAAATGGCAGAGGAAGCGGTTGAATTACGGGAATACCGGAAGGCCGTCCAAGAAGCCTACCGCATCAGTGAAATGGAAAATGCCGAAAGAAGTCGTGTAAATAACCCGAATCACACAAAATAAGTCGAAAAAATCCCGGCTCCCCTATTATGGGGCGCCGGGATTCATACTTTACGATTATTTTTGTAAATCTAAACTGCCAAATGTGTAATCGACTACCGTCGTATGTTCCACCGCATTGTTTTCCTTCGCCATATAATAATGGAGTCGGGCATCCGCCATTACGGCAAGCTGTCCATCTTCCGTGTAACCGCCAATCGGACCGTGTGAAATCGCGAACATTATACAGCCTTCAGGCGAAACGAACGGTTCGTGAACTGCCCCGGCGGATTCGCAAGTATAGTATCCCTTGTACCCCTTATCATCCCCCTCATCATAATAAAAACCGCCTTCCACAATAAAGGCTTCCGTATTATGAAGATGCCAGTGTACGGTAGCTTTTGTACCGGGATCCACTTTCAATAGCATTGTAAAATTACCGGAAACGAGATCGCAATGGAATAGTTTGAAGTGAGTTCCTGGCATCAACCATTCTGTCCAAGGAATCCAATCCGGGTTAATGAATTCCTTCCGATCGCCTTTCGGGCTATTTCCCGGACAGTTCATCCAAAAATCCGGAGTAAAGCGATTTGAAGTACCAGTTTGCTTTGACATGTGATTTCCTCCCCCAATGTATGGATAGTTTGTTACCTATTGCTGATAACAAATCCAGCATATCTAATCGACCTTACACTGACCTTACCGAATTTGATGAAAATTCTTACTAATGGTAGAATGATAGGAAAGTATATACTTGGGGGGAGTGGGTCTTTTGTACAACTTATCCAAAGCAATACCTGTGACGGATTATATCATGCCAAGAGAACGATTGTTCACTTTGCTGCAATCTTACGAGCAAAAAAGAGTCGTCTTTTTGACTGCGGGGAATGGCTATGGTAAAACCGCTTTGCTTACCTCTTTTTTTCAAAAGCATCCATGTCTCGTCTCTTGGATTACGTTAGCGCAACCGATCTGTTCCTTCGATGAATTGCGGGCTCTGCTCCTCCCTTTACCAACCGGAAAGGAAGCTTGGATTGTCATCGATCAATCAGAAAATGTACAACTTGATGCTTCTAATCTAGATGACCTCATTTTATGGATCGAGCAATTGCCGCCTACTGCAACCATCGTTTTCTCCGGACGAACCCAGCCGAGCGGTTTGCCCATCAGTCGCTGGAAAATGCAGCGAATTGCCATCGCTATAGACAAAGCGGAATTGGCTTTTACAAAAGAGGAGGCCGCGGAACTCTTTCATTTCCATTATCAATTTACGATTACTAATTACGCAGACAAACGGCTGCTTGAGGATATGGAAGGCTGGCCAGCAGGACTTGCCTTATTCCAAGAAGCGATGGCAAAAAAAACAAGCGGAACATTCAGTTCCCGAACGGATTTATATCAATATGTAGCAAACGAAATCATCGCCGACCTCCCCGACGATGTGCGCACATTCCTTCTACACGCCTCCTTATTTAGAGATTTGGATGAAATCGTATTAAGCAGCTATCAACCTAACTGGCCTGTGCAAGAATATATACAAGCAATTGGACATACGCACTTAATGTTCTCGCCAAATCAAACGAATGTGTATCGGTTGAACGAACTTTTCCGCAAATTTTTCTATCAAATGGCGGAACAAGAATGGGGTAAGAATGAAATAAAAAAACGCCATCATCAGTTGGCAAAATTATATCGCAGCCATTACCGTTTTTTAGAAGCTTTGTCGCAAGCGGTTGCCGCTGGAGAAGATGAACTCGTTATCGCTATCATTATGGAAATGACGGAACGCTATGAGCCCAGTTCGTTTTTACAAGTGCTGGACGGCTATTTAGAACAGGTCTCCCCTTCTGTTCATTTAGCAGAAATCAGTTTGTTTTTGTTCCGCTGTATTCCGACCAGTTTGTTGGGGCAGTTGATTGAACCATTACGTTCCATCATAGATAGATGCGAGGTTGAAAATTCACCTGCTTATGGAGAACTCTGTCATCGCCTTGCGACCATTTATTTTTTTCAAGGCGAGTTACAGCAAGCATTGCAATTCAGTACCATCAGCTTAACATTTTCAATAAAACAACAGGACAATCGGATGATTGCTTTGAATTTAAGTAAACTAGCGAAAATCCATCGTTTTTTAGGCAATCATGAACAATCGGTATCCTATACTCGCCAAGCGTTGGCAAAGGCAGATCTATTCGGATTTCAACATACTCAAATGCACACGTTATGGAATGCAGCGGAACTCTCCATCGACGAAGGAGACTTGGAAAAAGCACGGCGTTTCGCGGAGCAGGCCATTCAGGTGTCAACACAATGCGATAAAGCATCAATTGTTTATCCGATGTGTACAATGAGCCGATATTACCGGAAGCAATCCAATTTACAAGAAGCCCTTCACTGGGCCAATCTGGCAATCGATCACGCAAACCGCTATTCCATTCAGTCGGACCAAGGCTGGTCAAGGTCTGCCGCGGCCCGTTGCTATGCCGAATTAGGTGAAATTGAAAAAGCACAGGATTTAATGAAACAAGCCGTTCACCTTTTTTTAGAGAATCGTCATTTCCATGCTTATTATCTACAAAAGCTGAAAGCAATTGCATCTTCGAGTCGTCTCCCCAATCAGGACGAAAAAACCGGGAAACTGAAGATTTGTTTGTTTGGTCCATTCTCCATCGAATTAGATGGGAAACCGATCCGCTTTCGCCGCCAGACTAGCTTGCGGATCTTGCTCCTCTTAGTTTCTAATTATGAAAGAAGATGGTCAAAGGAAGAACTAATTGGGCTATTGTCCCCGGATGAACCGGAAGAGGCGGCATCCAATCAGTTCTATGTCGCTTTATCTATTTTACGAAAACAGCTGGAGCCGGGATTGAAAAAAGGAAGAGACTCTAAATTTATCGTCTACCAAGATTCCCTCTATTCATTCCAGTTGGAGGAAGCAGAAGTCGATATGAAGACGCTAAAGGAATTGATGGCCAAGCCGTATAGCAAGGAAACCGCAGCCAAAGCCATTGAACTTTATCAAAATGGCCTATTGCCGGAATACCCATATGAAGACTGGTTATCTGACAATCGGACAATCGTTCAAGAACAGTTTATGAAGACATTGCAAGCATGGTCGGCGCAATGCGAAGAGGCTGGAAAATTTGAAGAGGCTGCCAATATGATAAAAACGATCCTCACACTGGAGCCGTATGACGAGAGATTTCATTTACAATATGTGCAATTGTTAATCAAAAGCAAGCAGCCCGGAAAATCCCGAAAAGCCGCAAATCAAGCCATCGAACTTTTTGAAAACGAACTGGGCATTACTGTGCGTCCGCAATTCGAACTGCTATTCTCCGATGATAAGTTACAGTATTCGTCTTGATATCCGATCTACCTATCGGGTTTGTCCAAATGAAATAAAAATAGACTTGCTCTCTCCCTGAAGAACAAGTCTATCGTTTGTTTCCTATCTATTCCACTTCGCTAACGACGCGTGGGCTTTGTTTCATCCCGACCCAATTGATAATAAGGACGCTCGAAATCGCAACAACTCCCCCAATCATTGAGAGAAGACTCGGAAATTCTTTCAACCAGAGCCAGGCGACGATAATGGCGACGACCGGTTCAGCATAGAGCATGCTGGCAACGGAGCCTGCTTCGCTGACGGATAAAGCGATCGCCCACGTGACATAAGCAAGCGCAGCAGGAAAAAGACCCATATAGATTGTAGACAAATTCGCTTCCAGAGTCGCTCCTTGGATGCCTTCCCGTAATCCCGGAAAATAAATGAAAAATGGGATGGTTCCGGCCCACGTAAAATAGGCAGCCAGTTCGACGGGATGGTATTTCGCAAAAAGCGGCTTTTGGAAAACGAAAAAGACCGATGTAGCAAAAGCGGCCAATAGAATCAGCAATCCACCTTTGGAAACGGTGAAGGACGTACCTTCTGAACCTAAAGTAATCAGAACGACACCGATGAAACCGACGGACATTCCGATCCACCCGAAGGCACTTAAACGTTCTTTTAACACAAGGACCGCTATCAATGCGGTAAAAATAGGAGCCGACGCAATAAACATTCCCGCCGTTCCGGCAGAAACCGTTTCCTCCCCATAAGTGACGCCTAAATGATAGACACTGATTCCCACCCAGCCGAGCAACAATATTTTGACTATATCTTGTTTGGCGGGAATCCGGAATTTGGTTCCGGGCCACAGGGCATAGATCACAAACACACTTGATGCAATTAAAAAACGGGTCAGCACAAGATGCCCTGGCGTATAGCCGCCGAGTAAGCCCGCCCGGATTGCGGCAAATCCGGAGCCCCACACGAGTACAGTGAAAGCCGCCAGAAAAAATGCTTTTTTATTCATTGAAAACCCTCACTTCACTTTTCACTTTCGCCCATAAAGGCCATTCCTTTATGAGCCATCGCTTCCCGTAGTTGTTGCAATGCCTTTTGTCCAATACCATGAAGTTGGCTTAGATCGGAGGCCGTCATGGCGGACAACTGTTCCAACGAAACAATCCGCGCTTCTGCCAATGCACGGAAAGCAGGCTCCGCCAAACCCGCAGGCAGATCATTTTGCACTGTCATCGCTGCATCTTCCCCCTTCTGTCGGAATTTCTTATGTATAAAGGCTAATTTATCATAGCAGAAAGCAGCTGGCCATTCCCCATCATATAAAAGAACAAAAGCGCAGGGCGCTTGCTCAGAGGCGACAGGCATAAGACGAAGATGCGGCGTGGCGCTTTTTGCCACAGAGCAGCTTTGGCTTATGACCCCGAGCCTCTAGCGCCCGGAGCTGGACGTAAACAAACCTAATTTTGAAGGTTATCCACATGCCCGAATTTTATAATTTCCTAAGTAATAAAAAAGACGGTTCTTGAGCTTTCATCAGAAAGCAACAGAACCATCCTGATTTATGGGAATAGTGAAATAAACCGATAGTGCACAGGCACCCGAGCTTTATGTTCAAATTGTTTAGGTGACTGTCACCGGGGAATGCAAGCAGTGGAACTGTATATTTTTTCTTGCACGATCCAAACTATTATGATCATCCTAAAGGAGGTACTATTCGTGGAGAGAAGTTCATCAAGCGACAGATTCCAGCCGCTTACATCCGTCAACAGTGGCGTCGGTGTGGAAGTGGTACCGGACATCTATTGTTACACGGACCAAATCGTCAATGTCGTTTTTTATGGAAAGCAAGGAGAGGGAGAAAAATGGGTCCTGATCGACGCGGGGATGCCCACTTCCGGGAGAAATATTATAGAGGAAGCCGAAAAAAGGTTTGGAGCTGGCAATCCGCCGCAAGCGATCATTTTAACCCATGCCCATTTCGATCACATCGGCGGATTGATTAATGTCCTTGAGGAATGGCCCGTCCCGGTATACGCTCATCCTTTGGAAATTCCGTATATCACCGGGCAACAAGATTATCCCGATCCCGATTTCATGGTGGAAGGCGGGATGGTGGCAAAAATGTCCGCCTTGTTCCCGATTGAGGCGATTGATATCGGAAATCGGGCGAATCCGCTGCCTGCCGACAATTCCGTCCCTTCTATGCCTGGATGGAAGTGGATCCATACTCCGGGTCACTCGGCAGGCCATGTTTCCTTCTATCGCGAGTCCGATGGGGCGTTAATAGCGGGCGATGTGTTCGTCACCGTCCGTCAAGACGCCTTGTATAAAGTCCTCACGCAGGAACGCGAGATGTCCGGACCTCCCCGTTATTTGACGCCGAACTGGCCTGCCGCCGAACAATCCGTGAAGGCGATGCAAGCGCTGCATCCGAAAGTGGCCGTCACCGGACATGGCGTACCGGTCTCAGGCGAATGGCTGGAAGAGAACTTGACGAAGCTTGCGGACAACTTTAAAGAAATGGCAGTGCCTGATTATGGAAAGTTTGTCGATGGCGATCAACCCGCTGAGTAGATCGGCTAGTAAGCCTTCTTATCATTCGATAAGGAGGTTTTTTATTTTTACGGAGGGTAGCCGGATGAAATGGGTTCTCCGGCTCTGACATTTGTAATTTGCAAGTTCCTTTCCAAACTAATAATTGCAAAGCACAAATATATAAAATAAACACTTGCAATGAGCAAATATATTTTTTGTTAGGTAGTTGCGAAATGCAACTAGGAGCCGGAGTCCAGCTTCCCGGATAAGACTTGGATGGATCGCTTGATCGTCTCCATCTCAAATTCGTTCATACCGCTGAATAATTGATCAAACCGCGAGACGAACAATCGGTTCATTTCCCCAACTACCCTCTCCCCTTCCACAGTCAATCCCAAGAAATAATATCGCCGATCCTGTTCGGATGGAACACGCTCGATGTATCCCTTCTTTTCCAGAGACTGTACTTGTCGGGAGAAAGTGGTGATATCCATCGCAACTTGCCGGGCCACCTTCTGCATCGTCAAATCATCACGACCCTCCAATGCAAAAAGGATAGCCATTTGAGGCATGGACACTGGTTCAGGAAAGTCTTCATATACCTGTTTGATGAATCGGGACAACGAAAAATAGAGTTCCAGCACTCACTCCAACCCCTATCAGTTTACATAATACTATTACTCACATCAAAAAGCGCCCCATCAAAAAGGGCCGCTTAGGCTTCAACCATATGTAATCCGGTCCTCGTCATGCACATCTACCGCATTTTTAATAAAAACGGTCGTCCGTAAAATGAGCGTTTCGTTTTCCTCTGTCTCCCATCGTTCATCCGGAACGATTTCAAATGGTATCATATCGGTCTCTTTCGACTTCACACTTCCGACGTTTTCAAATTCCTGTTTGGTGATCGTATTATCGATGATCGAAAAATCGCTGTCCCGGACATCGTTTGTCGTCCGTATCAATAATTCGATTTCAATATGATCAATCAACTGATCACTTTCCCCGCCCTCGATATAAATCGTCCCCGAAAGGGTTTCGCCGAATGCGACGGTCGGTGAGCCGACAATCGTATCCACCTTCATCGAACCATAGCCGATGCTTGATAAAAATTGCTTCAACATACGAAATTGCCTCCCATGCGTTAGTGTCCTTCTCTAATCCCTCTAGTATCCAGTATAACGCATTTGCCCTTAATCGGTAAAAGTGAAACTTACCCCCTTATTCTTTACCGAAGTCGCGAGCTCCCTTCTTACTATGTTTTTGAAAAATAAGGAAAAAGAAACCGAAGATGAATACCAAAGAGGCGGAGATGGCTCCCACTTTCCATGATATACCGGAAGTATGTAAGTCAATTCGGACCAACACCCTCCCTCTATTTGTGTAAAATCGTATCGGTGGAAGCGAAAATAGAGCTGTTTGATTTTTCGAAAGATTGGTTGATGGGAAAGGGGAAATATGCTACAGTTAAAAGAACATCGAACGAGCGCTCAATCACTACTGCTATCTATATTACGAGGGGGATTCTGATGAAAGCAATTGTATTACGAGAAACAGGCGGACCTAATCAAGTACGATGCGAAGAAGTGGAAGTTCCGACGCCGAAATCCGATGAAGTGGTAATTCGACTGAAGTATGCAGCGTTAAATCGAAGAGATTTATGGATCACATATGGAATGTACCCGGGGATGCAGCTCCCGTCCATTTTAGGTTCGGATGGGGCCGGGGAAATAGTTGCGGTCGGAGATCAAGTGGCCAATATCCAGACTGGTAGTGCGGTTGTCATCAATCCGAGTTTAAATTGGGGGGAAAGCAGAGTCCATTATAGCCCCGAACATCGGACTTTAGGAATGCCATCCGATGGGACGTTTGCCGAATATGTAACTGTCGCGGCTGAAAACGTCTATGCGAAACCGGAACATCTTTCCTGGGAAGAGGCAGCTGCGCTCCCATTGGCTGGCTTAACTGCATATCGCGCTCTCATGTATAGGGGTAGCCTGCAAGAAGGCGAGAATGTTCTCATTCCAGGTATCGGCGGCGGCGTTGCATTGACCGCATTACAGATTGCGGTCGCTCATGGTGCGAATGTCTTTGTTACATCAAGCAGTGATGCAAAACTCGAAAAGGCCAAACAGCTTGGAGCGGCAGGCGGGGTGAACTATCGCTCGGACAATTGGGTGAAAGAGATGAAGAAACTGATGGGCGGCGCTGATCTCGTCCTCGATGGGATCGGAGGCGATAACTTTAATCAAATGGTCGCATTAGCAAAACCGGCTGGACGGATCGTCAACTATGGAGCGACGATGGGGCCGATTAAAGAACTCGTACTCCCCCGCATTTTCTTTAAGCATCTCGATATTCGAGGGACGACAATGGGCAGTCCGGAAGATTTCAAGGAAATGCTCCAATTTTTTGAAGAACATCGAGTATCGCCGTATATCGAACAATCCTTCCCGCTCGAAGCAACCGCCGACGCGCTGGTCTACATGGAAAAGGGAGAGAATTTCGGGAAGATCACTTTGGAAATCTAGTGATAAGAACTAGGAGAATCCCGGAAAGTCGGAAGACCTGACTTTCCGGGATTCCCCTTTCATTGGACGATGATGGCCCCGACGTCTGTTTTCAGTTTGACCAAGTTCTCCCCGTCTCCATAGACAGTCTTGCTGTTTTTTGAGCCGAAGACATTTATGGAGCCGACGTCTGTTTCAGCTATGATCGTCGCGTTCGTCGGTTCTTTTTTCGTCTGGACGGAAATTTTGCCAACATCAGTCTTCAAATCGATCGATCGGTCCAAATCGGGTGTCTTCAGTGAAATCATCCCGGTATCCGTCTTCGCTGTAATTTCGCCATCCACCTGCTCGAGTTCGATCAGCCCATTATCGGTTTCTGCGTGCACGACGTCTGCCTCCACATCTGTTACGGCGATTTTTCCGTTATCGGTTTCCACATCCAACGCACTTATCTGAAGCTGCTTGACTGAAATCTTGCCGTTATCGCTTTTCGCTTGGAACGACTCATACCGCTTTTCGGGCACTTCGATCACGACCGTCACAGGCTTGTAACCGAATGGGAGGAACCCCCATATTTTCTTGTCCTTCAACTTGACTGTCAACATGCCATCTTCTATTTGGGCTTTCACCAAACCTTTGCGCTGTCCCTTTTTACCGACAACTTCAATCGTCGCCGTATCATCTTTCGACGGCCGGATCTCCACGACTGCATTCGCCCCACTCACCTGGAGCCGCTCAAATGGATCCATCATCACAACGGATTTATCAAAGCCGAATAATGAATGGATTGCATACCGGACCCCGAACACCCCCGCAATCAAAACCACAATGACGATAATCAGCTTACTCCGCATTCGCCCTTCCACCTTTCCCTGAATCATTCCCTCTTTCACCTTAGTATAGGATAGAACGATTCCATAGAGAACAGACTCCGGCTCTGTTTCATTTACGGCTTAGGTCGTAGTTCCAGTAGCACTATTCCGACTTTTCATAATAGAGCTCTTCATTCGACTCAAATTTATTGTAACGCAGCTTAAATAGGTTAAATAGATGGGACAATACGACTTTCAGCACGGCATATCCCGGTATGGCGAGAATAACGCCTGCTACACCGAATAAGGAACCCGATGTCAACAAGACAAAAATGATGGTGATCGGATGAATTCGCAACGTTTTCCCCATGATTTGCGGTGAAATGAATTTCCCATCGACCAACTGGACAATAGTCCAAACAATTGCCAGTTTCAAAAGCATGATCGGCGACGTAACAATGGCAATGATGACTGCTGGTGTAATCGCGATGATCGGCCCCAAATACGGGACGACACTCGTAAACATCGCCAACGTCCCCAGCAATAAGGCATAATCCATCCCAATGATCAAGAACCCGATCGATACCATGATTCCGATACAGATAGAGACGAGGATTTGCCCTTGGATATATGCGCTGATCTGATGGTCCGCATCGTGAAAAATGACCTCGGCATCATCGCGCATGCGAGGCGGCAGCATTTTCAAAATGACTTTCGGCAATTTTTCGCCGTCCTTCAATAGATAAAACAGGATGAACGGCACCGTCACGATGGCTAAGATGAATCCTGTCAACGCTGAAAGGAAGGTGCTCACCCCGTTAGCAATGCCGCCCACCATATCCGCAAACATCTTGCCTACATTGCCAAGACCCGAGTCAAACAGGGAATTCACATTGATATTCAATTCATTATAATAAGAGGCGAAAATCGAAGTCTTGAAAAAGTCATCGATATTGATCAGCAACTGCCTGAAATAGGTCGGAAAATCTTCGACCAAATTGTGGAACTGGGTTCGTAAAAATGGGAAGACGAGGAAAATCAGCAATGTAATCAAACCGACCATCCCGACGAAAAGGATCAAAATCCCCCACACCCGTTTCACCTTCGCCTTTTCCAACAGCCTTAAGATCGGACGCAGCAAATAATAGGCGATCGTCGCTAAAATGACAGGCAGGACGACGGTCGAGAAGAATACTTTGATCGGGTAAAAAATAAAGGATATATGTTGGTACACGAGGATGATCAAACCGATTAATAATATGGAAACGAGAACGAAAAGCGTCGTCTGCCCCCCGAGAAACCGGATGACATTCGACAGCTTCCCCTCCCTCTTTTCACTCCCCGCTTGCACTGGCTTTTTTTCGTCCATAATTGTTACCTTTCACCTTCTTCCGAATTTATACCATTCTACGCCTAATCCAGCTTCATGCCGAGGAATTTCGAAATCGCTTCCCGATTCATCTCCACATCAACTTCGATGACGGAGCCCGCATGTGAATAGTTGGCGAATGAATAGGAGCCTTCCACTGGCACCGTCATCGTTTCGACGTCCGCCCCCTTGTTCATGAGGAGAGTGGCCGCGCGGGATAGTTCCTCTTTTGTTGTAAGATCCGTTTTAATATAGCCCGATAAAGCGCCGGCCAGTTTCGGCACATGCAGCAGCATGCCTGGACTCATCGCCTCTTCCTTCATCGCGGAGATGATTTCCTGCTGTCTGCCGACCCGCCCGAAATCTCCTTCCGCATCCGCCCGGAATCGTGCATAGCCCAATAATTCCTTGCCGTTCAACCGTTTCTTGCCCGGCGTCAAAGTGACCCCGATTTTTTCGGACATCTCTTTTTTTACGTCAATTTCCACGCCATTCGGGAATGCGATATCGACGATAGACTCGAAATTGTCGAAGTCCACTGCGGCATAATGATGAATCGGGACACCGAACATTCCGGAGATCGTGTCTTTCGTCCCTTGTACTCCCTTCAAGTAATACGCTGTATTCAATTTATACGATTTATAGCCGGGAATATCCGCATAGATATCACGCATGAAAGAGATGACCCGAATTTTCTGCTCGCTTTTATCCCAAGACAAGACCATCATCGTATCGGTACGGGATTTTCCGCCTCCGTCATCGTCCGTTCCAAGTAACAGATAGTTCTCCACGCTGGGATTCTTGGGGTCCGCGGCATCCCCCTTGAAATCGCCCGGGTTGATGACATTTCCGCTCGTCAATGATTTCCCGGCGTTATATTGGAAATAGGAATAGGCTCCGACACCTAAAAAACAAAGGGTCAATACGGTGAATAGTACGCGGCCGACCCGCAATCTTTTTTTTCTTCGCCTTCTAGGCATAGGCTCTACATAATGATCTTCCATCCGCGTATTCCTCCAAATTCTTATCTATGTAGTAGGACGGCAAGGCTTCGTCCGGGTTGCACAGTATTATGAAGATTATAGCATATTACCTATTGCGAGCACTGTGTGTTTTTCCCTAATGAAGGAAGATTGAATGAGTTTCATGGAGTCAACCTGCTACAATGGAAGAATAGATAAGGAGGTATAGGTACAATGAAAGAAAAAGCGGCATTTGCGGGCGGCTGCTTCTGGTGCATGGTCAAACCGTTCAAAGAATGGGACGGCATCAAAGACGTCGTTTCGGGATATATGGGTGGACAACTGGAAAATCCAACTTATGAAGATGTCAAAAAAGGGGATACCGGCCATTTGGAAGTGGTCGAGATTACATACGATCCGGAAATCTTCTCCTACGAACAGCTTCTCGATGTGTTTTGGCAACAAATCGACCCGACCGATGCGGGCGGCCAATTCCACGATCGGGGCGAATCCTATACGACGGCTATTTTTTATTACACGGACGAGCAAAAAGATCTAGCGGAACGTTCCAAAGCGAAGCTGGCAGCTAGCGGAAAGTTCCAGAAGCCGATTGTGACAGAAATCCGGCCGGCGGAACCATTCTATCCGGCGGAAGAATACCACCAGGATTATTATTTGAAGGAAACAGAGCATTATGCAGAAGATCGGGCGCAATCTGGACGGGATGAGTTCCTATCCAAGCATTGGAGCTAATCGGACCGTCCGAAACAAATAACCGTCCTCCTATTTTCAGGGGACGGTTATTTCAATATTATCCCATTCCGTTTTCCGAAATGCGAAATCGTTCGATTGCTTTGCTTAAGTCCTCACTAAGCAGCGATAGCTTTTCAGCGGTTTCCGTCACGGATTGAATCGCTGAAAGTTGTTCCTCTGTCGAAGCGCTAACCTCTTCACAGGCGGCAGCGGTTTCCTGGGCTGTTGCCGCCATCGTCTGAATCGTCTGAGCCACTTCGTCTTTATAAGACGACACGCTTTGAATTTGATCGTAGACCCCTTCGATGGAATGTTGCATCGTTTTCATCAAAGTGGATATTTCATCGAAAGTGAGCTCCGTCTCCGTGACGACACGTCCTTGTCGATTGAAATTGTCGATGGTTTCCGTCATTTTCTCGGTCACGGACTTCGACTCGGCTTGCAATTCAAGGATAGTTGCTTTTACTTGATCTGTCGAACGGGCGGATTGTTCGGCGAGTTTCCGGACTTCATCCGCAACGACCGCGAACCCTTTCCCATGCTCCCCTGCCCGGGCCGCTTCAATGCTTGCATTCAACGCAAGAAGATTGGTCTGCGAAGAAATTTCGGTAATGGTTTCCATGACACCGCCGATTGCATTCACTTTACTTCCCAGATGACTGATCGCATTCGTCATCGTTTGTAAATCGGCTTCCCAATCTGCGAAGGAATGCTTCAGTTGCTGCATCTGGCCTTGGCCGTTCGTGTTCATATTGTCGGCTTTTTTTGCAATCTCGGTCATCGAACTGGCTCTTTCAGTAATTTCGTTGATCTGCACTCCAAGCAGATCGGCTTTTTCCGTTACCGTTTCCGCATCTTCTGCCGATCTGACTGCGCCTCCTGCAATTTCTCCTATTGCCTTGGCAACCTCCGAACTCGATTCACTAGTCGCTTCCGAAATTGCGCTCAGATTACTGGATGTGCCGCGTACATTTTCTGCTGATCCATTGACAACCGTCAAAAGGCTGTTCATCTGATCGATCATAGTGTTGAAATACGTACCCAATTCCCCGATTTCATCCTTGGATCGGATTGAGGAACGAACAGTCAAATCTCCTGCGGCAACAGAATCCATCAATTGCTTCAACACTCCGACCGGCTTCAGCGTAAGGCCAATCAGCGCATACAGACAAATGAAAATAACTAGCAACGTAGCGAGCGCCACGAATAACATGGAAGTCCGCAATTGGGATGCCAACGCCCCGATTTCCTTTTCGTCGTAAACGGCTCCGATTTTCCAGCCCAATGTAGGCATGGTTGTGTAAATAAGGACTCGGTTCACACCTGAATCGCTGTACTGGATCGCCCCTTGTTCCTTGCCTAGATCGTACATTTCGGCAACATACGGCATGTCCATCAGATTTTCGCCTTGTGCGGTCGGATGTGAAATGGCTGTCCCCGTTTCGTCCAGGATGATGGGGTATCCTTCAAAGCCTACCTGGGCTTGGGATACTTCCGTTGTGAAAGCGGAAAGCTCCATCGTGATCCCGATGACCCCTGCCACTTCCCCATTTACTTGAACCGCCTTCGCTGCAGTGATGGCATAATCATTCGTAGCTGCATCAATATAAGGATCTGTCCAAAATACGCCTTCCGGATTGCTGACAGCTCCCTGATACCAACCGCGGCTCGTCGGATCGAAGCCTTCCTCAATATCCGCGGCAGGTATATGGACCATTTGCTTATCCGGCGTCGCATAATAGATGAAAGCTGTTTCCTGATGAACGTCTAAAAATTGGTTTAATTCTTCTTCCAGTGAGCCCAATTCCGTATTCAGCCCCTCTTGCAAAGAAGCTTCGTAATACACTGGGAAGGTATCGGATTTTGATAATTGGTCCAATCCTTTTTCAAATTGAACCAAAAACTTTTCAATAGAACGGTTCATCTCGTTCACCAGCGCCTGGCTTGAGTCGATAGTGTTTTCTTCCGATCGGCTTTCAACTTGCGAACTGATAATCAGTGTCATAACACTGATTCCCACCAGAAAAACTACCATGACAGCTAAAATTATTTTTGTTTTGATTGATCTCACATAAGTGCTCCTTCCTACCCCTAAGTTACTATGTACGGATTATTCATCGGCCTAAAGTCCACGATGTTTAATTTTAATAAAATTAAAAAATTTTTGTTAATCTTTAGATACTTTAAAGAGAACAAGCACCTTGCAACGGTGATCAATAGTAGAAGCTCTGCGGACGTTTTCAACACGATGTTCTACCCTAAAACGCCTATTCCCTATCTCTATATCATGCTAATCGGAGCAAGTTTTTACATAGCAAAGCGTGGTTTGGAGAATATCGGTAGAACTGCCTGGCTTTTCACACCCATATTTTTAGTATTGATGTTTGCCCTTATCGTTTTTATTTGGGAAGATATTTCATTTAACCGCATTTTTCCGATTGCTGGGCCGGGCTTGGGAACAATTCTAAAAGAAAGCGTAGTCCATAGTTCCATCTATGGAGAGAGTATATTACTTGTTGCCCTCTATCCTTTTATCCAAACGCATAAAGATATGCGCATGGGCGCTTTATTTGGATGGGGTTTCTCCGTCATCTCACTTGCATTATTCATGATAATATACGTTGCAGTTTTTGATTATCCTGCAAGTCAAAATATTGCTTACCCTTTTCAGCAATTAAGTCGAATGGCTACAATCGGAACCATTAGTCATCTTGAATCCATTTATTTGGCCATTGCAACGGTTGCTTCTGCTGTGCATTTTTCGATTTACTTGTATTTGTCGGCATTTTTCCTATCGAAAATGCTGCAGTTAAAAGAATTCGAACCGCTGCTGTTGCCGTTGGCCGGGCTCACGGTTCTGTTCGGAATGATAACACCGAACATTTTTGTCGGAAACACACTAAGGGAAGCTTTAGTCCAATCCAGCTCCATCATACTTCTGCTTTTCCCCTTCATTTTATGGATAGTGGATCGTCGGAAGGGAAGGTCAAAAAATGAAACGGCTTAAACTGTATTTCGGGTTGCTACTGATTTTATTCATCCTATCCGGGTGCTGGGATAAAAACGAGTTGGAGGAAAGAGGATATGTTGTCGTATTAGGTATAGACAAAAACAAAGAAGATCATATGGTTGACGTCACTTTTCAAATTGAAAATCCGCAAGTTGGATCCACAAGCGTGGCTATGGCACAAAATGAGCCTCCTAGTGACATCATAACGATTACAGCGACAGATATTTTATCCGCAAAAGAATTGGCAAATAGTATTGTTTCAAGGGAAATTGACCTTTCACAGTTACAGACCATCGTTATAGGAGAGGAATTTGCGAAAACCGATTATTTCCATCACATCATCGCCTCTTCTTTACGCGACCCAGAAGTTCGTCGAAAAATGGTGATGATTGTCAGCAAAGAAGAAGCGCGGGAGTTTATTAATCACAATCATTCCCTGTTGGAAACACGCCCGCATAAGTATTATGCCTTTATGAGTGACAGATGGAAGGGTACCGGTTTTGTTCCGGTATCCGATTTAAACCGTTATTTACAGCGAACATCAAGCGCCTTATTTCTAGCTATTTACGCAACTTCGGAAAGAGAGGAAAGGTATCGAGAAAACTCCGATAATTATAAAGCAGGACAAGTTCCTCAAAAAGAGGGAGATCCTGTTCAAATGATCGGTTCCGCTGTGTTAAAAGAAGGTAAAATGATTGGTGTTTTAACCGGAGAGGAAACAAGACTTGCCCTTCTGCTTAGGGAAAAAAGTCTGGCCCGCCATTATATCGATACTTTTACAGATCCTAAAAAGGAGGACCTTAGAATTTCAGTCAGAGTATTAAAGGAAGTTCATACTAAAGTGGAGATAGATGTGGACAAAGAACATCCAGAAGTACATGTCACGATCCCTTTGAAGGTTCAAGTTCTTTCTATTCCAAGTACAATCGATTATGCGGGAAATGAAAAAAATCAAAAACTTTTAAAAAATGAGATTCGAAAAAATTTGGAGGAAAAAACAGCAAGCCTGATAAAAAAAACACAAGAAGAATATGGGGCAGAACCTTTCGTCTGGTATGAAGTGGTGCGACGTAAGTTTTGGACAATGAAGGAGTTTGAAAATTACAATTGGCAGGAAAGATACAAGAATGCTGACGTCCAGTTGGATTTCGAAATTACAATTGAAAGCTTCGGCAGCCAATTAAAGCCTCACAAAATAAAAAAGAAGTAAGGGATGATGATTTTTGCCGACACCATTAGCATTCGTTTTTTTATATGTCATGGTTTATACGATAAACTACGGACGTGCGATTTGGCGATCCGGCAATACATTTGCGGGCATTGTCGTTTATTTATTGGCTGCAATGATCCCCGCTCTTTTGATTCGACTTACCTTTTTCGCATGAGGTTTTAGAGCCTTGGTGCCAGGTTTGGAAACAAATCGGAATTCAATGAGAACCTGGCACCTCAAAAGTCATGAAATCGCGGACATGCCTTCCAGTAAAGCCTTTGCATCCGCATTTAAATAATGCTTGACATCCTCCCGCATCAACAGTTCCGGATTTTCCTCGATGGACAGCTTCAGGCCTCTTAAGTCAAATGTGGACGCATAGGAATTGATATGATGGATTTGATTCAACTCCTGCCGATTCAGCGGCCGGAACCCGGTTTCCTCCATGGATGCCAAAATATCGACCATTTCGCGGACATTGCGGTTCAACAAGTTCTTATTGACCAATAATAATTGCAAATGCTCCTCGATCAATCGTCTCGCCGAAACCAGATCCGATTTGTCCATGTATTTTTGCAAATCATGCAAAATCTTTTTCAGATTCATGCCAACCCCTCCTCCATTTCCTTCCATTGGAACGGATTTCCTATCTTCTTTCAATATACCAACCAAATTTCAAGTATGAAAGTGAGGTTTGGCAGATACAAAAAACTATGAAAAAAAACCTATTTTCCCCGCTCTAGACAGGAGTAATGGATTAGCAGGCATGAAAAGAGCCGGCATGGGCCAGCCCTTATATGGCTTCTTCCTACTTCACGGATTGGACCAATTGCTCGCGCAACAGGAACTTCTGGATTTTCCCACTGGCATTGCGCGGCAACGCATCGACGAACGAATAAGATCGTGGGCGTTTATAGCCGGCAAGACCTTCGTGATTCTTACAAAAGTCCTCCAACTCGTCCGCAGTCAGTCCCGGATCTTTGCTGACGACGACCGCCATGACACGCTCGCCCCATTTCTCATCAGGCACCCCCAGAACGGCTACATCGAGAACCGCTTCATGCTCATAAAGAATATCTTCGACTTCCCGCGGATAAATGTTTTCCCCGCCGCTGATCACCATATCATCAACCCGGTCGGCGACAAAAAGATAGCCGTCTTGATCGAAATATCCTAAGTCACCCGAATGATACCAGCCATGGGCCAACGCATCTTCGGTCGCCTCGCTGCGGTTGAAGTAGCCGATCATCATACAAGGTCCTTGAACGATGATTTCCCCCACCTCTCCTGGCGGCAAGATGGCATCGGGATCCGCAGGCCCGTCTTCCGAGGGACGGACGACCCGGATCTCGTGATTATGACAAGCTTGGCCAGCAGACCCTGCCTTCGATATCTGGTCCTCTTCCGTCAGGAATGTGATAGCCGGTCCCATTTCGGTTTGTCCATAAGCCTGGACGAGATCGATGTTCAAGACACGCTGGAGTTCCTTCACTAAAACAGGAGCCATCGGGGCAGCACCGTACAGTCCGCGGCGCAATGAACGGACATCGAATGCAGAGACATCCTCTTGCAGCATCATATTCCACATCGTCGGTGCGGCGAATAGGATGGTGATTTTCTCCTCCTCAATCACACGCAGCGCCTCTTTCGGGTTAAATTGGTGCATGATGATATTCGCCGCACCCGATTGGACACGGGGAATGATATTGCAATGCAGCTCGGCACAGTGGAACATCGGGGCAATGACCAAGCCGCGATCGTTTCTCGAGCATTTCAGCGCCGTGATGCAAATCAAGCTCTGTTCCGCCATGGCACGATGGCGATGCATGACCCCTTTCGGATGCCCGGTCGTTCCACTAGTATACATGATGGCATACAAGTCGTTTTCGTCGACATCGACATCGGGTGGTGCACTGGCAGCGTTCCGGACCTTCTTCCCGAAACTCTCCGCGTAAGCCGGGGGGTGGTCATCGATGAACCAAAATTGGATGTCCGGAAAATCGCCACGGATGGCGGTCACAGTCTCTTCCAAGGCTCCCTCGAATAAAAGGATTTTCGGCTCAGCATCTTTTAAAATATACGCCAATTCTTTCGGTTTCAATCGAAAATTGATCGGATTGAAAACTGCTCCGATTTTGGCTGCGGCAAATAAAGTGGAAGCCAATTCACTTGTGTTGAAGAGGAAGGCAGACACCCGATCGCCCTTCCCAACGCCGGCATCCGCAAATGCGTTCGCCAATCGATTCACCTCCATCCCCCATTCTCCGTACGTCCATCTGATTCCCTTTCGCAAGTCGACAATCGCTTCCCTGTCAGGATATTTCTGCACCGTCAAATCAAAAATCTTTCCTACCGTTGCATACAATTGCGCTTCCTCCCGTCTCTTATTTGGAGTCGGTAAAGTGAATCTACCTATCTTCACTTTATTTGAAAAGTCAGATATTTGCAACTGAATTTTCGTTTTGTGTGCCTGACAGGTTCAGTGCCAGGCAAAAAACACGATTGAAATCCTTTTTCTATCGAACTTGCGTTTGCTCGACTAGCCACGTATACTAGTTTGTGTGGAAAGGATGGTAGCCATGAAACTGATCCACTGGGCTTACACGAGAAAATATCAGATCAAAGGCATCTTTGATTCATTTCCAACGACAGTCGTCCTCTTCCGTAAAATTTCCGATTACTATTTCATCTTCTCCATGTCCGGGTTGGATGAATCCTTTTTACCTTCCCGTGCAGACTATGTCCGGATGGAATATTTATTGAATAAAGAACTTGGCACGCTGCAGGCCTATAAGCATCGAAGACAAAGACGGATGACTGCAAAATAATTTAGCCGGAGCCCTTCATTCGGGCTCCGGCCTTTTTATTTTATAGGAAAGTGAAACCTATTCCAAACCAACGACCTTACCCAGACAATTCAGCGAATGACACCATATCAATGAATGACATTCATCCCTTCCAAAATCACTTTCGCGTCCTCTGTAAAATAAGGCTTCACATCATCACGTACCAAGAGATCGAAATTATTTTTCACGGATAATTTTAATCCCCGCATATCAAAACGGGAAGCATATGTATTAATCGAATGGATGACATTCAATTCTTGGCGATTTAAAGGGCTCTCCGTTTGATCATTTAAAAAATCGAGCAACGCCCTTGCATTGGACCGAAGATGATGTCGATTTTCATTCAATAATTCCATATTGTCCTCGATATACCGTCTGGCGGACACGAGGTCCAAAGATTCCATGCTTTTATTGATGGCTACTAACAACTCTTGAATTTTCACTACAAACACTCCAATAGAACTAAACTCTTTTTTCATTCTAGGTCTATACTCACTATCCCGTATGATAACATAAAGAGTTTAGAACTACAACAATAAAATGCCAGAGTGCAGTGTGACGCCATTTCTCATTTGGACTTCCTTCGAAACATCCGATATGCAACGAATAGGCTAACGACAAAATACCCTATCACCCATAAAATATCCATCCAAAAGTCCCAACCAAGCCGTAACATGGAATCCCCCAAATAGCCAATCACCCTTATCACAGGCGGGACTAGTAGTAGAATCCACTGCAGCCAGCCGGCTTTCTCAATTATCCCTTCAGCTGGGATCGACACGACGGTGATCAACATGGCTGACAACCAAGCAAACTTCTGGGAAGAGGCGGATGTATTCGCAAAAAACGCGCCGACCGAGATGCCGAATAATGCTAAGATGACATGGCCATATATGGCAAGGATTAAGTGAATCGGTTGGACGACCTCTTTAAAGCTACCGATGAGGATCGGATACCCTATGGCAAATCCGGTCAATAAGACGGCTGCAAATAGGCAGACGAGCCATTTCCCCCAAAAGTACATGGATTGTTGAGGCAATTGGACAAACAACAGATTTCTCGTCTCCAATGAAAAAACCGACATGGCAATCCACGCCATCGTCAAATAGACGGCCAAGCAGGTAACGGCATAACTGCTCATGACGGGGACGCCCGAATACGCATAAAATACAAGAATCCAAGCACCAAACACAGTGAGGGGCGGTATGAATTTCAAAGACCGTATATAGCTGATGGCCTGATATCGGATAAACCCTTGCATTCATTCCCGCTCCTTCACTTCGAGTATGGAACAGCCCCGTTCGAGCAGCTCTCTTAATAACCGATCACTTCGCTCCACCTCTACTGTCCATCTTGCATTTTGACCGTGCATTTCCACTGGTCTAATCGTCAGGCCGGACAATGTCTCTTTGTTCGGAACCCAAGCCCGGATCACCATTTGGGCTTGATTACGATTCGTGATCATCTCTCCTGTTTCGATTTGAAGAATATGCGTTGCCAGTTTTCTGACAAACCACTCCTCGTGGGAGGTAAAGATAATGGCCATCTGTCCAGTACTCAATATTTCAAGCAATTGTTCCTGAGATGTTTGGTCCAGGCCAGTTAGCGGTTCATCCAATAATAGAAGTTCGGGTTTTGCAAGCATCGCCTGGATGATGCCCACTTTTTGCCTCGTCCCTTTCGATACGCGCTGGAGCGGCGATTGGAGGTAAGGACCGATTCCAAAGAGTTGTGCATACTTCGCTATTTCCAGTTCCGCTATTTCGTTTGGCATCTTATGAAAAGTGGAGACCAGGCGTAAGTATTCCTTCACTTTAAAGCGCAAGTTTTGCGGAAACTGTTCGGGGACATAACCAACCCGTTTCACCTGTCGGATGACGTGTCCACGGCTAGGTTCATGGATCCCGGCCAAAATTTTAAGCAATGTACTTTTCCCCGATCCATTTTTTCCGACTACTGCAATCGCCTGTCCCGCTTCGCAAACAAATGAAATGGATTGCAGGAGCGGAACCCCCTCGATCACTTTTCCTACCTCTCTTGCTTCCAGCACGGACATAGGGTCGCTCCCTTCCTCGTTTTCACTGAGCTCGTATAGTGAATTCAATGTTTTCAGTCTGCTTTAAGAAGGGAGTCCCTTCAGTGGAAAACTGAAACTCGATTCCCGATAGATCGTCGGGCAATGCTGGCGATACGATGAATTCCTGGGTTGCCTGTCCCGTTGTGCCGCTCCCGCCTTCCTCCCGGCAATCATACCCCTCCCCGACCGATAAGCGAAAGTAAGGATATTCAGGCCCTTCCCCTTGACGATCTTTCGTCCCGTCCCAGTTCACATGCAGTTGGACGACGCTCGCGTTCTCGTACTGCCGAATAAATGTGAGGGAATAGAAATATTTCCCCATCTCGACAGACTGCATGACAGACACGTATTTTCGAAAGCGCCTCGGCTCCACCCTTGGCCGGAAATGATCTTCCATCTGGATGAGGTTAAATAATGATTTTACATACTCCCCATGCAGACCGAACTCTTCCGCCCAGTCCGCCATCAATTCCTCCGGAGGCTCATTCATCTGCTTGCTTGTAAGTACCTTCCTTTGTTTCAACAATGAACAGAATTGCTCGTCCAAGCGGTGAAGCCGGTCATCATATTTTGTCAATTTTCCATCCCTCTTTTCTTACAAATAGTTTAGCAGAAATAGGTTTAATTCGGTGAAAAAGGGGTATAAGGCTATTATCGGATTACATGTTTTTTAATGAGATCGGATAGGAGGTGATTCAGTTGCGGACAGTCCAAGGGATTTCCAGCGTCATCGCTTATCTCGACTCGGTCGACTTCCACGTGACGGAAGAAGATGTCCAGGCCCTTTTGGCCGACATGGACGTGACCTCCGACAACCGGGCAAGCCATTTTAATTTGGATCACATAGACTGGTGGATCAACCAGCAACAGCATTTAGAGCTATGAAAACACACAAGAGCCCCTGCTAACCCCAAAGCAGGGGTTTTTCGTCTTTTTTAATCTTATATATGACAACCGTACATACATTACTTAAAAACGGAGTTGACTCCTAATGGCAAAATCGATCGACATTTCCACGTCAAAGCATCAGTTGAAATTATTTGAGAACGGCAGGTTAATCAAAACCTATCCGATCGGGGTCGGGAGGATGGTCACCCCTACTCCTGCCGGAACTTTTACAATCATCAATAAGCAACGGAATCCAGGCGGCCCTTTCGGAGCTTTTTGGATGGGGTTGTCGAAACCGCATTACGGCATCCACGGAACGAATAATCCTTCTTCCATCGGGAAAAATGTTTCAAAAGGCTGCATACGAATGCTTAACCGGGATGTTTTGGAATTGGCTGCTGCTGTTCTAATCGGTACCCGGGTAGCGATTCATAAATAACAAAAGGTTGCCTCAGACTATCAGCAACACTGACTGTCTGGACAACCTTCGTCTTATTTCACTTCAGATGCGTATCCAAAAAACGCACCATCGCATTGTAAAATTCAATCCGATTCTCTTCCTTCTGGAAGCCATGGCCTTCGTTTTCTTTCAACATATATTCCACGTCAATACCTCTTGCCCGTAACGCTTCGACAATTTGGTCGGATTCCGCTTGATTGACCCGTGGATCATTCGCTCCTTGCGCGACGAATAATGGGGTTTTGATCTTGTCCGCATGGAAAACTGGCGAGACCGCTTCGAGAAGCTCTTTATCCTCGACTGGATGGCCGACTCGTTTGTGAAGGTCGTTGCGGACCGTTTCCCAGTATGGCGGGATGGTTTCCAATAAAGTGAAGATGTTGGAAACACCGACGTAGTCAACGGCAGCGGCGTACAAATCAGGAGTGAAGGCGATACCGGCCAACGTGGCATAACCGCCAAAGGATGCGCCATAAATTCCGATCCGATCCGGATCTGCAATGCCTTGGTCAATCGCCCATTGCACTCCATCCGTAATATCATCCTGGATTTTCAGCCCCCACTGCTTGTTGCCCGCGTCGAGAAACTCTTTTCCATAACCGGAGGACGATCTGAAATTCACTTGGAGGACAGCATATCCCCGGTTGGCAAGAAGCTGGACTTCCGGATTGAAGCCCCACATATCCCGTGCCCAAGGACCTCCATGCGGATTAACAATCAGCGGTAAGTTTTCCGGCTTTTTATTTTTCGGCAATGTCAAATACCCATGGATGGTCAATCCATCTCGGCTTTTATACGAAATCGGGTGCATGTCTGCCAATTGATCCGGATCCAGCCAGGAACCCAGCTCTGCTAGTGTTGTTAATGCCTTTGTTGTGGAATCGTAGTAATAATAGGTTCCATACACTTTATCGCTCGTTACCGCGACGATGAATTTCGTCATTTCCTTATTATAATCAACAATCAGCAATTCACTTTCGCTGACGTTCAATTTGCTTTTCAATTCATTGAACAGCGCCTCGAAGGCTTTGTCATGGAATTCGTAATGCCGTTTATCCGTCATGTATAAGCTGTATAAGATTTTATCTTGCGTCCGATCATAGACACCGTTTAGCACATCCACTTGCTTGTTGGAGTAAATGACCTCTTCATTGGCTTTCAAATCAAGTTTCACCAATTCGACCTTATCCCGGTCTTTATTGGACAAGGCGTAGATGGATTGGTTATCCTTCGAAAAAGCAATCGGTGTTATCGTATCCCCTTTTTCCGTCTGGACAAACGGCCTGAACTCATCCTTTTCTGAATCCCGGTATAACACCGTGCTATCGACGCCGTCGGATTCTACGGCCATTCTGATTTCCCCGTCATGATCCGCCAGCCAGCTAACGATATTGCCTGGATTTTTAGCTACATGCGTCGTTTCACCCGTCTTAATATTCAGTTTATAGACATCGAAAACGGTCGGATCTTCCTTGTTCATCGTAATGAGGATTTCATCTTCAATACCCTGTAAAACGCTTAGCAATTCTACACGGACTCCCGGATAAGGAGTCAAATCCCTTTCTTCTTGGCCGTTGAAGCTGGAAGAATAAATATGGTAATTCTCATCTCCCCCACCATCTTTCACATAAAGGATTTGATCCTCTTTCCAGAAGGACGCGACGATATCGTGATCTTTAGAACTTGTCACCCGTACCGGTTCGCTGTCTTCCCCCATCTCCTTGACAAATACGTTAAATCGGTTCTCCCATGAAGAAGAATAGGAAATATAATTTCCATCCGGTGATAGTTCATAGCCGAAGTCCCCAGGGTTTTTCATGAAGTCTTCGACTGAAATCTCATCCACGCCAGCATCCGTAATTCCGTGTGCAGGCGCTAGTTTGTAACCGGAAAGGACGGTTGTAAGCTCGGCGGCCGTCAATAGAGCATTTGCTTGAACATGTGCGTTGAATAAGTGTTGGGTTTTGGCGTTGTCCAAATAATCTTCCAACGATTTTTCGTCATCCTCGATCCCCAGTGCCCGAATCGTAATCCGGGCGGCTTCCCCATTTGTAATGGCGGCTTTCCTGTCATCCAGTTCTCCGGGGAGCACCCACCGTTTGACAATTTCGTCGCGCATCTCTTTAGAAGCATGTTGAAACGTGAACTCTTTCAAAGCTGCATCGAGGAAGTCACTCACCGAAACGGAAGCTTCAACCGGCTGTTCCCCTTGCTGCTCTACTGACGCAGTCGACCGATCCGTTTCAGCCGCCTGCGCCCCCACTGGATAGGATCCAATAAGCGCTGCAGAAAAGACGGTCAGTATAACCTTTTTCCTCACTTCTCATTCCTCCCTTTTTATGTTCTCAATAAAATAGTACAAGGACATCATTCCAGTTGTCAAACAATTCCCAAAAAGGAAACTTTATCATTAACATGTAACTGCAAAACCGTCCAAGGGCTTGCAGTTAAGATGGACGACGTCGGCATTCCCATACTGAACATAAACAAAAAATATCCTGAAAGGGTTTTTGTCATTTTTGACATTCCTTTCAGGAAAATTGCTACTGGGAATTATTCCGTGGTATACTAGGAGTATTGTGAATTTAGGAGGATTTCGAATGATAGCAGTTTCTAATGTAAGTCTTCAGTTCGGTGACCGCAAGCTGTTTGAAGACGTCAATATACAGTTCAACCCCGGCCATTGTTATGGTTTGATAGGCGCGAACGGTGCGGGCAAATCGACTTTCCTGAAGGTATTATCCGGTGAAATCGAGCCGCAAACCGGCAACGTCATTTTGGATAAAGACGCACGGCTTGCTGTTTTGAAACAGAACCACTTCGAATATGAAGAAAATGAAGTGCTCGACACGGTCATCATGGGCCATAAACGGCTATATGACATCATGACAGAGAAAAACGCCATCTACATGAAAGAGGATTTCTCGGATGAAGATGGTATGCGTGCCGCTGAACTCGAAGGTGAATTCGCGGAATTGAACGGTTGGGAAGCGGAATCGGAAGCTGCAATTCTCCTGCAAGGACTTGGGATTCCCGAAGCGCTCCATCACGTGAAAATGGCGGAATTGACAGGTTCCGAAAAAGTGAAAGTGTTGCTCGCCCAAGCGTTGTTCGGCAAGCCGGACGTTCTTCTGCTCGATGAGCCGACGAACCACTTGGACTTGAAAGCGATCCAATGGCTCGAAGAGTTCCTGATTGAATTCGATAACACCGTCATCGTCGTCTCCCATGACCGTCACTTTTTGAATAAAGTCTGTACGCAAATCGCGGACCTCGACTTTTCAAAAATCCAGCTGTACCCGGGCAACTATGATTTCTGGTACGAATCCAGCCAGCTCGCCCTAAAGATGGCACAAGACCAGAACAAGAAAAAAGAAGAGAAAATCAAAGAACTTCAGGCGTTTGTCGCCCGCTTCAGCGCGAATGCGTCCAAATCGAAACAAGCGACTTCGCGTAAAAAAGCTTTGGAAAAAATCCAATTGGATGATATCCGTCCTTCTTCCCGCCGTTATCCTTTCGTCAACTTCACGATGGGTCGCGAAATCGGTAACGACGTCCTTAGCGTCCAAGACGTCTCCAAAACCATAGAAGGAAAAGTGATGTTGAAAAACGCCACCTTCACAATGGGCAAAGAGGACAAAATCATCCTTCTCGGCAATCCTTTGCAGAAAACGGCTTTGCTCGAGATCCTGGCAGAACAAGACCAACCGGATGAAGGCAGCATCAAATGGGGTGTCACGACATCACGCGCGTACTTCCCGCTCGATAACAACGAGTATTTCGAAGGCGACGAACAGACGCTTGTGGAATGGCTTCGTCAATATTCCCCCGAAGACCAGACCGAGACATTCCTACGCGGATTCCTTGGACGCATGCTGTTCTCCGGTGAAGAAGTCAATAAGAAGCCTTCTGTCCTCTCAGGGGGCGAAAAGGTGCGCTGCATGCTTTCCAAGATGATGTTAACCTCGGCCAATGTCCTATTGCTGGACGAACCGATGAACCACTTGGATTTGGAATCCATCCAAGCTCTGAACAATGGCTTGATGGCGTTCAAAGGCGCGATGGTGTTCACATCCCATGACCAACAGTTCATCCAAACGGTGGCCAACCGGATCATCGAAATCCACGAAGATGGAACAATCTTCGATAAGATGATGAACTATGATGAATACTTGGAATGGAAAGACCAACAGCAAGCTGTGAAGTGAAAAAATACCGTTTCCCGAATTGGGGAACGGTTTTTCATTTTCCCTGGCAAATTGAAAAAATAAATCCACTCCGATGAATTCCGTGATTTTGGGTATACCAATGGCAAAGGAGTGTATGGAATGGGTAAATCATATGTTGTGATGCTATGTACGATGCTGCTACTCTTAGGAGCTTGCGGAAAACCGAATTCGACCGCAATGGACAACTCAGGTACATCCAAAGGGTCGGCAACAACAGAGAATGGTACGTCTAAGCCGGGGCAAGGGAAAGAACATGCAGAAGCGATTGATATGATTGACTATTTCCCTCCGGATGGGACGCAAGCAAGGTTTGAAGGGGTGGGGAATGAATTTGCGGAGTTTGAAATCGAAGTCGCACACCCAACCGACCATTACGTCATCATCCACGAAAATAACGGCGGGGCGATTGTCCGGCGGATTTTCAGATTGGAGCCGAATGCCATCAATATTTTGGAGGAACAAGTTGTCGAAAACAAAGAGGACTTCCCCGACTTGCCAGCTTTGGAAGAGATGACGCCCACCGGAGTCTATTTAAAAAAGCCATTCACCGAGGGGACAACTTTTGGTTTCTGGACCATCGTCGATACCGATGCCACTGTAGAAACTCCATATCAAACTTTTGACAACGCATTGGTCATTGAAGAGAAAGGGAAAGATTACATCAATCGTAAATATTTCGTCAAAGGGATTGGTGAGGTGAAACGCGAGTCCGTCATGCAGACGACCGACGGCGAGGAATTCACCGTAACCTCTTCTTTAGAGTCGATCGAGGATTTATAAGAAAAAAGAGGCACCGATTCCGAGTGCCTCTTCGATTTGACGAATTAAAGTTTTACAACATTAGCAGCCTGTAGTCCGCGGTTTCCTTCCACCACGTCGAACTCCACTTGCTGACCTTCGTCCAATGACTTGAATCCTTCACCCTCGATTGCTGAGAAGTGTACGAATACGTCATCCTCGCCTTCCACTTCGATGAATCCGAAGCCTTTTTCTGCGTTGAACCATTTTACTGTACCTTGTTTCATACCAAAACCTCCAAAATGATAATTCTTTAATATATGATTTTCCCCAAAAGAAAAATTCACATATTACAAAAAGTACCGACGATGCCGATCACTTTTTGTAATATGTGAATACGCTCATTTCGGTGTTTCTTATATTTAATAAAATTTGGATAATGTTTCCGATTAAAACAACTATATCATATTCAAGCTCAAAGTCAACCGATAATTTAAATATTTCGAATAATTCAATATCCACCCTCTTTTTGTAATAGGAGCATGATACCATGATACACTTGAAGGTCTTCATCGCATCCTTCGCAAAAGACTTTCTCCCGCTCTGTCCAGAATGCGTAGAAAACTTCTTTTTTCACCGCTTCATTTTCATACTTCCCTCGAAACTCATGCAGCAAACGTTCGAAATAATCGGTTGCCTCTTCGCTATTATCAAATGATTGGCGGTGCCGGACTTTCTCTTCCCAGCCCTCGAACATCCACCATGGCTCATAATCTGCTTTCATGTAAATCACTTCGTACATCTTTCATCCTCCGTCCACACATAGGTGAATGTTTTTTATTTTAACAAAAAAAGCGGTAAAGTCCAAGTGAAGACGCTTACAAATTTCCCGATTACAAATTGAAAAACATGTGTTATGGCCGGGAATCGGTTATAATTGATATAGAATTGAAACTTTCATATAAGGTCGGACGTATAAATGATATAGATAAAGGAGGCCCGGCACATCATGCATGAGATCAAACAATTTTTCACACGGCATTTCATCGTCGCACCGATCAGCTTCGGATCGTGGCTCTATTTCATAATGGGTGCAGGCTGGAACATTGTGGCGGCGACTGCCGTGCTGATTGCCATTTACTTGGGCGGCACTTTCACGGTCAAGCAGCTGCAACATACTTCCAACATAAAAAAACTTGGAATGTCACGGTCTGAGTATAATCATATAAAAGGGCAAATTGCAGAAGCCCGCATGAAGATTAAAAAACTGAACAGCTTATACGGACAAGTGAGATCTGTGCAAGCTTTCAAGCAACTCTATGAAATGAACAACCTATCGAGGAAGATTTTGAACATCGTACGATCCAATCCGCGAAAGTTCTACCATGTCGAACCATTTTTCTACGCCCATCTCGATTCCGCAGTCGAATTGACTTCGAAATACGCGATGCTCGTCAATCAGCCGTTGAAAGATAAAGACTTGCGCATCGCCTTGCAAAATACCCGTGAAACGCTGGGAGATGTGAATCGGCAATTGGAACAGGATCTTCGGGGCGCCCTTGCCTCGGATATCGAAAAGCTCCAGATGGAAATCGACTTTGTCGATGTTTCGATTAATAAGAAAAAGCGGGTTCTGGAAATGAAAGGAGATTCAAACCATGACTCAAAATGAGGTAACAAAACATGAAGTGAAGACTTTCGACGATCTATTAGACAACCCGTTCGATATGCAGGAACCTTTATTGCCGAAAGAAATGCAGACGAACGAAGTGAGTGCGGGCACCAAGTTGATGGATCGGTTATCGCCGGAAGAGCGCGAGAAGGCGAAACAGTTGGCCGATCAGATTCCGGTTGGCAACTACGAAGCGATTCTGACATACGGCGCCAATGCACAAGGCGAGTTGTCACGCTTCTCCCATCAAATGCTCGATCACGTACAAAGTAAGGATATCGGACCTGTCGGCGATGTGTTGAAAGACCTGATGGACAAATTGTCCGAGATCGACCCTGATGACTTAAGCGAGAAGAAAAAGTCCCCTCTCGGCCGGCTGTTCGGTAAAGTGTCGAGGTCGATCCAAGAGATGATGACGAAGTATCAGAAATTGAGTACGCAAATCGACCGGATCGGCATCCAATTGGAGCATTCGAAACGGGGCTTGCTTGATGATGTACAGATGCTCGACAATTTATACGAACAGAATAAAACATATTTCCAAGCGTTGAATGTCTACATTGCAGCTGCGGAGTTGAAACGGGATGAAATCGCCAATGTCATCCTCCCCGAGCTGCGCCGGAAAGCGGAATTATCCAATGACCAAATGGATTTCCAAGAAGTGAACGATATGGCTCAATTTTTGGACCGGTTGGAGAAACGGACATACGATTTACAATTGTCGAGACAAATTACGATCCAAAGTGCTCCGCAAATCCGGATGATCCAGCAGACGAACCAAACATTGGCGGAAAAAATCCAAGCGTCCATCATGACGTCAATCCCGCTGTGGAAAAATCAGATCGCCATCGCCTTGACTTTGAACCGTCAAGCGAAAGCGGTCGAGTCGCAAAAACTTGTAACGAAAACGACGAATGATCTCCTGCTGAAAAACTCGGAAATGTTGAAAATCAACTCAATTGAAACCGCGAAAGAGAATGAACGCGGCATCATTGAAATCGAGACATTGAAGAAAACACAGGAAAATCTGATCCAGACGATCGAAGAAACACTCGTCATCCAAGCAGATGGACGCGCGAAACGAAAAGCGGCCGAAATCGAAATCGGACGAATGGAAGAAGAATTGAAACAGCGTCTTCTCGCTGTCCATGATAAAACACAAAACCGCCCAAGCTGAGGGCGGTTTTTAATTAGGTTCTTATGCCAAAAAGCGGCCGCTCGGAACGAAAATCAACGGTTGGAAGAAGTCATTTATTCCAGCATAACATAGTCTACTGGCCGATCATTTTTGACACTGTACGCTCCCTGCTTCAAGTAGTCCGGATAACAATGGCCAACAATTTCCGTAAGATTCGCAGCGTCTGGTCGGCGAAACTTTCGACTGATTCGGAAGATGCGGTTTTATTGCCGAACATCATGCTGAATACGGCTTTCTGGTCTTCGCTCGGCTCTTCGGCTGATAGAAATAGGTGGATGACGGAAATGCCCCGTTTTTCCGTTTCCATCACCGCCTCCGCGGTATCCACGATTCCATTCCGGTCGTAGCCGAATGCAGAGGGCTCCCCATCCGAGAAAACGAGTAGAAACTTATGCTTCTCGGGCCGTTCTGCGAGCCGATTGGCCATCCACCGAATGGCAAAACCATCCCGATTGTCTTCATTTGCATCAAATGATAGAATGGCGAGCCCATCATCCCGATTGCGATCTCGAAAAGTATGCATCCGTTCGAACACATTCGGCTGCCGTTCCTTCGTGGCGCTATACGCATCTTCATAATAAGATGAGATTTCATGTGGTATTTCCAACTGACGCAATACATCATGGAAGAGGAGTACCGCTTTTTTCGTTTCCTCCAATTTGTCGAGCATCGAAGCGGACCCATCGACCAACAAGCCGAAACTGGCATCCAATTTCGTAGATGGCGCATTTTTGCGGTAAAAAGGCCGGGGCCGCTCATCCAGAAATAAAGTCATCAAATTGCTGGACAATCTGCCCTTCATAAGCCGTTCCCGTCTGGCATCCCGTTTCAGCTCCATCCGTTTTTTCATCTCTTGGACGAACGCCCGGACAAACGGCTTCTGCTCGTCCCTCCACTGATCCAAACGGTTGCGGTTCTCCACTTCATTCACGACTTGGATCCGTTTTTCCTCATAGACGACATTTACATGCTCCTTGCCGAACATCGTACCAGCCGACTGGCTCTTCTCACGTCTTTCCGGTTTCTCTTCTCCGTCAGCCGACACGTCTTTCCTGTCGCCTTTCGACCCTCCGAAACCCACTTCTTCAATTTCCGCCTGTTCATCGCCCGGATTTGCTCCAGTTGAATCGCTTCTACCCGATCGCCCGTGCTCCAGCTCATATTCCAAATGGACTCCCGACTCATCCTCGCTTTCCCGATGCCAGGATCGGAATACTTCCTCGATCGTTTCTTTCGTTCCGACTTCTCCTGTTTCGGCATCTGCCATCCCTTGATGATAATGGAACTTAGCCGTCTCCTCGGTAATCGCATCGCCTAGAACATAGTATTGGTGCAGCAAATCTTTGCTGATCGACTCTTCCACCATTTCCATCATACGGCGGACGACACCGGCTTGCGCTTCTGTACTCTTTCCGTCATAAGCGAGTTGCCATAAGGAAAGGACACGTCCCCAATCGAGGTTATGGTCCGACCAATCAATCGCAGCCCGGGTGAACATCCCTTCATATAACGCAAGAAATAATTCATTAAGCAAAGCATCAGCCAAAAAACCTTTCTGATGGTTCGCGACTAGCTGGTCATGATGAAATTTCCGGTACGCTTCCACCCGCACTTGAAAAGCGGACATCGTCCCCGGTCGCTCTTCCTGGATCAAATCAATGAACCGGAACTCTTCCAGCATGAGCAATAGCTCTGATGCTAATCTCCGCAACGGATGGTGCTGAAAATCCTTTGAAAATTGGACCCAGGCACGCACGTCGAATCCCTTCCAAAACCCTGCCGTCAATAAATAAATATCCGACAGCCGGCCGGCATGGACAATCCCTTCTTCTCGATGCCGCCAAAAGACACTCATGGAAATGATCCCTTCCTGGGGCCGAAACTCCACCAACTTGCGTTCCGTCAATTCTAAAAAAGGGGCGTCCGCCAATGCCCTAGCCAGGCGCTCATATAAGAGATACGTTTTGGCGTCGACGGTCTCATCATTGAATTGGATGAACCGGTTCATCTTTGTCATTCAGATTGCCCCACTCGGCTGGAAGGCACCCAGGTTCCTACCAATTCCATGACGAGATCCCGTTCAATCGGATCTTCCAGCTTTTCTGCGATAGCGTATCGGATCGCACGGTCGATCGGCATATGATTCGCCAAGCCTAACGCATCAAGCAAGCTTCGGATGGAAGCGGCTTCGTCGGATAATAAGCCGTTGACAACTTGCTTTTTCAAGTCATTTCCAATTTGAAGGAATAGTGCTATTTGAGTATCCGAAGCGGATGGATGCGCATTGCGTAACACTTGCTCCAGCTGTTCGCCTGCGATATATGGAACGGAATACGAGACGAAACGGTTTTTCAAGGCTTCATTCATCGGAGAAGTTCCGACATAGCCTTCGTTGATGGCAGCGATGACAGTAAAATCATCATGGGCGTGGATCACTTCCCCCGTAAACGGATTGGTGAGCATCCGTCGGTGGTCCAGGACACTATGCAAAATCGGCAGCGTTTCAGGCCTCGCCATATTGATTTCATCAATGTAAAGAATATGTCCTTTCTTCATCGCCTGGACGACAGGCCCTTCGACAAAATCGATTATCATCTCTCCAGCTTGTCGGACGATCGTCTTGAATCCGAGCAAGGCTTCCGCATCAAGATCCACCGAACAGTTGATGCTTTGCATCGGCTGTTGGAAATAGGCGGACACGGACTGTGCCAACCTCGTCTTCCCTGCTCCGGATGGCCCTTTCAGCAACACAGGGTTTCGTAACGTGATGCCGATCAAGATATCTTCCCATAAATAGGGGTCAGGTGAAATATATCCACCTTCTTGTATCAATACTCGGTCTTCTTCCCCATACGACCGGGAAGTGCGCTGTTGTTTTTCAAGCTCAATAATGGATTCCATCTACAATCCTCCTGTTTATTCCTTGCATTCGCTTTGCCCGATCAGCCAAAAAACCCGACATCGGTCAAACCGTGTCGGGAAATGAATTATTCAAAGTATCTTTTGTAATAGCCGCCGACTTTTCCGCTGTTATCGATGATGAATACGAACTCGTCCGTTTCATTTTTCACTTCATAGTCTTTGCCAGGGGTTAGTACATTTGTCACTACATATTTCTCCGCATCTGCATGTCGGCAGACGACTTTTCGCAATGTAGGCGCTTCCGCCCAATGGGTGAATTTCATAGGAGCACATCCTCCAATCATTCGGAATAGGGAAAAATCGGCCCAAATTTGAATGGGCCGATTGTTTGGTTGGCTTAAGAACCGAGGAGAAGATCTTCCGGATTCTCAATCAATTCTTTGACCATTTTCAAGAATCCTACGGAATCTTTGCCATCGATGACACGGTGGTCATACGAAAGCGCCACGTACATCATCGGACGGATTTCGATTTGATCGCCTACGGCAACCGGGCGCTTTTGGATCGTGTGCATGCCGAGGATTCCGACTTGCGTACCGTTAAGAATCGGTGTTGACATCAAGGAACCAAACACACCACCGTTTGTGATGGTGAATGAACCGCCTGTCATGTCAGCGATCGTCAACTTGTTGTCACGTGCTTTTACGGCAAGTTCACCAATCGTTGCTTCGATTTCCGCAAAGTTCTTACGGTCTGCATCGACGACGTTCGGTACAACGAGTCCGCCTTCTGTCGACACGGCAATCCCGATATCATAATAATTTTTGAGGAGGATTTCATCCCCGTCGATTTCCGAGTTGACGTACGGATATTTTTTCAACGCCGCGACAACTGCTTTCGTGAAGAATGACATGAATCCAAGACGGACATCGTTCTGCTCAAAGAATTGGTCTTTTTTCCGCGAACGGAGTTCCATTACATTCGTCATATCAATTTCATTGAACGTCGTCAACATCGCTGTAGATTGTTTTACTTCCAACAGACGCTTCGCGATTGTCTGACGGCGGCGCGTCATTTTCTCACGAGTGATACGACCATCGTCTTGTTGTGTTGCCGCTTTTGGTGCAGGAGCTGCTGGTGCTTTCGGTGCTGTCCCATGTGCTTCGACGTCCTGCACGCGTACACGCCCCATCGGATCGACCGGCGAAACTGCCGATAAATCGATTCCTTTTTCACGTGCCAGTTTACGTGCAGCTGGACTTGCAATCGTACGATCAGCCGTTCCATCTTCAGTCGCGGCTGCTGGTGCAGCTGCCGGCGCTGCGGCTTCTTCCGCTTTCGGTGCCGCCGTTTCTGCAGCTGCTGGGGCCGGTGCTGCTGGAGCTCCTGAACCTGCTCCGACAGTCGCGATGACTTGGCCAACTTCCACTGTGTCGCCTTCCGCTGCAAGGAGTTCTTGGACGACTCCCGCTTCCTCGGAGATGACTTCCACGTTCACCTTGTCTGTTTCAAGCTCAACGATGAATTCGCCTTTCTCCACCGTTTCGCCAGGCTGTTTCAACCAACGCGCAATCGTTCCTTCTGTAATCGACTCTGCTAATTCTGGTACTATGATCTCTGCCACTATATATTCCTCCTCTGGTCTACCGTTATCACGGTGCACAAACTGTCCCTATCGGTTCGGATGCCGGTTTACTTCTTGAGTGCTTCCTCAATAATACGGTTCTGCTCGATTTTATGCGATTCCCCGTCTCCTTCGGAAGGGCTGGAACGGTGGATCCGTCCTACGTAAGAAATTTTCTTGTTGCCTGCCAATTCGCGGATATAATTGTTCGCAAAGCCCCATGTCCCCATGTTTTTCGGCTCTTCCTGCACCCACACAAGCTCTTTCGCTTTCGGGTAGCGTGCAATGATCTCCGCAATTTTCTCGGATGGGAATGGATACAATTGCTCAACACGGATGATGTGAAGATGATCGTAACCTGTGCCATCTTTCACCCGCTCCGCAAGATCGATCGCCATTTTTCCGCTTGCGAATAAAATTTTCTTCACTTTATCGACGTTCTTTCCAGTGCCCGGCTGTTCCAGAACAGTCTGGAAGTAGCCCTCTGTCAAATCGGTCACGTCCGCACCGACCAATGGGTGGCGAAGGAGCGATTTAGGAGATGCGATAACGAGCGGACGCATTGATTTATCACCGAGCATTTTCGCTTGGCGGCGCAAAATGTGGAAATAGTTCGCCGCGCTGGAAAGGTTCGCAACAGTCCAGTTGTTTTCGGCGCATAATTGCAAATACCGTTCGATGCGGGCGCTGGAGTGCTCAGGGCCTTGTCCTTCGTATGCGTGTGGCAATAGCATGACCAATCCCGATTGTTGTCCCCATTTCGAATAGCTGGCCGATACAAACTGGTCGAACATTGCTTGAGCCATATTGGAGAAGTCGCCATATTGCGCCTCCCAAATCGACAGTGCTTTCGGATCTTCCAAATTGTACCCGAACTCGTAACCAACGATTCCAGCTTCGGTCAATGGGCTGTTATACGCCACAAAGGACGCTTTGGAACCGCTGATATGATGAAGCGGCACGTATTCCTCCCCTGTTTTCTCATCATGAAGGACCAGATGGCGGTGAGCGAACGTCCCACGCTGCACATCTTGGCCGGACATGCGGATCGGATTGCCGTCTTGAAGGATGGATCCGAATGCGAGCACTTCAGCGTGCGCCCAATCGATCTTCCCTTTCCCTTTGAACGGATCTTCCCGGCGCTTCAGAATGCGTTCCAATTTACCGAACACATGATAGTCTTCCGGATACGTTAGAAGCTCTTCATTCATACGACGAATCGTCGCTTCTTCCACTCCCGTTTCCAAATCTCTCGGATAGCCTGCCAGGACATAATCCGGCGTCTCATTTGAAACCGGCTCCGCTTTCGTAGAATGCTCTTTCACATTGTCATACGCCTTTTGCATAGTAGCGTACACATCGGTGTCAAGCTTCGTCACTTCTTCATCCGTCATGACGTTTTCAGCGACAAGTTTTTTCCCGTACAATTCCCGGACTGTCAAGTGCTGGTGGATGCCGTGATACATCAACGGGTTCGTCACGAGCGGCTCGTCCATTTCGTTATGTCCGTAACGGCGGTATCCGATCAAATCGATCAGGATATCTTTTCCAAACTTTGTACGGTATTCGAATGAGAACGCAGCTGCAGCGATCACCGATTCAGGGCAGTCCGCATTGACATGCAGGACCGGCACTTCATAACCTTTTGCAGGATCGGAAGAGTAATGAGTCGACCTAGAGTCGTAGTATTCGGTTGTGAAGCCGATCATATTGTTAGCAATGATATGGATCGAACCGCCAGTCTGGAATCCGCGGACACGGCTGAAGTTGAATGTCTCCGGCACGATTCCCTGTCCTGGGAATGCGGCATCTCCGTGAATCATGATGGCGTACGCCGCTTTCGTATCCTGTTCCGGAATGCCGGGGCTATCTGTTGTTTCCTGAGCAGCTCTCGTCTGTCCAGCAATGACCGGATTGACGACTTCCAAGTGGGACGGGTTGTATGCAAGGAAACGCTCCATACCCGATTGTCCTTTGTATAGGGCACCCATATGATATTTCACATCCCCGAACCAGCCGCGCGTCACTTGCAGCGAACCGTCTTCAGGCAAGAATGGTTCGTCCGGAACACCTGCAAATTGTGCAAACATCATTTCATATGATTTATTGAGGATATGTGTAAGAACGTTCAGACGGCCGCGATGGGCCATTCCGATCAACATTTTTTTCATATTTTCATCTTCGGAACGGCGGACGAGCTCTTCCAGCAGGACTACAAGCGTATCTAGTCCTTCAATAGAGAATCGTTTCGCTCCGACGAATGTACGGTGGATAAATTTCTCGAACCCTTCAATTCTCGTCAACCGCTCCAGAAGGGCCTTTTTCTCTTCTGCGGAAAGAGTTACAGTAATCTCTCCATTTTCAATTTTCGCTTGGATCCAATTCCGTTCCTCTTCGTCGATAATATGTGCAAACTCATAGGCGATTTTCCCTGTATAGAGCGACCTCAAATGATTTACAGCGTCCAATCCGTTATCGATACCCACCGGAGGTTGTTTGAAAAACAGTGTTGCAGGCATTTCCCGAAGATCGTTTTCGGTCAATCCATAATAAGTCAGCTCGATTCGAGATGAATCCTTTGGACGATCGTTCAATGGATAGATATCCGCTGCAAGATGTCCGTATGTACGTATAGCATCGAGCAACTTATAAGCGGACAATACCTTTCCAAAATTGCCTGGACTCACTTCTCCAACAACTGCTTCTTGTTGGGTGGTGCCAAAATCCGGTGCACCGAAACGTCTAAACATTTCGGCAAGTTCAGCATCGACTGCTTCTGGGTCTGTTTTGAAGACTTCATACATCTCCATGACATACCCAAGGTTAGGACCCGTAAATTCTGCATACGGGGAGGAGCCAACATTGTTCGACATGTAAAATGACCTCCACATTGCCGTTCGGCATATTGTGTAATTTTTTATCCTTATTAATATTACCATGCAAACCTAATAACTGAAAGGGTTTAGCGTCGGGACTTTAACATTTTGTCCCGAATTACCTTACACCTCTTTCACAAAGAATGCAACTATCAAAATTCTGAAATCCAATGTCCTTTAGCCTATTAGGCTAATTTCGGTACATCAGAATCATTTCCGCCATGTCTTCCGGGATTTTTGGATGCTCGGTCTGCTTCATGTTCTCTAGCAACCGATCCTTTTCGCGCTCCAATATAGCAAACTCTTCCAACATGGTACGCTTCCCGATTTCTTCCTCTTGGAGAACAAGAGCAATACCCAACGACTCGAATAAAGATGCATTCAAAATCTGATCGCCTCTGCTTTTGGCTGCTGATAACGGGATCAGCAACATCGGCTTATGCAGGGCCAGTAATTCGAAAATGGCATTCGAACCTGCTCTGGATACCGCAAAATCGGCAGCCGCGAGAAGATGGGGCAACCCTTCTGTAACGTATTCGAACTGCGTATAGCCCGGCGTACTTTCAAGCTCTTCATCTATATTCCCTTTTCCACATAAATGAATCACATCATATCGTTCCAAGATGCCCGGCAATTCTTTTCGGAGAGCGTCATTGATGACTGCCGACCCCTGGCTTCCTCCCATGATTAGGAGGACCGGCTTCAACCCGTCAAGACCTGCATATCGGAGCCCTTGCTCCCGGACACCATCGAATAGTTCAGGTCGGATGACAGCCCCCGTGCAAGTCGCTTTCCCCGCAGGAACATAGTCCAATGTTTTCTCGAACACAGTGAAAATATGTTTGGAAAAAGGTAACGCCAGTCTGTTCGCCAAGCCCGGGGTGACATCCGATTCATGAATGACTACCGGTATTCTTGCCAGTTTGGCTGCCAAGACAACCGGGACCGAGACGAATCCCCCTTTGGAAAAGATGATTTCCGGACGGACTTTGCGGATGATGGAGAACGCCTGCATGACGCCTGCCCCGATCCGAAACGGATCCGTCATATTTTTCATGGAAAAATATCTCCGGAGCTTGCCGCTCTGTATGGCATGGTATGTCACATCGGGATGCCCTTCACCGATCAATTCTTTTTCAATGCCTTCATGGGATCCTATATAATGGATATCATATCCTCTTTCGTTGAATACCGGGATCAGCGCTTCGTTCACGGACACATGGCCCGCGGTGCCGCCTCCCGTCAATAGGATTACTGGTCGTTTCACCAGGCTTCTCACCTCTTTTAGTTGAAGGAAGATCGTATCGCTTCCTGATTTCCAAGTCATTATAACAAACGATCCATGGTACAATGGATAGGATTTTATCAATCATGCCTCGGTGTGATGGCGCACGGATTTTTTCAAGCTCGAGGACGACAGGATGGCTGTCATGCAATCTTATCTTTATCCAGCGAGAGTTTGAACACCAGCCGAACAGGAGATAGAACCGCATTCATCTCGCCATCTATTAGAGGCGGGATTTTTCAGATGAACAAAGATAGAAAGGAGGGATATCCCTTTGGACGCTTCACTTCCTTTTCAGAAAAAACCGTTTCATTTCGTGAAAATCGTTTTGCCTATCCTTATTACCCAAGTGGCGCTCTATCTGATGTCGTTCTTCGATATTCTTATGACTGGCCGCTACGATACATACCACCTTGCCGGAGTGACAATCGGATCCTCTTTCTGGGTTCCGGTCTATACCGGCTTGTCAGGCATCCTTATGGGATTGACCCCGATTATCGCCCAACTGATCGGAAGCAAGCGTCATGATGAAGTTCGGCCTTCCGTCCAGCAAGGATTATACGTATCTATTTTACTTTCGGCAATCGTTTTTTCAATTCTTCTTTTCATCGGCTCCCATTTTGTATACAAAATGCCTTTGGAGCCGAAAGTCCAAGCAGTAGCGGCCGGCTATCTGAAAGGAATCTGTATCGGGCTGTTCCCCCTCTTCGCTTATACAGTGATGCGCTCGTTTTTTGACGCATTGGGGGCAACCCGGGTTTCGATGTTCATCATCCTTTTATCAGCGCCGATCAACATCGTACTTAACTACTTTCTGATTTTCGGGAAATTCGGTTTTCCGGAGCTCGGAGGTGCAGGTGCTGGGTATGCGTCGGGGATAACGTATTGGATTGTCCTTTGCATTGCGGTCTTCATAGCTTGGAAGGGAGGAGCATTCCAACAATTTGCCCTTTTCCGACGCTGGGGCCGTGTTTCGTTTTCAAAATGCAAGGAGATCTTACTTATCGGAGTGCCGATCGGCCTTTCCATCTTCGTGGAGACGAGCATTTTCTCTGTCGTGACATTGCTCATGTCCAAGTATTCGACCGAAGTCATTTCAGCACACCAGATCGCTATGAACTTTTCGTCCTTGCTCTATATGATCCCGCTCAGCATTTCGATGGGAGCCACCATCCTCGTCGGACAAGCGGCCGGCGGTTCTCGATTGCAAGATGCCAAGCAATACAGTTTGCTCGCGATTGCGTTCGCGGTTGGATTCAGCTTTCTATCCATCGCCATCCTGCTTCTGTTTCGGGAGCCAATCGCCTCCCTTTACACAACCGATCCGGGGATGATTACCTTGGCAGCCCAGTTCTTCCTCTTTGCTGCGTTTTTCCAATTGTCGGATGCCTTCCAGGCGCCGATTCAAGGGGCACTCCGGGGGTATAAGGACGTCAATATGACATTCTTCGTCGGCGTCATCTCTTTCTGGGGAATCGGTTTGCCGGTCGGCCATATTGTTGCAACCTATACGGATTTCGGGCCGTTCGGCTACTGGGTCGGGCTAATCATCGGCCTGCTTGTCGGAGCCGTCACTTTAACGTTCCGCCTGCTGTTCATTCAAAGAAAATATGCAAAATGAAAATCCCGCTGCCGTTTCATGACGGTGCGGGATCTCTTTAATTCAGTTACATTAACTAATCAGTGATTCCGGTTCTCGCAACCTTCACTTTCACTTTCACTTGGATCGGGAGCGTTGCATATGTTTCCTGCCAATCCCCCTTTTTCCAAAGCTTCGGATGGAAGGCGTGGACATGACGTCCGAAGCCGACAATATCACTTTTCGCATCCTGTGTCTTGGCGATGACATCCTTGAAGTCCTTCGACACTTCTTTTGTCAAAAATGCCTCAAGCTCATCAATCATCTCCGTCTTGTTCAACCGGTCATGAGGAAATTCTTCCAGGCTGACATTCAATGTATAGGAGGCGTCGATTTTCTCCGTTGTAATTTTCCATTTCCGTTTGACTTTCACAACATCGATTGTGATTGGACTCTCTTGCTCTCCTTTTTTCCACATATACGACAGCCGGGCATATTTACCTTTCTCTTTTCGCATCAAATTAGCGATGATCGCCTCTTTCGAAGACAGACGCTTCCCCGTATACCGGTGATTGCTGAACAACGCCACCCCGTTTAATTTCGGGACCCCCTCCTTCAGGACAATATACGGCAGGGACAGATCCATTTGATTATCAAACAACTTGATGACGGCCCCTTGAAGCCTATCGTCCGGACTAATACTGTAAAGAACTCCTGTCCGCATAAGTTCCGCGTAATAGACGGTCACCTCCGTCTCCACGCCGGGCGGATTGAAATAATCCTTCATATCTCCTTCGATAATCGCGAGATAGCTCCCTATTCGATTTCGAGGTGTCCGGAAAAACATATCCAAGTACGTATAAAGATTCTTCTTCGCCAATTCACCATTGACCAAGGCCACTTCCAAATGTGCCATGTCCAGCCCTTCCATCGTCCTCAGGTTGGCATCGGCCCGCGATGCCCGCGTTGACAGCCCTTCCCCTTCGGATTGGGCATAGGTGATCTTACCATTCAGGAAAGTAGGGAAAGCATACATCGATTTCACCCCATCCCCTTCCGCTTCCAATCCGATCAAAGGGACAATCGTCACGTCCTTATACTGTTCCTCATCCCAACAGCCACCGACAAAGAGAAGTGACAGCATTAACAAGGCGAATATTCTTCTTTTCAAGAGGGTTTCCTCCGATCCATCAAGACGACAAAAACCGGTAATAAAATAGAGAAAAATAAATGGAAATAGACGAGGGTACTCCTGATGAACTCGACCCTTTCTTTCGTTAAGAAAAGAAGGGGAACCAAAGTAATCAGCACATGATAGATAATTGCATTTCGCTTGTAGCTCTTCTTTGCATGCCCCCGAAGTTCATACAAGCTGATGAATGAATAGAGCGTGATCGTCACGATACTCCACGTCATCCAAATGAAAAGGAAAAACAAATCAAGCCTTTCGACGAATGTCACTTGCTGGGACTTTAAAATGTAGATGATAGGCTCCCCGATATTCTTGGCAATATTCACGGGGAAAAACATTTGAACGAAAAGAAGGAGGGTTAAAAAAAAGAAAAGCCAGATGTTTTGATAAATGAATAGCGGAACTCCTTTGATGGAGTTATCTTTTTTTACATATTTTCGTAAAAACAGATAGACCTCCACTCCAATAAACGTCGATTGGCTAATAAAAATACCTTTGAACCAAGCCGTCTTATCGGAGAATGTAATCGGGAACAAACGGGTCCACACCAAATCGGGTATGACAAGTAACAATGCCAGCATAAAGAGCGGGATCATCGGTATTAGAAGAACCGGCAAATTGATGGCCGTAGCCGCCCTGCTTACATTGGCATAAAGGGAAACTCCGACCAACACACCAACGATGACGATTTGCGGAGTGTTGGGAAATATCCAGATAGCTAGCGTATATTCGATAAACGCGATGAACGTAACGACCACTAGAACCAGTACCCTCGATATAACCAAAAGATAAAGGACCCTGGGTTAAATCGATCATAGACCTTTTCGTAAAATATCAACTGCAAGTAGTGAAGGACACCCGCAAAGAGGAGTACGATCCAGGCATTGGACTTTGCCGTCTCGATCAGGGGCCTCTGGAATGTAATGAAGACGGTTCCTGTTTGAATGGTAAATAGAAACAAGAAAAATTGGATCCGCGTTATTGTGATCATTTGCGAGTCCGGCCCCTTTTCGGTTGCTTAAAATAAAATGTCTGCTGCTGTTTATGTGACTTGGAAAATGGAAGGCGAAAGAAAATTTCCTTAAATCGCGTCGGGTCGAAAGGAACGACGGGAGAGAAATAAGGCTGATTCAGTGATGACCGATTCAATAAATGAATGAACAGAATGAGCGTTCCAATGGCCATTCCGAAAAAACCGAACGAAGCGGCTGCCAACATGAACGGAAATCGCAAAAGCCGTATCGTCATATTCATCTCGACGGAAGGGACAACAAAGCTGGAAATGGCGGTCATCGCGACCACGATTACCATTAAATTCGATACGATCCCTACATTGACAATCGCATCACCTACCACCAATCCCCCGACAATGCCGATTGTCTGACCGATCGGTTTCGGCAGGCGGATACTCGCCTCCCGGATCAACTCAATGAAGGACTCAAGAAGGAATGCTTCCATGATAGGCCGATACGGAATTTCATTAATGGCGAGCTTCACTTTTTTGCTAAGTTCGATTGGAAGGATTTCAGAATGAAAACTGACGACAGCAATATAAAACGCAGGCAGGAAGATAGCCATGAAGAGGCTGAATAAGCGCAACAAACGGTAAAAGGAGCCGACGAGCACCCTCCCATTGAAATCATCCGGTGATTGATAGAAGGAAAAGAAGGTGATTGGGGCGATCAAGGCAGTCGGAGAATTATCCGTGAAAACCGCTATCTTCCCTTCAGCCAAGTTTTCCACGACTCGGTCGGGCCTTTCCGTATTCATGAATTGAGGGAACGGCGACCAGGTTGAATCCTCCAAATAATCCTCGACTTGCCCTATGCTTAAGATGACGTCTTCATCGATCCGATTAAGGCGAGATTCCAAATCCGCCACTACATCGTGATCGACGATGGAATGAAAATATAGATACGTGATATCCGTGTTCGTCTTATGTCCTTTTCGTATGGTTTTTATGACGAGATCTGAAGATCTCAACTTATTTCGAATCAGCGATAAGTTTTGTTGTATATTTTCAACGAACCCTTGGTGACTTCCACGTACGATCTGTTCATTACTCGGCTCCTCGGGGGAGCGCGTCGCCACTTTTGCAGCATTGATGCTAACCATCAGCTTGGATTCAGGAAAAATGACCGCAGTTGAACCGGAACAGACGATTTGAAATAATTCTTCCATTGAATAGGCATGAATCTCCGACACCGCAGTCTTTCCCCAGTTGGTCATCCCGAGATGAGCGCGGTTTCGGATGATATCAATCTGCTTGTTCACTTCGGTTCCATCGGCTATCGATTCATAATAGCAAACGATCCCTTTACCCGTCGGCCAATCAATCTCCTGGACAAACAAATCAACGGTCTCGTGAAATAATTTTTTTATGTAAAGCACATCTAGCTTTTGTTCGTTCGGCTGCTCGTTCACGCTCGTCACCTCATACTGGAAGTATCCGCAGTTGAAGAGAGTTTTATTCAAAAAAGCACGATTGGCGCTTGCGTGGCGCCAATCGTGCTTGCTCTTGAGATCAAAACTTATTTCTGGATGAATTGTTGAGTCCAGTAGTTTCCTTTATTGTCATATCCGATACCGATATGAGTGAAATTCGGTGTCAGGATGTTTTGGCGATGGCCCGGTGATTCCATCCAAGCTTTCACCACTTCTTCTGCCGTACGTTGTCCCATGGCAATGTTCTCAGCTGCTGAACGATACGTAACGCCATTCGCTTTCATCTGGTCGAACGGTGAGCCGTATGTAGGGCTTGTATGAGAGAAGTAATTATTAGTCGCCATATCCGATGATTTTTGGCGAGCGGAATTCATTAATTTGCTATCAAACTGCAACGGTTGGAGACCCGCTTTTTGTCTTTCCGCATTCGTAAGATCGAGTACCGCTTGCTCAATCGCAGAAACGGATGCGTTTTGAGCAGGAGTTGCCGGCTCTTGTTTCGCAGGTTGTTCAACCGGATTCGATGGTGCCGGTGTTGTAGGAGCCGGTTGCGGTTTAGCTGCAGGTACTGCCGGCTGGTTTGTTTCCTTTTGTTCAATCGGCTTTTCTGTTGCCGGCTTACTTGTTTCCGCTTTTTCTCCTGTCGGTTTGCTAGGTGCCGGTTTAGCAGTTGATTTATTTGGTTTCTCAACCGTTTTTTCCGGAGCCGCTGTTGTCTGTTGGAATTTCGGAAGATTGATGCACAGCTTCTTCAGAATCGTTTGTGCTTTATCGAAATCCCCTGATTGTAATTTATATGGAATGTTGGACATTCCCTCCCACTTGACAACTTGGACATATGGAGTGTTTTTCACTTTTAGTTGTGCGTCAAAGCCGGAAGCTTCCGCACTATTGTTGTTCGGCAGTAAGAGCGCCGAACCGAGCAAGATGACTGCAATCGATTTTTTCATCTCATTACTCCTCCCTTCGCAAACTATCATAACGTGCGAGAGAGTCAGATTATCGCCAGTCCTTTCCAGTTCAACCATTTTACTAGAGAAAGCCTTTACACTCGGAAGAAACGAAACTATGTTTTGGATACATTTGGCGGCTTCGTCTTATATTTCATTTGAATCGGGGTTGACGTGCCTGAAATCAGCCATATTATTTAGATCTTCCCCGATGATGACTAGACGGGGTTCCATCCTGATATATTCAGGTAGCCAACTGACCATTCCATAGGCGTATTGGAACAGCATCGGGTTTTTGACACCCCGGACAGGTACATAGCCTTTCATCCGATAGACGGTTTCCGGCAGTGAGTTCACCCATTCTTCAAAGCTCTCTTTCTCGATCTCTTCGGAAAATGTCAGGAGCTTAGAAGACAATGGTAAGTTCTTGCCCGAATGAATCGGGATAGCCGGTCGTTGTTTAGTATCCGCCAACGCGTCTTCAATGACGTCAAAGCCGATTTGTGCATTGACGGTTTGGATGATGGGCACGTTCGGATTGAAATCGCCCAGCTGCATAGTGACGGTCGCCAGTTCTCCATCGGTCAGTAGATCCGCTTTATTCGCAAGCAGCAGGTGGGCATGGCGAATTTGCTCGAGGAAGAGCATCTTCACTTGCGGCGGCAACAGATTGCGGTCCAGCCAGCGCTTGCAGTCGACGACGGTCACAATCCCTTTGATCTGGATGCGGTCCGCAAACAGCGGGGAGAAGACCGCATCGAGCGCTTCCACGGGGTGGGCTGCTCCCGTCGTCTCGATCAAGATGACATCGATATCCTCATTTTCCGAAAGCAACCCTTGGAGCTGCGCTTCCGTCCGATCCGAGCCGGTACAGCAAATGCAGCCATCCAATAACTCTTTTAATGGGACATCCCCTGCCCCATCCACCCGATCCGAATCAAAAGCAAGATTACCGAACTCATTCATGAGCACAGCCGGTTTTTTCCCCTGCTCTTTCAACTGACGGATGACATGGAGCAGCAAGGACGTCTTCCCGCTCCCTAAAAATCCGCTGAATAAATACACATCAATCATTGTAGGCACCTCACCGAAAAAGCGTCCGGTCCTGACATGGACTGGACGCTTTTAGTCTTATTTTGCTATGTCTTCTTTCAATACTTCCTGCGCTTTCACCAATTGTGGATCTTCTTTCTGGATCTTTTCACGCAATTTATTCATCAACCCGAAAGTCGTATCTCCGGAAAGGATGCCGTTCGCTTCCAATGTCAGATCCTGCTGAAGCTTTTTGACAGCCTGCTCCGTTTGTTCATCGAATAAACCGTCGACTTCTCCCGGATTGTAACCGACCGCTTCTAACATCTCTTCTGCCGCTTTCACGGTAGGTGTCAGCATGCCTTCCTTCATCTCACTCGAAGGGTCGAGATAAGGCAGCGAGGCGTAAGGGGGGTATGGCACTTCGTAGTCCGGTTCAATTCCTTTTTTATGGATCCAGTTGCCATCCGGTGTCAGCCATTTGGCAGTCGTCAGCTTCAGATTGGAACCGTCCGACAAGTCTTTCGGGGACTGGACCGTCCCTTTCCCGAACGTTTTGATGCCGATCAGCGGGATGTCTGCGGATTCCTGCAGCGCGGCCGCCAAGATTTCGGATGCAGATGCGCTGCCGTCATCGATGACGACCGCTACCGGTATGTCGATCTTCTTACCGTTGGATGAAGGGAAGATTTCCGGTTTCAGCCCTTTCTCCTCATACTGCATCAAGTTCTTTCCACTTTCCACGAACAGATCCGAAATATCGATTGCCGTATTCAGCATGCCGCCCGGGTTTTGCCGGACATCGATAATGAGCCCTTCCATGCCTTGCTGTTCCATCTCCTCGTATGCCTCCAATAACTCGTCATACGTATGTTCAGAGAAGCTAGTGATATGAATGTGGGCAATTCCGTCTTCCAGCATTTCAGCATAAACTGTCTCGATCGGTATGACGTCGCGTGTAATTTTCATATCGAACGGTTCGGGTGCATCCCCACGCCGGATGGACAGGGTCACTGTTGTCCCCTTTTCACCGCGAATCAACAATACCGCTTCGGAGGACGACAGACCTTGGATGCTTTCCCCGTCCACTGCGAGGATAAGGTCGTTAGGCAAAAGGCCCGCACGTTCAGCAGGCGAATTTTTGATAGGTGATACGACGCTGATATAACCATTCTGCTCCTGGATTTCCGCGCCGATCCCTTCGAAGCTGGACGATATGCTTTCGTTCAGGCGCTTCGCTTCCTGTTCATTCAAATAATCGGAATACGGGTCACCAAGTGCATCGATCATACCATTGATCGCTCCATCGATGACTGCCGACTCATCGATGTCCTCGAAATAATTTGCTACCATTTCATCGTAGGCATCATAGAGCTTTTTGAACTCTTTGCGGTCCGCTACCGATTTTTGGGGATTCACCACTTCCACGACCTTGTCTTCTCCAGTCGTCAAAGCGAAAAACGTGATTCCCGCTGTAGCTAGGACTAATCCAAAAATGAGCATGACAAAGGAGAAAGGCTTCAATCGGATATACCGTTTGGCCGGCGGTTGGTGCTTCGGTTCCTGTTCAGGTGTTTGTTCCACACCTGTTGTTTCTTTTTCTTCCATCCCTTTCCCACCTTTTCTTAAAATACAGCATCGGACAATCGGGACAGCACTGCTGAAAAGCGGGGAGCCGTCCCCTAAACAGATGAAAAGGACCGCTCCACTTGCGCGCGGTCCCCAACGAAATTATTCTTGGATAGCGGCGTCCAGCGCCACTTCGATCATTTCATTGAATGTCGTTTGACGCTCTTCTGCAGAGGTCGCTTCACCCGTCAAGATATGATCGCTGACCGTCAGAATCGCAAGTGCTTGACAACCGAATTTCGCCGCCAACGTATATAAGGCCGCGGCCTCCATTTCGACAGCCAACACACCATACTGCGCCCATTTTTCATGCTGGGCATATTCATTATAAAATACATCTTCTGTAAAGACGTTGCCGACTTTCAATTCGAGGCCCTTTTGCTTGCCGGCTTCATACGCCTTCAATAGAAGATCAAAATTGGCAGTCGGTGCATAATTGACCCCGTTGAAAATGATTTCGTTCATTTTCGAATCGGTCGAAGCGCTCTGTGCCAAAATGACATCCCGGACATGGACATCTTTCTGGATCGCACCGCATGTGCCGACACGGATAAGTTTCTTTACATCATACTCCTGCATCAGTTCGGTTACATAGATGGAAATCGACGGCACTCCCATGCCTGTCCCCTGAACAGAGATGCGCTTTCCTTTGAATGTCCCGGTATAACCGAACATGTTCCGCACTTCGTTGTATTGTGTGACGTCTTCCAGGAAGGTTTCCGCAATATACTTTGCGCGCAGCGGGTCGCCCGGAAGCAGAATCGTATCGGCTATATCCCCTTTATTCGCATTGATATGTATGCTCATATGGTCTCGCCTCCGCATTCAATTTTCTTTCCTCATCATACAGGTTAATGGAAGGATATGCAATGAAGACACATAATGGACATGGGGCTGCCCATCTCTTGGAGGAGCAAGAGAAATGGATGAACGTCGAATTATTTCGCCAAGGAAATCCATATGAAATAAATGAGCGCCGACTGTTGTAATCAGCCGAAGCGCTCTTCATAGATGGCATATAATTCATCAAACACGACAGAGGGCATAGCAGGGTCCGCTGCATCCTCCAAATAGCGGGACAGCGGGTCGAATGCCGTCTCCTCTCTCGGGAAGCTGGAATCGTGGAACATCCTTTCCGCGAAAACCGATTTGGCATCCCCTTTCGGACCGCCCCGATAGGACAGGGCAAACCGGTAAAATGACCGATCCATCCGTCCACCCCCTTCCTTTCTACGAGTTAAATTGTGTCAAATAGTCTCCATAGCCTTCCTTCTCCAGTTCGCTGACCGGGATGAAGCGGAGGGCGGCGGAATTGATGCAGTAGCGTAGGCCGTTTTGGCCTGGCCCATGCGGACCATCGGGAAATACATGGCCGAGATGGGAATCCGCCGTTTTGCTGCGCACTTCCGTTCGGCGCATTCCGTGGCTAGTATCGAAATGCTCGGTCACTTCGTCGGGTTCGATCGGTTTCGTAAAGCTTGGCCACCCACATCCAGCATCGTATTTATCCTTGGAGCTGAATAAAGGTTTGCCAGACACGATATCGACATAGATCCCTTCATCGAAATGCTGGTCATACTCATTACGATACGGGGGTTCCGTCCCGTTTTCTTGTGTGACATGGTATTGAATCGGAGTCAATTTGTTTTTCAATTCCTCTTTCATGCCTCTTCACCCCATTTTTCCAATTTGAATCGTTCTCTCCCGGATCCGACCGCATAGCGGTTATAATGTGCCGGGTTCTTCAAGTAGTAATCCTGGTGACCTTCTTCTGCTGGATAAAATGTTTTAGCTGGAATAATATCGGTTACGATCGGCTTATTAAATCTTCCCGATTGTTCGAGTGCTTCTTTCGATTGCTCCGCAAGCCGCTGTTGCTCGGGTGTATGTGTATAAACAGCTGTCCTGTACGACTCACCCCGGTCGTAAAACTGGCCGCCCGGATCGGTCGGATCGATCTGACGCCAAAAGATGTTCAATAGCTCTCCATAGGTGATGACTTCATCATCATACGTGATCTGGACGGCTTCCCGGTGTCCGGTCATATTCGTGCAAACCTGCTCATATGTCGGATTTTCAACGTCGCCTCCTGTATATCCCGAAACGACGGAAAGCACGCCTTCGTATCGGTCAAACGGTTTCACCATACACCAAAAACAGCCACCCGCAAAAGTGGCCAGTGCTTGTGCCATTGGAATTTCTCCCTTCCTATTCTCATTCTTTCGGTATCATGATTTCCAAAATGATTTCATCTTCCGCCAAATTGAATGTTTTCGCCTTCACTTGCAAATTGCCCGAAACCGGAACCCTTGATAGGTCGATAAATAACTCTTCTTCGGCCGGGCGAACGATCATCCACGGAGGCAATGCGACCGAGTCTCGCAGAATCTTCAAAACGGTCGACGGTGGAACGTTCAATTGCCCGATTTCCATCGATGACTGCTTCAGGATCAAGTTCCCATCCTCCCGCACAACCGGGTCAAAATGCATCCGGACGGGCAAAGTATAGGAAAAAACCGTCATTTCCGATAAGAGGATGACTTCGTCCTGCACTTCCATCGTGACGGGAAGCGGTTCGCCTTTCATCGCCTTCCGGATATACGTATTCGCAATCCCTTGCAAGTCCTCCTTCGTCGAATGCACCGTCAGGACATTCGTCGTAGATGCTATCTGTTTTGCATCAGGCAACGGCTCCGACTCCCCCGTACTGCCAATGAATAGAACGAGAGTCAATAGGGCGGCTATAACGATTCCTGCCAATGTAAAAAATCCGATTTTCCATAGGTTCACGCGATCCTCAACTCCTACATTTCCAAATCTCCATCCGACATTTCATATAGGTCGCATTTATTGATTGAAGACAAAAAGCGTTCTGTCATCATTTCATATCCTTTAGCATTTGGATGGAAGAAGTCGGTGTGGTAGACCATGTTGACATTCGAATCGAACAGATCGGTGACAGGCACAAAACAGGATTTTCCATCCAAGACGGTCCGCAATTCGATAGCTTCATTCCAATCTTGGATGATTTCTTCAAATTCATGCACTTCGTCCGTCACAATTGAAAACGGATTATAGAGTCCGGCCACGACAATCAGCGCATCGCCGTTCAACAGACGGACAGTCATGAAAATCTCATCCAAGCGGTCCTCGAATCGACCTAGCTCTTGATAGAACGGGCCGGTTGTCAATTCGAACAGATTTTCTTTGACCACTTTCATGATGTCATTGCCGCCGATGGTCAACAGGATGACTTCTGCGTCTTCGATCTTGTTTCGGACATCCCGCTCACCCAATTGCTCGAGCAATTGATCGCTCCTTCTCCCCCGTTTGGCCAGATTTTCTGCCTCGACCTCCTTGACCCCTTTCCATTCGTTCATCCGGTCCGTCAAACGGCCAAAGTATCCACCCCGTTTCTGTTCATCGCCTACACCCTGCGTGAGGGAGTCTCCGAGCCCGATCACTTGAACCTCTTTCAGGATGAAATACCCGGGGATGTTCCATTTCGTGAAAGCTGTTCGATCACGTTCCGAAAAAGGCTCTGTTGAAACGGGCGGTTTCGAGCAGGCGGATAAAATCAATGAGAAGGCGATCACCAGGCCGAAAACTCTTCTCATATATGGTTTCCCCTTTTCTATCATTCGAAATCACTTTTACTCCGTGTAATACATGAAACCGATGGCGCCTTCACCTGTATGCGTGCTGATGATCGGCGTCGTGAAAGTCAGATTGATATCTTTCACACCCGAATCTTCCAACAACTTCTTCAGAGGAGCAGCCATCGCCAAACCATTGGCATGCGAAATGCCGACTCTCCGGATGATTTTACCGGCCGTCTCTTCTTTGAATGCTTTCAATAAATACGAAACGACTTGCTTATGGCTTCTCGCTTTGGCAACAGGTGTATAGACACCATCTTGCAAGGTGGCAATCGGCTTAATATTCAGCAAGGAGCCGATCATTGCCTTCCCTTTTCCGATCCGCCCCCCCTTCACGAGGTTATCGAGGATATCAACGACGACAAAGAGGGACGTCCTTTTCCGGACCCCTGCCAAATGCTCTACGATTTCCTCGACCGAATTGCCTTCCTCTGCCATTTCGGCAGCTTCCAGCACTTGGAATGTCAAGGCGTGCGAGATGAACATCGAATCGATGACGGTCACTTCGGATTCAGTCATTTCCGCTGCAGATTGCGCTGATTTCACAGTCCCGCTCATGCCGCCTGTCATATGTATGGAAATGATCGCATCTCCGTCTTTTCCAAGTTCGTCGTACAACTCCTTGAAAACGCCGGCAGCCGGCTGGGAGCTTTTGGGCAGCTGAGCCGCCTCTTTCATCAATTTCAAAAAGGAGTCCGGCTTGATATCGACCCCATCCACATACGTCGAATCATCGATTTGAATGGTTAAAGGAACGACATGGATTCCGTACTTTTCCTTGTCTTCCTCCGATAAATCAGCAGTAGAATCCGTCACGATATGAATTTTCTTCATAATATGCCCCCTATAAAAAATGGAGTAACCTTTCCGCAGCTTTTAATCGGAAAGCTTTTCATAGACAAGAAAGGAATATGGCGTGCCATCCGCCGATTGGTAGTCTTCGGAAACGCTAGTCAATTTCCATTCGTCGCCGTAGGGCGGAAAAAAGGTGTCACCTTCGAAGTGCTTTTGGATTATCGTAACGTACATCCGATCGGCAATCCCGATCGCCAAGCGGAAAATCTCCGCTCCGCCGATGATGACCACTTCGTCATGGAAGGCTTGCGCTTTTTCGATAGCGTCCGCCAATGTATGGACGACCGTTACCCCTTCCGACTGGAAATCCTCATTCCGCGTAACAACTATATTCAATCGCCCAGGCAATGGACGGCCGATCGATTCGAACGTTTTTCTACCCATGACAATGCCTTTACCCATTGACATCTTTTTAAAATAAGCGAGATCTTCCGGTATATGCCACGGCAACTGGTTCTCCTTCCCGATCACCCGGTCCGGATCATGCGCAACAAGTAATGAAATCATATCATTCTCCCTTCTTTCCATGCCAAAATTCATCAAACTGCGATGGGCGCTTTAATCTTTGGATGTGGATCGTAGTGCTCCACCATAATGTCTTCCGTATGCAAATCAAAGATGGATTTCCCTTCCATAGAAAGCTTCAAGGTAGGAAGTTTCCGCGGTTCACGGGATAGCTGCTCCTTCACCTGGTCGAGATGATTGAGATAAATATGTGCATCTCCCAATGTATGGACGAATTCACCTACCCCAAGCCCGCACTCCTGCGCGATCAAATGGATCAGTAGCGCATACGATGCAATATTGAACGGAACGCCCAGGAAAATATCGGCACTCCGCTGGTAGAGCTGGCAAGATAGTTTGCCATCGGCGACGTAAAACTGGAACAGCGAATGGCAGGGCGGCAGTGCCATATCTTCCACTTCAGCCGGATTCCACGCCGTCACGATATGCCTGCGGGAATCCGGATTCCGCTTGATGCTTTCGATGACATTCGCTATCTGGTCGATGGTATCCCCACCCTCTCCCGCAGACCAAGAACGCCATTGTTTTCCGTAAACAGGTCCCAAATCACCATACTTTCCGGCGAATTCCTCATCCGCCAAAATCCGCTCCTTGAATTTCGTCATTTCCGCCGCATAGACAGTCGCAAATTCAGGGTCTTTGACAGCCCTTCTGCCAAAGTCCGTCATATCAGGCCCTCTGTACTCCGGGCTGGTCACCCATTGTTCAAAAGCCCATTCATCCCAGATTGGGTTCCGATCCTGCACCAGCGTCCGAACGTTCGTATCCCCTTTCAAGAACCAGAGCAATTCCGACACGATCAGCCGCAGGGCGATTTTTTTTGTCGTCATCAGTGGAAATCCTTCATTTAAGTCAAAGCGCATCTGGTATCCGAATACGCTGATTGTCCCTGTTCCCGTCCGATCCTCTTTACGCGTACCGGATTGCAGGACATGCTGGCATAATTCCAGATATTGTTTCATGTTGAAACCCTCCTAGCTATAGTGTTCAGTATAGCATGGTCGGATGAGATTGAAAAACACACCGGCCCCAGATGGTTACGACAACCATTTGGGCGGTGTGTTCTTCGACCAATATATATCGCCGATTGTGTGATGCGCGTTAAATCCGTCATGGGCGATGTGATAATGGAAATTGAAGTAATAGCCTTCCAGTGGACGCTTTTCCGTGCGCACATGGAAGCGGATCAAGTCTTTCCGGGCATCCATGTCGAACACATGGAAGATTTTTTCGGAATAGTTGCCCGCCGGCCGTTCGCTGATGGCAAGCCGCCGTTTATGTACATCGTCGGAGTTTGCGAGCGTCATCTGGATCGCCTCTTCGATTTTCGGGAAAATCACTTCGTCGAATTCATCCTGGATGACCGGCCCGATTTTGGAACCGAATTTCATATAAGACAATTCTTTTGCAGACGAAATGAGCGTATCCTCGATCGACGACGGTTCTTCCATTGGCATCGGCTCGAAATCTCGCTCTGCCACACCGACCTGGAAGTCGTCCGGTGGCGTCCCTGGATGCAGTCCTGGATTGGTTTCTTCCTTCTCCTGCAAGTTTGTCCATAACTCATGGCTCGGTGAAATGGCGCCGAAGGTCAGAAGCGCAACTGCCACGACCAACGTTTTCTGCAACCATTTTTCCATCAGTTCTCACCACCCATTTGTGTACAATTTTTTAAATGCCCCTGTCTTGTTAGACGAAATACGTGGGAAATGGTTTCTTCTTTCTTCTTTTCATTGTACAATAAAAATGTATAAATGTGTGTCTTTTTGAAGGAGGGTCATACAGATGAATGTTGAACTACTTGTCGGTATCGGATTGCTCGTTTTGATTCTTTACTTAAGCTCTCTTAACTTTACGCATTGATTGCATCAGGACAAGCAGAAAAACGCCGTTTTTTCCATCAAGGAAAGCGCGGCGTTTTTCTTTATATTTTATTCAAATAGCCAAAATGGAACTTCGTGTTCGGCCGTTTGACTCGTCTCATGCCGAACCGCTCGAAAACGACTGAATCATAACGGTCTTTCACGACGACACAGCGCCTGCTGACGCGGAGCGCTTCGTTCCACCAGGCGTCTGTCAGCGGACCATGGACGCCCACTTCGCGAAGGGGCGTGAAATTGGCAGATTCCTCAATCGGCGCATGAAACATCGGATCAAGGTAGACGACATCCCATGCGTCAGCCGGTTGCGATTGTAAAAAGGAACGCGCATCTGAATGAAGAACATCGATTCGCCTCATCGCCTTTCGCAAACGATCGTCATCTGACGGAAATGTCCTCAATCCCCTTTCCGTCAAGAAGGCAACATCACGATCCGCCTCAACGCCTGTCACCTGGCCCGTTTCCCCCGTAATGTAGGAGGCCACGATGCTATCTGACGCCAAGCCGAGAGTACAATCGAGGAATGAATCACCCGCCTGCAGTCCCGCAGCTTCGACCATCGGATCCTTTTCCCCTCTGGCCAACCGTTTCAGGCGGAAAACGGCTGTATTCGGATGGAAGAAAAACGGCTTATCCATGCCGATCCGGAATAGCTCGAACCGTCCTTTTCCGGCGACGATGACGTGGGAGCCGTATCGTTGTTGAAGTCCCGCAACGGACGTTTTTCGACGTTCGACGAAAGGATAACCGAGCGCTTGGGAGGCGACCATTGCCAATTCAATCGAAACTTCGTCCGGCCGCCCTCCCGTCGTTATGATGGTGCTCACTTGCACACTTGGACGAGTACATCTGCCAGATGATCTTTGATCTGCTCCATCTGGAAATTCTCAATCTGCTCCCTCGGGATGAAGTATGCCAATGCGCCATCTTTCCATAGAGCGATCGACGGCGAACTCGGAGGCACTTCCGAAAAGTATTCCCGCATCTTTTCCGTCGCTTCCTTGTCTTGGCCCGCAAATACGGTGAACAGATGGTCCGGTCGATGCTCCGCTTCTTCCAATGCTTCGCGGACAGCTGGGCGAGCCAAGCCCGCCGCGCAGCCACAGACTGAATTGATGACGATCAATGCGGTCCCTTCCGCCGTTTCCATGATGCCCTCCACTTCTTCGGCAGTCGTCAATTCCGTGAAGCCCATCCCTACCATTTCTTCTCGCATCGGTTTATACACATTGCGCATGTACTCTTCATAAGCTCTCATAATCCGTAAACCCCTTTCTTGACTAATTATTCGTTCGGTGTCGCGGCCCTTGCTTCCGTCATCTGCTTCCATACCGAACCTTTTGCCTCTTCCCCTTCTTCAATACGGGCAATCGCCATACGGACTTGCAGTTTCACTTCGAATTCCGGATCGTTTTCCGCTTGTTTTAAGGCAGGCAGCGCCCGCTCCGTCCCGGTTTCATACAGATACATCGCGGCCCGCCAACGGACCAATTTGTTCTTATCTTGCAATGCTTCCATCGCTGCCGATTCGAAGCCCGGAAATCCGAGGTCGCTCATGCAGTCGCCCGCTGTCCGGCGAACTGCCCAGCTTTTGTCGTGCAAGGCCCGTTCGATATACGGAATGACAGCCTCGTCCTCGATCATCCCCAAATAGACGGTGGCTAAGCGGCGGATGGACATCTTGTCGTCCTGCAAAGCTTTTTCGAGAAGCGGAAGATCATCAAGGTCCGGATCGGGCATCTGATCGAGCAATTGGAAGCGCGTCTCCCATTCCGGAACATCGAACTCTACCAAAGACACTTTTCGTCCCCGTTGGCTTGTCCGCTCATGGCCTTCTTGAACATTGCGGATGATTTCTTCAAGCCGTTCATCCGGATAGGCCGCCTCGATCTCCTGGATGACGAGTTGCCCGATTTCCTCCTTCTCCCCGTAGCGAATGCCGTAATCCGCCCATTTGCGCAATAAAATATAGTTTTCCGTTTCGGAAGAATGGACCTGCTCCATCGCTTCCAGGAAACGTTCGCTCAGTCCGAACCGCTCTTCGGATTGGCTATCGAACACTTTCACCTGAAGCGGTATCTCTTTATATGTCTGAACATGGACATAGACTTCCCCGTATGTCTCGTCGACAGCTTCCTGCGCTTCTGCAGGATCCGATTGTTCATCGTTCAGCACAGCTTGCACTTCCGCCAGGATCGTTTCCCAGGCGACGTTGGCCATTCGTTCCACCGCCATGAAGTCATAACATGATAGATACCTTTGATTCCGTGAATGCCGAGCAATTCGGCTATTGGGGACGGTGCTGTTTCAGCATCGCTTTTTTTATAATTATGGGCCACGCCTTGCGGCAATTCCGTATCGAGCACGATCTTCATGGAGTTGGGGCTCGGTGTCGGTTCGATCGTTTTAATTTTCAATGTAGACTGCCTCCTCTTAATCAATTACGCCACGGCGTTATACAAGTGATTTTGCTGCATTAAATTGAATCAGCGATTTCTTGTAGATAAGACCAGCGTTCGATCAATGTTTCGTAGGTTCGGTTCAACTCGTCGAGGGCTGCGGTCATCTCCCGCAGTTTATCGTAATCGGAACCGGCCGCCGCCATTTCCTCCTCGGTCGCGGCGATCTGTTCCTCCACTTTTTCGATATCGGCCTCGATCGTTTCCCATTCCCTCTTTTCATTGTACGTCATCTTTTTCTTTGTTTCCTTCACGACGGGTTGTGCCGGCTCTTTGACGGGCGCTGGCTCGCGTGTAGGTACACTTGCGGCCATTTCCAAATAATCGGAGTATAAGCCGAAGTACGTGTCGATTTTCCCGGCGCCATCGAGCACCCATAGCTTTGTCGATGTCCGGTCGAGGAAAAACCGGTCATGTGAAATGGTGATGACGACACCCGGGAACGTATCGATGAAGGTTTCCAAGACGGATAATGTTTCCAGATCAAGGTCGTTCGTCGGCTCATCCAGCAACAATACATTCGGCTGCTCCATTAGCAGTTTCAGCAAATAGAGCCGTTTCCGCTCTCCGCCGGATAATTTCCCAGTCGGCGTCCCGTGGGTGGAAGCTGGGAATAGAAAACGTTCCAGCATTTGCGAAGCGGAAATCCGGACGCCATCCGCATCTTCGATATCATTCGAGGTGTCGCGGATGTATTCGATGATCCGTTTCGACTCCTCCATTACGGGAATATGCTGATGGAAATGTGCGATTTTGACCGTCGAACCTTTTTCGATCAATCCGCTATCCGGTTCGATTTCACCCGAAATCAGATTGAGCAATGTCGACTTCCCTGCTCCGTTCGGTCCGACGACAGCGATGCGGTCCCCCGATTGAAGGAGGAATGAGAAATCATCGATCACTGATTTGCCGTGGAAAGCTTTTGATACGTTGACCGCTTCCACCACTTTCCGTCCGAGCCGGGATGTTTTCAAAGCGACGTCCATCTCGCCCTTCTGCTCGCCTTTTTTCAATTTTTCCTCCAGCTCTTCAAATCGGCCGATTCGCGCCTTCTGTTTCGTGGAACGGGCTTTGGCACCCCGCCGGATCCATTTCAATTCCGAGCGGTACCGGTTGCGCATTTTATCCTCCGTCGCGGCCGCCATCTCTTCCCGGAGCGCCTTCGATTCAATATAATCACCGTAGTTCCCTGTGTGGGAATACAATGTGCGATTTGCGAGTTCGTAAATATGAGTGGCAATCGCATCCAGGAAGTAGCGATCATGGGTAACGAACAGGACGGCGCCCTGCTCATTTTTCAAATGATCCTCCAACCACGTGATCGAATGGACGTCCAAATGGTTCGTCGGTTCGTCCAATAGCAGAAGATCTGCCGGTTCTATCAGCACTTTCGCCAAGGAAACCCGCTTCTGCTGACCTCCCGAAAGCTCCCCCATTTTCTTATCAAAGGTATCGATGCCAAGCTTCGTCAAGATCGTTCTTGCCTTGGCATTCAAATCCCAAGCGTCCTGAGCATCCATTTCATTTTGAAGTTTCGCGAACCGCTCTTGATTAGCCGCCGATTCGGGAGTTTCGGTCAACGCCTGCAACGCGTGCTCATAATCCAAGTTCAGCCGGATGATCGGGGCATCACTCATAAAAACCGTTTCCATCACGGTCAACGTGGGATCTACTTCCGGCTCCTGCGGCAAGTAGGCAATCCGATATTGGTTCGGATGGTCCCTCGATATCGAGTCTGCCTCTTCTTCCCCTGCGATGATCGACAACAGCGTCGATTTCCCCGTCCCGTTAACGCCGATCAAGCCGACCTTTTCCCCGCTCACGATTGTGAACGCAATTTGTTGGAACAACGTTTTCTCCCCGACCGTCTTCGTCAGGTTCTCTATGATCAATTGACTCATACCTTCACTTCCATTTCTCATGACTCCATAGTTCTATCATAGCCGATTCGGGGCAGTTTTTGAAAGGGGACGACCTCCTTGAATGCAACTTAGCCGAAGAATAATGCAGGTCACCCGAGAAGCATTGTGACAGATTAAGACAGATGATACGATTTTCACATGCAATTCTATTCAGAAAGGGTGTGAAGACCATTCGTTTACAGATTGATGAATCCGAAAAATATGAGGATATTCAAATTACGATCCAGTGTCCCCGGATTGATAGCAGGCTTTCCAATTTGATTGAGCAGATCAAACAGAATTATATTTCGTTGATCGGCTTGAAAGAGGAAACTACCTATTCTCTTATCGCAGATGATTTGTATTATATCGAATCAGTTGATAGTAAGACATTTATCTACGACGAGAACCATGTTTACGAAAGCAATAAGAAATTATATGAGCTGGAAAAGCTTCTGGAAAGCACACATTTCATCCGCATCAGTAAAAACTTGATCGTTAATACGATGTATGTAGACCACGTCCGAGCCTTATTTAACGGAAGGTTTGAAGCAACATTGACGAATGGTGAAAAAGTGATTGTCAATCGGCATTATGCAAAATCGTTTAAAGAGAAATTTCTAAAGTGAGGTGTTATGAGGATATGAGTGGGTTTATCCGTTTTGTCATGATCAGTTGTATTGCCTTTACAATTAGTTTTGCATTTTATCTATTTTTTAGTTACTTATCCATTTTCCCTACTTTAGATAACCAAATGGGATTGAATATTTTACTAATTTCGCTCACCATCACAATTTTAATGTTTGCCAAGAAACAGTTTCCAATTAATCATCCCATTATTTCAAGATTACTGGAACTCGGGATTGTCATTTTCGTACTGCTGATTGCTGGAATCTTTTTTCAATTATTTCCTCTTATCTGGCGTAATGCCCTTTTTGTCTGCCTTTCCGGTTTCTTGACGTATATTGGCGTAATGGTCGTAGCCTATATTGGAAATCTGTTAAGCGCACAGGAAATCAATTCTGTGATTGCAAAAAAGAAACGGAGGATGACGGATGAATAAAATAATTGAAGTGAATCGATTGTCAAAATCATTCGGAAACGTACAAGCAGTAAAAGATATTAGCTTCTTCGTAGAAGAAGGGTCCCTCTTTTCATTTCTAGGAACAAATGGCGCTGGAAAATCGACAACCATTTCAATTTTGCTGACATTGTTGAAACAGAATGGCGGTGAAGTGAAAGTGAACGGCTATGCGATCGGAAAACAGGATCACTTCATTCGAAAGGAAATTGGCGTGGTCTTTCAAGAAAGTGTGCTGGATCCTCTACTGACTGTCAAAGAAAACTTGGACTTACGGGGATCTTTTTATGGAATGTCCAAAGAGGAACGTAAAGAGGCCATCCATAGAGTCGTGAAAATTGTCGATTGCACTTCTTTTTTGAATCAGCGCTACGGCAAATTATCAGGGGGGCAGAAACGGCGGGCAGATATTGCGCGGGCGTTAATCCACCAACCGACTATTTTGATATTGGATGAACCGACTACGGGTCTTGATCCTCAAAGCCGGAAGAGTATTTGGAAAATGATATTGCGGCTTCAAAAAGAAACTCGGATGACCATCTTTTTAACTACGCATTATATCGAAGAAGCAGCCAATTCGGATTATGTTGTTGTCATGAAAGAAGGATGCATTATCGCAAAAGGTACGCCAGAACAATTGAAAAACAGCTATTCTTCACACCAATTGTCGATAACGACGGAGAAGGAAATGGAATTGCGCCAACAACTCGCTGCGGAAGGGATTGCTGTTAGAGAGGATAAATCCTATTTCCATATTCATCTAAATGAAACGACCGATGCAATTCCCATCCTATCAAAATTTTCTTCCTACATTTCATCATTTGAAGTAAGGAAATCCAGCTTGGATGATGTTTTCATCGCTATTAACGGAAAGGATGGGAACGATGATGTACGCGTTCGCTAAACGTAATATCATGCTCTACTTCCGGGATAAGACGACTGTTTTCTTCTCGATGCTATCCGTCTTCATTCTTATCGCTTTATATGTGCTCTTTTTGGCGGACATGACGTCCGATAACTTACCCGACTTTCCATCGAAAAAGAATCTGTTGAATGCGTGGTTTATAGCAGGTATTCTTGCTGTCACATCCGTCACAACAACACTTGGAGCATTTGGCACTCTCGTAAATGACAGAGCGACTAAGATAGATAGGGACTTCTTTTCATCCCCCATATCTCGAACCGGGATTGTTGGCGGATATATAGCAAGCGCGCTTTTTGTAGGTGCTCTCATGTGCTCATTTACACTGATTGTGGTTGATGTGTATCTCCTATTTTCAACTGGCGCTCTCTTATCAATACAGAATACGATCCAATTAGGAGGCATCATTGTATTATCCGTTGTCGCAAGCGGATCGATGATTTTACTGCTCGTCTCTTTTTTCAGAACATCGAATGCCTTTGCTGCAGCAAGTATGCTGATCGGAACATTTATCGGTTTTTTAGCTGGAATCTATATACCGATCGGAAGTTTACCTGATTATTTGCATCCGGTTGTTACTTGGTTTCCCGCCTCTCATTCGGTCGCATTATTTCGGCAAGTGTTGATGGAAACTTCGCTCGCGGAGGCTTTTTTAAATGCGCCGCCAGGGATGAAAGAGTCTTTCCAGTTCAATATGGGTATTTTTTATGAGATCAATGGCAACCCTGCATCGAAATGGTTCAGTATTTTCTATCTAGTTGGAATCACGATCCTCTTTTTCATCCTTTCCCTCATTGTAATGATGAAAAAAAAGAACTAGAAAAGCATGTTCTGTGTAAAACTTTTACTTACACAGAACATGCTCTTTTGCTTTAATTCACTTTCCGGCCTTCTTTGCCGATCGATTCCCAATATGCGTCGCGGATTTGAACTTTCTGGATTTTTCCGGATGCCGTTTTCGGGAGTTCATCAACAAAGGTGATACCCGTGACCGCTTTGAAATGGGCTAGTTTAGACCTGGAAAAGTCAATGATCTCCTGTTCCGTCGCTGTCATGTTCTCACGCAATACGACAAACGCATGCGGCGTCTCCCCCCATTTCTCATGCGGCACCGCGATGACGGCCGCTTCGAGGATAGCCGGATGCCCGTAAAGAACGCCTTCCACTTCAATAGAAGAGATATTTTCCCCTCCGCTGATGATGACATCTTTTTTCCGGTCTACTATATTGATATAGCCATATTGGTCGATCGTCCCCATATCGCCTGTCAACAGATAGCCATTTTGCAGCACTTCCTCCGTCGCGGCTTCATTTTTCCAATAGCCTTTCATGACCCCATGGCTGCGAACGGCGACTTCCCCTGCCGTCTCCCCGTCATGAGGCACTTCATTCCCCATCTCATCCACGATCCGCACGTCCGATCCGATCATCGGGTAGCCGGCTTTTGCCTTCAATTGGATCTTTTCTCCATCGGACAGATGATCCAAATGGGAGCGGATAGTCGATACCAAGCTAAGCGGGGAGGATTCCGTCATGCCGTACACTTGGATGAATTCCCAGCCAAGCTCTTCCTCGACCCGGGTAATGAACGCTGGCGGCGGTGCCGAGCCGGCGATGATGACCCGAACGTCATGGTCGATAACCGGTTTATGCTGATCATGGTATTGAAGAATTGAGTTCAGAACTGTCGGTGCCATATGTAGAATCGACACTTTATGCTCTTGGATTGCTTTGATGATCGACTCTGGCGTATGCTTCCTTGCACAAATTTGCGACGCACCATTTGCCGTGTAATAGAACGGCGATCCCCAGCCGTTGACGTGGAACATCGGCAACACATGCAGAAGGACATCCTCATCCCGAACACGGAGATGGTGCATCGTGCTCAACGCGTGGAGATAATTATTCCGGTGTGTCAGCATGACCCCTTTTGGATTGCCCGTCGTTCCGCTCGTATACAATAAGCTGCAAACGTCATTTTCATCGATTTCCGTACGATCGAATGCTGCGCTGGAAAACGACGCAAGCCAATTATCGTAATCGATTTCTTTTGTCTGCGGCTCTTTGTAGTGGACGATGATTTGGCGGACTGTAGTCAGTTGGTCTTTGATCGGTTCAATCAATTCATAAAGATCTTGGTCGACTAACAGTACCTTCGATTCGCTATGGTTTAAGATGAATACATAATCTTCCGGCTTTAGACGAGTATTCAATGGAACCATGACCGCGCCCACCTGATAAACTCCATAGAAACCTTCCAACATCTCGACCGAATTCCCTGCTAAATAGGCGACATGATCCCCTTTTCGAATGCCTAAATCCTGTAGTCCCCGGGACAGTTGGTTGACCCGGCCATTCAATTCATTATACGTAAAACTGCGGCCTTCACAGTGAATGGCCTCTTTTTCACCGAATAAGATGACCGCCCGATCGAGAAATTGTGGCAATGTTAATGGTACATTCATTTCCCTACCCCCTTTGTTTTCATACAGTATATAACATTTTGATTTATCCGTCATCAGGAGAATTGGAAAGACTGGAAATCATTTCAGCGTTTCAGACAATAGAAAAGCACCCCGGAACCGAGGTGCTCTGTTATTATGCGTGGACTTTCCCTTCTGCAAGACGGGCAGCCATTTCTTTTGTTTTCTCCATGCCTTCTTCGATGATTTCGGCAGCACGGTCACGGTATTTGTTATGGCCTTCAATGATGACTTCTTCGAAATCCTGGACGCCGAAGAATTCCATGATCATTCGGATATAGCTGACGCTCATTTCCATAGCGCGCAGATGAGGGGCAGAGTAGACATCCCCGCGTGCGTTAAGGATGATCACTTTCTTTTCTGGAACCAAGCCGATCGGGCCTTCTTCCGTGTAGCGGAACGTCACGCCTGCGCGGTAGATATAATCGATGAATGTTTGAAGCGGTGCCGGGATGGTTTTATTCCATAGAGGGAATACAAAGACGACGGTATCGGCCTTCATGAAAGCATCCAATGCTTTTGTGGAAGCCGCCAGAATCCGCCGCTCAATTTCCGTCAGCTCCAGACCTTTCGATTGTTTCCCCATCGCGGAAAGAAAATCCTGCCCGAAATACGGCATATCTTCTTCGAACACGTCGAAAGTTTCAATGGCAAGCTGATCGCTTTTTGATACTTCTTCCATGAATACATCGTACATTTTACTTGTTACGGCTTGTTCGGCAGGCCGGTTATTTGCCTTGACGACTAATACATTCATTATAATCTGACTCCTTTATATGTATATATTTATCTCAAATGAAAACCAACTATCATTATAGGTGAAGAAGAAGTAAATCACAATCTGCTTGCTTGGGAAGGGATCGTGCTGCCTTTCGAGCTCGTATTAAGCCAACAAATTCAAAAAGCATGCCCATCCAGATAAGGCATGCTTTCAGCAGTCATTTTCGTTTCGTCAAACGTCCGAGCAAAAAGGCACCGGCCGCCAACCCGATCATCGTATTTGTTTTCTTCGTGAACACTTGCTTGACAACCAAATTCAAGTTTTGCGGCCTTTCGGCGAGTCGTCGCATGAAATAGCCGTACCAATCGCTGCCGAATGGAACGTACGTACAGAAATTATAGCCTTCCTTTGCGAGTTCCAATTGCATTTCGCGGCGGAAGCCATAGAGCATTTGGAATTCGAATTGATCAAACGGAATGTCATGTTCTTTCACAAACCGTTTGACATGGTTGATAATATGATGGTCATGCGTCGCAACAGAGGTGAATTTCCCGTTCAATAAATGATATTCGATCAACTTGATGAAATTAGCATCGATGTCCTTCTTGTCCTGATAAGCATATTCCGTAGGCTCTTTGTACGCCCCCTTGACGATGCGAAGACGATAGTCCTTATATTTTTGGATATCCTCCTCGGCACGATAAAAATACGCCTGAATGACGGTCCCGATATTGGAATGCTCCTTGGACAACTCTTCCATAATATCAAACGAAGGCTGCAAGTGACTATGATCCTCCATATCGATATTGACGAAAATAGAATAACCGTCCGCCCTCTCCACGATTTCCCGCAAATTAGCCAGACAGAAATGATAGTCAATATCCAAGCCAAGCTGTGTCGGTTTCAATGAAATATGGGCATCCACTTCATGTTGATGGATTGCTTCAATAACTTCCAGAATCTGTTCCTTAGCAGCGGTCGCTTCGTCCTTATGATTCACAAATTCCCCGAGATTATCAACCGTACACGAGATGCCATGCGCGTTCAATTCTTTAATGCTTTGAATCGTTTCCGGTATATTCGTCCCGGCTACGACGCTTTGCGCACCAAGCTTCAAACCATATCGTTTCGCCGCATTATTGAGAAACTGATTTTGCGATAATCCGATAAACAAATCCTTTAGCATGACGCATGCTCCTCAAACTGATGTATTTGTTTTCAGTATACCATTTGCAATTCTTCCGTATTCCGATATCGCACATCATTTATCTTTACCATTCTTCCTTTTGAATAAAACCCGCAAAAGCAGCATCACTTTTGCGGGTCTTTGTTCAAATATGAAATTGGCCAACAATTTTCTCGAGCTCTTGCGACATATGGCTCATTTCGTTTGAACGGCTCGCCACTTCATCGATGGAAGCGGAAGTCTGTTCCGTCGCGGCCGAGATATTATTAGAAGCGTCTTCGATTAACCGGATCGATTGCGTCAACTGATTGATCAGCTCGACGACTCGCTTGGAACTTTCAGCTTCCGCCGCCGTCGTCTCGGAAATCATGCTGATCTCCTCTACCGTTTCCGCAACCGCTCTTGAAATTTCGCTAAGCGATTCCGCCGTCAATCGGACGGTCTCCGTTCCTGTCTCGATCAATTTCGTGCTTTCCGTTGTCGAATGGACGACGTCGCGGATGCTCGTCGTAATCTCCTGAACAAGCTTTTCCACTTCTAATACTTCTTCGTTCGATTGCTCCGCCAGTTTCCGCACTTCGTCAGCTACGACAGCAAACCCTTTTCCGTGTTCACCGGCACGGGCCGCCTCAATGGACGCATTGAGCGCCAGCAAGTTCGTCTGTGCGGCGATGGCAGAGATGGAACCTGTAATATCTTGGATTTTTTTCGTCGAGTCGATCAGGTTTTGCACAGTCACGCTTGCCTCATTGGATGAGTTGCGGATCTTTTCCATATCCTCCCGGATTTCATTGGCCCGACGCTGCCCTTCTTGTGAAATCTCCATCGTGTTTCTTGAGTTCTGGACGGTGACATCTGCTTTTTCCCGTGAATCTTGCAGCCCTTCCGCTAATGAATGCAGGATAGACGATGCGTTTTCCGCATTGGATGTCCCATCGGAGATGGATTCTACCGTGTGTACCATGTTCTGGGCCACTTGCTGGACCGCCGCCTGCATTTCATTCAAAGTGGCTGCCGTTTCGTGGGAATTTTGACTTAACTGGACGGATGTCGACTGCATCGTCCCGATCATTTCCCGTAAATTGGCCGTCATGGTGTTCAACGTCCGTCCAAGATCTCCGACTTCGTCATGCCCTTTGACGACCGTATCTTCTATCGCCAGATTGCCGTTCGCGATTTCCTTCGCGTGGGCGATCAAAGAAGAGATCGGTTTCGTTTTTCTGCGAATCAAGTACAACGTGATAACGGAGGCGATCAACATCGGAATCAAGCTGATCAAAATACCGTTTCGGACGACATCCCAAGTCCGCTCACCTACGATGGAGCCATCAAAATCAATGACGCTGATCGCAATGATTTCATTATTCGAATCGTGATCCTTGAAAATTGGAGCATAACCCGAAAGCCGCTGCATCCCGCCCGCCTCATAGAGTTCCGAATAGGTCGGGTGCTTCATGGAAAGCAACATATCGATCGCTTTCTCATCCATATGGAACGAATCACCCGGCTTGAAACCTTTGTCGCGCAAGTTATCATCCAATGCCAGGATGGTTCCGTCAAGATCCAGGATGTATTGGGTTTCGAATATCTCTTTGTGGTTGATCGTCCAGTTTAATTGGTTGCCAACCGCTTCCCTCGTAGCCTGATCCCCGGCCAGCATCTTTTCAACATCGTCGGGACGAATCAAACCCGTCGTAATATTCGCGCAACCGTACGCTTCCACACCGGCTGCGTCATATAATTTGTCATATGCTGTTTTGTATGTGGAAAATGAAGTGATGGCCAACATGGCAATCATTATACCTACAATAATAGTTCCAAGTTGCACCGTTAATGTCTTTCGCATCGCTCTACCCCTGTCTTTGAAGAAAATGGATCTATTGGAGATTGTCTCAGTTCCTATAATACTCTTTATTTCGACAGAAACAAAGAGATTTTAAGAGAAAATTAGGACAAATGAAGCAGAATTGTTAAATATATATGGCAAATATCAGTTTTTACAAACGAAACGAGTAAAATGAAGTTCTATAGGAATATAGATTTATGGATTACTTTTGAAAACTAATAAGTTCTATTGGCACCATTCCTTGCTTGTCAGGTCCGATAGAAATTACAAATATGGCTTGGCTTTTCAAGAAACCATATTAAAAAACTTTTCGTTAATCCGAGCAACTATTTACGGGGGAGCTATGGACCCGAATTATTTAAGTTGGTAACCAACCAGGTATTTGCAGTTAGTGCTAGATGGAGACAAGAAAAAAGCACCCGTTGCGATATCGCATCGAATGCTTTAACTACTTTTCCCATCGTAATCATAGACAGTATTTACAGCCGGTTTAGGATTGCTGGGAGGTGTGATGACAACCATACTTGATCTTCATCGCCGTGTTACTTCAGGTTGGTGTGAAGATCTTCACTTTCAGCAAACCTGAAAATCTTCTACCATTTTCAGCGATTTTAAAGCTAACAATAAATGAAACTGACGCATCGGGTTCTTCAAATCATCTTGCAATACATCCTTAATATTGGACATCCGATAACGCAAACCGCTGATCGACAGCATCAGATCTTCTGCCGTCTTCTTCAAATTCCCACCGTGTTGCAAATACATATACAGTGTTGTCATCCATTCCTTATGCTGATCCGTCTCCCCGTACAAAGGACCCAATTCAATACGGGCTAACGTGCGGATCGAATGGTGATCTTTTGAATTGACGAATATCCCGAGGATCCCCAACTCATCGAAGTGAATGATCGGTTCTTTTGACGTTGCAAGCTGTGTGGAAGTTAAGGCCTCTTCAGTTATCTCCTTCACATTATTTAAATCTTTTGTCGTTGAACTAACTCCGATATAACATCTTATTTTTGAAAAAAACTTTTCTACCCGCTCGTAAAAACGTTGCGGTCCATCCTTTAAACTTGGATGAGTGCGTGCCGCGGGAATAAAAATTAAAATTCCGTTCGCCCGTTGGACCATGAGCACTTCAAAATCTTTTTCAATGAAAAACTGAAACACTTCATCGTAAAAGTCTGCAAAAATGGACAAATGCTCTTCTTTATCCATATCAATATACTCTATGGATAAAAATGCAATATGATAGGCACCTTCCCAATCGATGTTCATTACTTTCAACTCGCGTGCAATTTGGTCATCGGATTCAAATTCGTTGGCAAGTATCTTTTCAAACAACTGTCCTTTCACACGCTCATTTGCATCGAAAATATTTTTTTTATTCATATAAAGTAAGCTGCAAATGGATCCTAAGCGCCCAATCAACATCTGTTCAATTTTGCTTTGCCATTGTGAAGGCTTATCTTTGTAAATAAAAGAGCAATACCCGATTACTTTCTGATTCAGGAAAATGGGGGCGATCAATCGGTAGTGGGACCCGCACGGAATGCATTGCTTTTCCCTAAATACCCATTCACTATACTTGCCCATAAATTCCTTTTGAAAGATTTCAGCCTGTGTTTTTGTACAGTTTTCGTAATCTGTGACAGTTCCATAAATATTTTGAATAATTATCGGCAGTGTTACATACTCCCGCATAATAGATAAAATATCCTGCGGATTGTCAGTATTTATAAGTTCATCCGTTAAGCGGTTATGGATATCCATTACTTTTTTCAATTGATTATTTTCCAACATCAACTGCTTGTCCGTGCTCGTATAAGACGGATTATGGAGCAGCGGCGAACCCGACTCATTCGGATGCTGGGAGACTTGCACCTTCCAAGTTAAGCACCCTGGTTCAGTCGAAGTTACAATTTTAGCAAGTAATTCCTCTTGTAAATTTGTAGAAAAATAGCCACTCAAATAGCCCGAGAATAGATTCTGTGCCTGCGTCGTTGAAAACACGGGAGATTCGGCCGTCACAAGGTAAGTTCTTTGTTTTCGATCCAAGCATTTTACTTCTATATAACGAATTTGAAATATTGCTTTTGTTACTTCTTTAAAAGATTCATCACTTTTTTCTGGTTGATAAGACAACTCGCTCCCCATCGTAAACCCCATTTGATAGTACATCCAATCAGATGACTCTATGTACGAGGTCGCTTTTTCAATGAATGGAACCAATTCAAAAGGAGGAACCTTCAGTCCATCCGATTCCACCTTTTTTTCTTCGCCCGTTTGCCGCTGACCATTGCGAATCAAAGAGATCTCATCCAAGAACATAGGATTCCTCCTTCGAATTACTTCAAAGCAATACAAATATTTTTGGCTTCCGTAAAGAATTCGAGGCTATGATGCCCTCCCTCCCGGCCAATTCCACTCTTTTTAAAGCCGCCAAATGGAGCGCGTAAGTCTCTTACAAACCAACAATTCACCCAAATCGTCCCTGCACGGACAGCATGTGAAATACGATGCGCACGCTGTAAATTTTCCGTCCAAACAACCCCATTCAAACCGTATTCTGTGTTATTCGCTATGCGAAGGGCTTCTTCCTCCGTTTCAAAAGGAATAATCGTCACAACAGGCCCGAAGATTTCGTCTTGGCAAATTTTCGCATTGGAGTCTTCATGAACATAAATAGTAGGTGCAATATAATAGCCGTTTTTTAGCGCTTCAGGAAGTTCGGGACGTTTTCCTCCAGTAATGAGTGTCGCGTTTTCCTCCTCCGCAATTTCCAAATACCGCATCACTTTGTCGTATTGCTCTTCACTGACGAGCGGTCCCATTTTTGTCTCCGTATCTTGCGGATCGCCTACTTTTAACTGTTCAGCTGCCGCTTTATACTTGGCGATGAATTCGAGTAAAATGGATCGCTGTACAAGAATTCGCGAACCGGCCAAACAGACTTGCCCGGAGTTAAGGAATGCAGCTGTAATGGACACAGGTACAGCCTTCTCTAAATCGGCATCTTCAAAAATGATATTCGCCGCTTTGCCACCGAGTTCAAAGGAAACCTTTTTTAATGAATCTGCACCGTTTTTCAAAATTTGCTTCCCGGTCGCAGTAGAACCTGTAAAGGAAATCAAATCGACATCTGCATTTTCCGTCAACCAGGTCCCCACTTGACGACCTTTCCCATGAATGACATTGACGACCCCATCTGGAATACCCGCCTGTGCCGCGATTTCGCCCAATAAGGACACCGAAAGCGGAGTCATTTCAGCCGGCTTGATCACAGCAGTATTTCCCGCTGCCAAGCAAGGCCCCAACTTCCATGTCGTCAACATGAACGGCGCATTCCACGGTGTGATCAACCCTGCCACGCCAACCGGTTCATAGCGGGTATAATTCAAAAAATTGTCTTCCATCGGGTACACTTCTCCACCCTGCTGCTCAACAAAGTCCGCGAAAAATTTTAAATTATGGGCAGCACGTGGGACTTCGGATGAAAATGCGTGATCATATGGCTTTCCGACATCAAGCGCTTCAAGCCGTGCAATCTCCTCCCGCCTTTCCAGGATAATTTCCGCCATGCGACGGATTTTTGCGCACCGCTCCGCAACGGTCATCGTCCTCCATGGCCCGCTATCAAAAGCTTCCCTTGCGTGCCGACATACTTGACGTACATCCTCTTCACTCGCTTCAGCCACGTAGGCAATGATCTCCTGATTTGCGGGGTTCTTCACTTCAAATGTATCGGCGGTTGACGATTCTTGGTAAGCACCATTTACATAATGAAGGATTTTGCGTATATCGCTCCCTGTCTTGATCATCGGCTTCCCTCTCTCCTCTTAGAAATTGACTCTCCCGCTATTCCCCAATGGGCCGGCTCTATCTCTTGAATTAATACACGCACCGATTCTTTCGGCGCTCCCAGTACATGTACCGCGCTTTCGGTCAACTCTACGATAAGTTGCTCTTTCAATTCTGGGGGCCTTCCTCGTTCAATTGTTACTTGAATGAATGGCATTACGCTTCCTCCCCAAATGACACATGAATCGTCCCTAATCCGTCAAACGATGCGCTGAAATGGTCTCCAGGTTTAATGGAAATGGCCTCACTTAATGAACCGCTTAAAACAACTTCCCCTTTTTTAATGTGCTGTCCACGCTTCAGCAATTTATTCGCCATCCATGTGATCGCTGAAAGAGGATTGCCCATAACTGCGGCGGATGTAGCCGTTGAAAGCACCTGGCCATTTTTTCTAAAGACGATGCCCATTAACCGCAAATCGATTTGGTCCAGTTTGCAATATTGATTGCCTAGAATATAACGAGAGGACGATGAATTATCCGCGACGGCATCCAGCAACGTAAATTTAAATCGCTCAAAACGGCTATCAATCAGTTCAAAGGCAGGAACGACATAATCGATCGCCTCTGCAATTTGAGCGGATGTAATATAAGGCCCGGTAATATCCCGCTTGAAAATGAAGCCGATTTCCGGTTCCAATTTCGGATGGATAAACGATTTCAACGAATGGGTTTGTCCTTCCAAGAGCAGCATGTTTTTCAGTAACACACCATATGACGGCTCATGCACTCCCATCATTTGTTGTTTGGCTTTACTCGTTAATCCTAATTTCCATCCCGATTGCAATGTCTGTTCCAGCCTGCATTTTTCCCGGATCAATTTCTCCTGAATGTCATACGCATCATTTTCCGTAAATGATTCCAAATGACATGCAAACTGTTCAACTGTTTCTGCGTTTCTTTCAGCTTCATACAAACTTCGGACGATATCTTTGGCTACCATCATCGGCATTTCATTTCCCCCCTTCTTTAAAAACGGCGGATACGGACCCGATATGGGCAAATTCAGCGATGAAGGCGTCTCCATCCTTTGCATCCACTGCCGAAGTAAAGGCACCTGTCAAAATAATTTCACCCGCCAACAAAGGAACATTGAATTCTGCTAAGGCGTTGGCGAGCCACACGACAGCATAAATAGGGTTGCCAAGCACATTGGCACCTGCTCCATTTTGAATGATTTCACCGTTTTTCGTCACGACCATGCCCAGTGTTTCTAAATTGAGACCTTCCAGCTTGACCCCTTTGCTGCCTAGCACGACTAAAGCCGAAGAGCCGTTGTCCGATACAGTATCTTCAAATTGGATTTGCCAGTCTGCAATTCTGCTATCAATAATTTCAATCGCAGGCAGTATATAATCAGTCGCTTGGATGACATCCAATGGCGTAATCTTGGGGCCGATTATATCCTCCTTTAATACAAAAGCAATTTCACATTCCACTTTCGGCTGGATTAACCGCTCCAACGGGATTACATCGCCATCCATATAGACCATCGTGTCAAGCAAATGGCCGTAATCTGGCTTGTCTACACCGAACATTTGCTGGATAGCCTGACTCGTCGCCCCGATTTTCTTCCCGACAATGGTAGCGCCTGCATTCTTTTTCGCTTCCACGAATTGAAGTTGGATTTGATAGGCTTCCTCTAAATTCAAGTTAGGATATTGTGACGTTAGCGGGGCGATCGTCTTTTTCGACCGCTCCGCTACTAGAAGTTGTTCTGCTATTTCCGTTACTGGAATCATCCATTTCCCTCCTTCACAATTGCCGATGCTAATCGCTGGCTGGCAACCGAAATCCTTATTTGGCTGATGCCAATTCCATGGCCACATCAATAATCCAATCTTCCTGTCCCGCTACAGCTTGGCGTTTGCCCAATTCCTCGATAATGGCAATCGGCTGCACATTAAATTTTTGGGCAGCTTCTCGTACATGCAGCAAGAAGCTGTTGTAAACGCCCGCATAGCCTGACGCTAAATTATCCCGGTTAATCACAATCGGATACGGCATGATCGGTACAATGACATCTTCTGCCAAGTCCATAAGCGGGGATAAGTGAATATTCGAGTCGATGCCCATTTTATTCAGTACTGCAATGAGAACTTCGATCGGGGCATTTCCCGCACCAGCGCCGAGCCCGCGCAATGTCCCATCAACCATTGAAGCACCTTCTTCCATTGCAGCGAGCGTATTGCCGATCGCCAAGCCTAGATTATTGTGCGCGTGGAATCCGACGGGAATCGTCAAGTCCTTTTGCAGTGCCTGAATCCGTTCCCGAACGGTCAAAGGTACAAGAGCACCCGCAGAATCGACGATATAAACGCTATCCGCACCGTAGCTTTCCATTTTCTTCGCTTCTAAAGCGAGCTTTTCCGGCGAAGCGGCATGACTCATCATTAAAAATCCGACAGCAACCAGACCGCTTTCTTTCGCCTGCTTGAAATATTGTTGTGAAATATCCGCTTCCGTACAATGAACCGCAATGCGGATCACATCGATCCCAATGGCAGCCGCCTCGACAATTTGAGGACGAGTGCCGATGCCTGGCACGAACAGCGAAGCGATCTGGCTATCTCCTTTCGATTCTACTGCTGCTTGAATGAGTTCCCACTCTTCGTATTTCGAAAAGCCTTGCTGTATCGTGGAACCTTGCAGCCCAGCCCCATGGCCGACTTCAATGATGGGCACGTTCGCCTTCGCAAGCCCCATAGTTACTTCTCTGACAAATTCAGGGGAGAACGAATGACTTACGGCATGTGAACCGTCACGTAAAGTTGTATCCGTCACGATGAGATCGGTCATGGCTTGGCGCCCTCCTTCACTAGATGCTCGGCCAATTTTTCACCAACACGCTGGGCGGCGGCCGTCATAATATCCAAGTTTCCAGCGTACGCAGGAAAATAATCCCCTTTCCCTTCCACTTCATTCATAATAATCACTGTATAGCGCTTGCCCCACGGCGTATCCCGCAAATCGATATACGGCTTTCCTTTTAAACGGAAACCCGGCACATATTCTTGTACACGGGCAACCATTTGTTCAATTGATCGTTTAACTTCTTCTTCATCTGTCGCATCTTGCAATACTGCGTAAATGGTATTGTTCATTATGACTGGCGGTTCTGCCGGATTAATGACAGGCAGCGCACGCGCTGTTGCTGCCTGTCCGACTGTCTTCGCGGCATTTGCTGTCGTAATTGTGAATTCATCTAAATTCTGGCGTGTTCCTGGTCCAACAGAGTCGCTTGAAATCGTCGCTATGATTTCGCTATATAATACAGGTGCAACTCGACTAACCGCGTAAATCAATGGCGTCGTCGCCTGGCCGCTGCAGGACACCATGTTGACATTCATTTCATCCAAATGCTCTTCCAAATTGATGCTTGGAATGACATATGGACCGACAGCCGCAGGTGTCAGATCAATCGCGATGATTCCAGCTTCCCTCAGCTTCTTCGCATGTTCGATATGTGCCTGGGCACTCGTTGCGTCAAAGACGATTTGGATATCGCCATGCTCCAAAATGGCATTGATCCCTTCAGAAGATGTGGCGATGCCCCTCTTTCTGGCATGTAGAAGCCCATCGGACTCCGGATCAATTCCGACAACTAATGCCAACTCCAAAAAGCTGTCCTTCTTCAATAACTTCATCATCAGATCCGTGCCGATATTGCCACTGCCTACTATAGCCGACTTGATTTTTCTCATGATGCTTCACCTCCTATTCCTGCACAGCGGTTGTCAATACTTCGGATGGGCTTCCCGTTCCATAGTTCCAGAACGAATCCGGGAAAACCGCTCCAATCCATGTATCGCCAGTACCCGGGACGTCCTTCATTTCCCAAACAAGAGTTTTCCAGTCCGGATCGAATATTAAATAGCCTGCGTCTCCGAACAACTCCACCCGATTTCCGCCTGGCTCATAGGCATACATGCAAAAGGCTTGGCTAATCCCATGCTTATTGGGAGGAATTTCAATAAAGTAACCATAGTCTTTCAAAAGATCAGCGGCATCATATAGATTTTGTGGAACGCCATACCAGTAGCACACATGATGCAGCTTACCTTTAGCTCCTGTTGGCTCTGCCATAAATGCAATTTCATGCACGAGATTGGATACACTATTCCATGTGCCGACTACAAAATCACCGTCTACAATTTTCTCGCGCACTCTGAAACCTAGCACGTCTTGAAGGAATTTCGTATCCGCCTCCGGGTTAGATGACATTAAGTTGATATGATCCAATCGACGGACCGGCACCCCGTGGACAGGCCGTTTTTGGAAGCGCGATAATAAGTTGGAGCGATTGTCTTCTCTGCAATGATAGTATTCAACCTCCCATAAAACTTCCATTCTATGACCGTCCGGCGTTGTGAATTCATAGGCACGGCCATGGCCTGGGGACTCTTCCTTCCATCCGATGCCGTAACCACTTGCTTCGATCGCTTTCACGCGGCGTTCCAACGCTTGTGGGGATGTTGTCCGCCAAGCCACATGGCCGAGTCCAGGATACTCGGACTTTGTAATGATTAATGAGTATTTATAGTTTTCTTCATACGCACGTAAAAAGGTTTGATCACCAATCACTTCTACCACTTCTAGGCCGAGCATTTCAGTGAAAAATTTTACGGATGCTTCCGCTTCCGGCGATAGTATTTCCACATGGGCAATTTGGGCAATATCAAAAGTCGTTTCCACATAGTTTTTCGTCATACAAGCTCCCCCTGTAAACTAGTATATTTTCCACTATAGAAGATTAGCGGTTCTCCATCTTCCGCATGGATAAAGCTAGGTTTTCCTAAAAAGATTGTGTGATCCCCTGCCTGGATCTCTTCCGTAACGTCACAAATGATTTGCACTAATGCCTGTCCGATTAGCGGGAATCCTCGCAACTCATCAAATTCAAAAGGTGTCGTCCCTTTCGTTTGTCCCGCAAAGCGCTTGGAGATATCGATTTGAGAAGCATCCAACACGCTTACCCCAAATTTCCGACTCTTTTGGATAAGTTGAAGCGTCTGTGCTTTTTCCCCAATGGATATCGCTACAAGTTGAGGATCCAACGAAATCGACATAAACCCATTGGCTGTCATTCCGTGAAAAGTGCCATCCACATCTGTCGTAATTACCGTAATTCCTGTCGCGAACTTTCCCATCGCATTTCGAAAAGCTCCACTGTCCATGGCGGTCACCCCTTTTTTGTAAACGCCTTCTTTTTCACGTTGTAGATACGGCTTCTTTCCAAGTTGAATTGGTCCATCCTGATAAGTCATAGTCACTTAATGCTTCATCTACAAACCCCTTGAAATAATCTGCATTCCCTACGCCCATCGCGTGATAAAGCGCCTCCAAACGAATATTCTCGTGATTCCCGGCGTAGTTCACTTCGTATAATTCATGGCGGCCGCCAAATTCGGAACCGATCGCATCCCACACCATTTTCAATAGCTTGACCCGTTCCACAGCTGTGGTATTGGTCCCTTTATAATATTGATCGAGATACGGACGAATTTCGGGGTTGTTAAAATCGGCGGAGCCGGAAGGCAATTGGATCAGGCCTCCTGCGATCACTTGTTCAAAAATATGTTTGATCCGCACCCACACTTCAGGAGCCAGCACACGGTACGCATTGGCGTATTCACCATTCGGCACGAGGACTCCATTGCGTCCAACGTCCGGTTTCATTGCCATAGCTGTCGACAAGGACCAGATCATATTACGCATCGCTACAATTTCACCGATGTTTGCTTGAACTCCTCTGAATTGATGAGTTCCCGATGCTTCTGTCGCTTTTAAGATCAACCCCGTCATGAAATCCAATTTCACCCCAAGCCGTGTGCAGCCATGGAAGCTGAATCGGTTAACAAAATGGGTATGTGCCACAAAATTATTGGAAACCTCGATATTTTGATAGGCCAATACGTTTTCCCAAGGGACAAATACTTCATCCAACACGATGACTGCATCATTCTCATCAAAACGGCTCGATAAGGGATAATCGAATGGTGATCCTTGCCGCAATGCCTGCAATTCGTACGATTGGCGGCTGATCATTTTAACGCCCGGTGCATTCATTGGCACCAGGAATATCAAAGCATGGCTTTGATCGCCGTCTCCCAGATCCTTCGGGCCATAATTCGCTACGAAATTATAATTCGTCAGAGCTGCTGCTGTACCGACCATTTTAGCGCCCTTTACGACAATTCCGTCATCCCGCTCTTTTACCACCCGGACAAAGACATCTTTATTCTCATGTAAGGGCTTGGAACGGTCCATCTGCGGATTAATGACGGTATGGTTGACAAAAGGCAACTCTTTGGAGGCTTTTCGATACCAAGCTCTAGCATTATCCTCGAATCCTTCGTAATAATCGGCATAGCCTTGTAGATGACCAAGAAAAGATGCTTTATAATCCGGCGTGCGCCCCATATAACCGAAATTCATTTTAGACCATTCTGCAATGGCATCCCGTGCGCCTAGCAGGTCCTCCGCCGACTCGGGGGTTTTGAAAAATTTATGCGTCCGATCCCCATACTCATTGACCGTCGTCAAAATTTCCTGTTTTGCGGGATCATGCAGTGAATCATACATGCGGGCATAAGATTTAGCAGCATTCCGATAAGCAGGATGCGTGGTGACATCATCAATTCTCTCACCATTTAAATAAACTACTCGTCCATCACGTAAACTATCCAAATACTGTTGTCCTGTAAACATCCAATTCCTCCTCTTTTTTCAAGTGGTGCACCTTACTGGTTCTTACTATAGAATGGCTTCCGCAAACTCACAATGACACCGCAAGTTGGAATTTTGCGAATATACTGACACGCGGTGTTAATAGTTGCGCAGGGAGAAAATTAGTCCGTCTATTTTCATAGAAAAAAGCCATCCAATCGTGGAATGGCTTTCGATGGCACTATGATATTAAGGTAGCGCAGACTTAAATGTATCGCCTTCTTCCAAATTGCCTGCCTGGAACCCTTTATAGAACCAGCTTCGTCTCTGCTCGGAGGAGCCGTGCGTGAAACTGTCCGGCACGACATACCCTCTTGCCCGTCGCTGGATGGTGTCGTCTCCCACCGCACTGGCGGCAGTCAATGCTTCTTCCAAATCTCCTTCTTCCAGATACCCCAAGCCTTGTGCGTGATGCGCCCAGACGCCCGCCAGATAGTCGGCCTGCAACTCGAAGCGGACGAGGTATTTATTGAACTCCGTTTCGCTCATCTGGTTACGCAACGGCATGATTTCGTCCGAAATGCCGAGCAAAGTCTGGACATGGTGTCCGACTTCATGGGCGATGACATAAGCCATGGCAAAATCGCCGGGTGCTTGGAATTGGTTTTGCAGTTCATTATAGAAACTGAGGTCAATATAGAGCTTTTGGTCGCCAGGACAGTAGAACGGACCTACCGCAGCTGCAGCGGTTCCGCAGGCGGATTGCACACTGTCCGTGTAAAGGACCAGTGTCGGGTTCTTATAAACAAATCCTTTCTCTTCGAAAATGGAAGTCCAAACGTCTTCGGTATCCGCGAGGACGACCGAAACGAAATCAGCCAGCTCTCTTTCCTGTTCGGTCTCTTGGTAGGCGATTTGACTTTCCGTCCCGTTGGAACCTCCCATATTCCCAAGCAGCTCCCCCGGATCGCCGCCTAGGAACATGACGAGGAGCACCAGCACGATGCCGCCGAGTCCGCCGCCGATCATCATTCCCCCGCCGCGGCCTCGCCGATCCTCCACATTCGAACTGCCTCTTCTTCCTTTCCACTCCATGGTCATTCCTCCTCGATCTTCAAATCCAATACATACTTATCATTATTGGTATACCCCGCAAATGATAAAAGTAGTGCATGATTGAATGAAATCGAGGAAAACAGCCCGCTAACGCCAATTCGGACACTCTTCTATCAAGCTCTCGCCAGCATGCGATCCAATGCGGCGATAGCAGCATCCGCCGTATCTTTGTCAACAGTAATGCGATTGACCGGTTCTCCCGCCACAATACTTTCCAAGCTCCAAAGCAGATGTGGCAGGTCGATGCGGTTCATCGTCAAACACGGGCACATGCTCGGATTGAGTGAAATGATCTTTTTATCTGGATGATTCTGAATTAACCGGTTGACGAGGTTCATCTCCGTCCCGATCGCCCACTGGCTGCCCGGTTCCGCGTTTTCGATCGCATCGATGATATATTTTGTCGACCCATTGTCGTCCGACAGTTCAACGACCTCGCGCGTGCATTCGGGATGGACGATGACGCGCATATCAGGATACTCTTCGCGGACATGGATAATATTTTGCACGGTGAAATTCTCATGCACCGAGCAATGCCCTTTCCAGAGAATCACTTTGACGTCTTCCAAACTCCCTTCGTATTCGAGCCGGTTCTGGATTGGATCCCAGACTGCCATCTGCTCCAGCGGGATGCCGAGATCGAACGCCGTATTCCGGCCCAAATGCTGATCCGGCAAGAATAAAATCCGTTCTTTCTGCGTAAACGCCCACTCAACCATCGCATGCGCGTTCGAAGACGTCACGGTCGCTCCTCCATTACGCCCGACAAACGCTTTAATAGCAGCCGTTGAATTCACATACGTCAACGGCACAATCGTCAGATCGAACAACTCGGTCAACGCATCCCACGCCCGGTCCGTCTGGTAAATGTCCGCCATATCCGCCATCGAGCAGCCAGCCCGCATATCCGGCAAATAGACGTACTGCCTGTCTTTCGTCAAGATATCCGCCGTTTCCGCCATGAAATGGACACCGCAGAAGACGATATGCTCCGCTTTGCCATTTGCAGCGCAAAGCTGTGCCAGTTGAAGCGAATCCCCCGTCGCATCCGCGAATTGGATCACTTCATCCTTCTGGTAATGATGTCCGGGAATGAACAGCTTGTCCCCGAGAGTCTGCTTGATTTCCCGGATTCGTTCCTCCATTTGCGATTGGTGCATCTCCCGGTATCTCTCCGGCAGCGTTCCGCCCTTTTTCTCTTCGAAATATTGTAAAATCGACATTCCGATTCCTCCATTAGTCTGTAATGAATGATACATTTGCGCTTAAATCCAGAGCCTTCACTGAATGCGTCAAATACCCAAGTGAAATCATATCGACGCCAGCTTCCGCATAGGAGCGAATATTGTCCTTTGTTATATTGCCGGACGCCTCTGTGATGATGGAATCCGGTACGAGCTCGATCCATTCCTTGATCGTTTCGGGCGTGCAATTATCAAACATGATGATATCCGCTTTTGCATCGATCGCCTCTTTCAATTGGCCGAGCGTCTCAATCTCAACTTCGATCTTGATTGTGTGCCCGAGTGCAGAGCGTACGGTTTGAACAGCGTTCGAGATGGATCCCCCCGCAAAGGCGATATGGTTGTCCTTCAGCATGACCGCATCATATAGGCCATGCCGGTGATTGACCCCTCCCCCGACACGGACGGCGTATTTGTCGAGCATGCGCAGTCCCGGTACTGTTTTGCGCGTATCGCAAACCCGTGCCGCCGTCCCTTCCAGCTGGCGGACGACTGCATCGGTCGCAGTCGCAATGGCGCTCATCCGCTGAATCAAGTTTAAGATGACCCGCTCACTCTTCAGCAAGCTGCGCACAGAACCGGAAGCGATTGCAACCGAATCCCCTTTCGAAATACTGTCGCCGTCCTTCACGGCCATGTTGACGATGATGGTAGGATCGATGATGCGGAGGCCTTCTTCGATAACTTGCATTCCACAGAAAACGCCGGCCTCCTTCGCTTTGATCTCCAATTGCCCCGTCATTTCCGAAGGGAATAAAAAATCCGAGGAGACATCCTGGTCGCCGATATCCTCTATGTAAAATTGTTCAAGCATGGATCGTAATTTGATCGTATTCACAATGTCTGTCCCTCATTTCGAGCCCTTTTTTTGATTGCATGATGTGGATTTTTCCGAAATGCTCCGACTCATCCGGGAAGTCCGAACGAATATGTGCCCCCCGGCTTTCTTCGCGGAGCATGGCCCCCTTGGCGATAAGCTTGGCAGTTTGCAGCATGAAAACCGTCTGAATGTCCTTTTTGGATTTTCCGGCCAATGAGCTGTCTGCTTTATAACTGCCAAGCCATCGATCCAATTCCTCCAGTCCCTTCCGGGAACGGATGATGCCCGCGTGCTTCATCATCTGTCGGCGGAGTTCGTCGGGTTCCGGTAAGAAGTCCGCAGTTTCGTGAGTTGAACGCTGCCTGAGCGGATTAGGGAAAACCGGGGTCTCTTGCAGTTCATTCAAAAATAAAGCAAGTTTTCTTCCATAGTACAAGCCTTCCAATAAGGAATTGCTGGCTAACCGATTGGCGCCGTGGACGCCGGTTGCTGCTGTCTCCCCGATTGCATAGAGCCCCGGCATAGTCGTCCGCCCGACAGTGTCGACAGCGATGCCGCCCATGAGGAAATGACCACCCGGAGCGACGGGAAGCTTGCCTGTTGCGATTGGGATGCCGTTTGCTTCGCATAATTCGGTGATTGTCGGGAACTTTTTTCTAAAACCGGTAATGCCTGTTATATCGAGGAAGACTTCTTCTCCTTTAGTTCGCAACTTGAATAGTTCATGGGCGACGATATGGCGCGGGGCCAGATCGCCGAGGGGATGCTTCCCTTCCATCACCTTCCTGCCCGAGTTGTCCACCAACCGCCCGCCGGCTCCGCGCACCGCTTCGGAAACGAGGCCAACCGTCCGGCCTGCCCCTACAAGCAAGGTCGGATGGAATTGGATGAATTCCATGTCGACGAGTTCCGCTCCTGCCCGGTAGGCGAGCGCGATGCCATCCCCTGTAATGGTCGGGTCATTCGATGTCTGATCATACAGCCCCCCAACCCCGCCTGTCGCCAAAATGATGTGGCGCCCGAAATAGCTCTCTGTGCGGCCGGATTCATCAAGCACTTGAACACCAACGCACCGGTTCGTAGTCGGATCCATCGCCAATTCATACACAAAACGGTTCTCCCGGATGGTGAGACCCGGTCTTTCCATTCGGATCAGATGCTCGGCCAACCATTTGCCCGAGGCATCCCCTCCGCTATGGACAATCCGGTTCCGGCTATGTGCACCTTCCATACCGAGCGCCAACCGTCCATCCGGCCCCTTATCGAAATGCAATCCCTCATGTTGGAGTGCGGAGATGAGGTTTGGTCCTTCCTTCACCAAGTCAGCGACTTCCTTGTAATTGTGGAAGTCCCGCCCCGCTTGGATCGTATCGTTGTAATGAAGAGCCGGCGAATCCCCCTGTCCAACCGCGGCGGCTATTCCGCCTTGTGCACGGTATGTATTGCTAGACCGGATTTCGCCTTTCGTCAATAGAAGAATGTCCATGTCCCGTTTCAAATGATGGGCCAATTGGAGCGCCGCAATGCCGCCCCCTACGATGATGCAATGATACGTCATGTTGTTGACTGCCTCCCGACTGATGTCTTGTCACCTATCTTTACATAATTACTTGAATATGACAAGATGAATTTACTAGATAGCTTGGAGGAATCGACTATGTATTATTTCGACTACGCTGCGAGTACGCCTTTACTCCCCGCAGCATCAGAGGTGTTCTGCACATTATCGGAACGTTGCTTCGGGAACACGAGCAGTCTTCATGACTTTGGAGGAGAAGCGCAAAACGTCCTTGCTTATGCAAGGACGGAGTTGGCGCAGCTGATCGGGGTAGAAGCTGACGGAATACATTTTACGAGTGGTGGAACGGAGGGGAATTTGCTTGCACTCATTTCTTTGGCCACGGCTCAGCAGCATCGCGGCCGGCATATCATCACATCCGCAGGAGAACATCCCTCCGTCGATTCGGCGATGGAATATTTGAAAGCGCAAGGGTTTTCTGTGACGACCATACCTTTTGACTCAAGCGGGACGATTGATGTGGACAAGTTGGCACAGGCGATCCGGGAAGATACGATTTTACTATCCGTCCAGCATATCAATCCCGAAATCGGGACCATTCAACCGATTGAAAAAATTGCCGGGTTAATTGCGGGACGGGGCATTTTATTCCATAGTGATTGTGTCCAATCATTCGGTAAAGTGGACTTGCGACTTTTGGCGAAATGGGTCGATGCGATGACAGTGTCCAGTCATAAAGTATATGGACCAAAAGGAGTCGGCGCGGTATACATCCATCCGAAACATCGCTATTCCCCCGTCTTTCCGGGAGCAGTCCATGAAAATGGATTCCGAGGCGGAACTGTGAATGTACCAGGAATCGCCGCCTTCGTCACCGCGGCGAAGATTACAGTCGACGAGGAAATCGGAAACCCGGCCTATCTTACAATGCGGCAAGTGTTTTATGATAAAATAAAGGATGCACAGGAACTTTTCACATTATATGAAGCCGCCGGGCAGGAGAGGCAGCTTCCGCAAATCATCGGGCTTGGCGTCCACCATGTGGAAGGGCAGCTGATCATGTTGGAGCTTAACCGGCACGGATTTGCGATTTCCACAGGAAGCGCATGCCAAGTCGGGCAGCAACATGCATCCAAAACGATGGTCGCGATGGAAATCGATCCCCAAACTGCGAAAGGATTCATCCGAATTTCATTCGGCCGGGACACGACAGCGGAATGCGTCGATTTGCTGGCAGCCCGCTTGACCGAAGCGGCCCGGCGTCATAGCCCATATATAATAAGATAGAAACAGAGGGGGTGATGGAAATGAATGATAACGGTAAAGTGCTAGGAGAAGAACGACGTGAAATAATTCTTGAGACATTGCGAAAAGCGGATCGGCCGATGACAGGCCGGGAACTCGGCGAGATGACGAGCGTCAGCCGTCAAGTGATCGTCAGCGACGTCACATTATTGAAAGCGAAAAACGAGCCGATCATCGCAACGAATCAAGGCTATCTGTATCTTCATGCACAAGCCGCTCCCCAGAAAATCGAGAAAACGATCGTTTGCCGACATCAGCCGGAGCAGACGGAGGAGGAGCTGAATCTCCTCGTCGATAACGGCGTCACCGTGAAGGACGTTAAGATCGAACATCCCGTCTATGGTGACTTGAGCGCTTCCATCATGGTCTCGAACCGGAAAGAAGTGCAAGCATTCATCCAGGAAATCAATGAATCGAACGCGATTTATCTATCGAAACTGGCGGAGGGCGGCATCCACCTCCACACGGTCATGGCGGACAACGAAGAGCAAATCCGGGACGCGGAAGAGACGTTGCGAAAAGCGGGGATCCTCGTTGAATGAGGGTACGATTTCTTAAAATTTGTACTTGGAATCTCGAAAAGAAGACTTGGTTTAATTTCCAAGGGAGCAGGACTAGTGCCTCAATTGACCTTCCCTGTCGAATACTGTATAGTTTAGACATTCATGTGATGACAATGGATAGGACATCGTATCGCTGAGGAGGGGTAACATGTACCAGGGAAAAGTGAAATGGTTCAGTAATGAAAAGGGTTATGGTTTCATCGAAGCGGATGACGGGGAAGATGTGTTTGTCCACTTTACCGGTATTATGTCCGAAGGATTTAAAACGCTCGACGAAGGGCAAACCGTTTCTTTTGAAATTATTGAAGGAAACCGCGGTCCTCAAGCGGCGAATGTCTTGAAAATGGATGATGAGTGAACGTGAAACGTCCCGCTGAGGTTTTATCAGCGGGATCTTATTTTGTGATTTTATTCATTTCCGAACCGAGGAACTGCAATTGTTCCCCCACCGTGCATGTCGTGATGCAAAATTTATGGGCCTGTGTCTTTCCGTTGTCTTTACTCAATTGTTTCTTTACAAAGCAATCTTGGCAAAAGGTGTCGAGCATTTCATTGATTTCGGTCATGACACTTACTTTGTCCATAACAACCTCCATAAGGCAAGATTCCTCTATTCTAATACGCAACCGAGGAGGTTGCAACTTTCTTCGAGCTACGAGGTGAACCAGATGATTGAATTATACGTCGATGGGGCAAGTGCCGGAAATCCCGGGAAAAGCGGCATCGGTGTCTATATTAAAGGTGAAGGGCATCAAATCCGCATTTCCGAACCGATTGAGCCGACCGACAACCATACTGCGGAATTCCAAGCCTTGCTGCGCGGCCTGGAAGAGGCGGCCCAGTTGACGTCAGGCATGGTAGCGGCGAAGTCCGATTCACAAATCGTCGTCCAGGCAGTGGAAAAGGAGTTTGTCAAAAACGAGAAACACCAGACCTATTTAGCCCGAATTTTGGAAATCGCAAAAGGCTTCGATTATTTTTTCATCAAATGGATTCCCGACGAACAGAATAAAGCGGCTGACGCTCTTGCGCGGCAGGCGGTGCGAAAAGACGGAAAAGGCATGAATTGACCCCTTCCGTCTTTTTGTTATGCTTTCATAAAAGTGACAGTCTGATCTGCCAAATCATATAATGCCCATTCACGGTCACTGACAACCGCTCCAACGTTCACAAGGACTTCCTCCCCGGTAACCGGGTATGGGATTCCGAAATCGATCGGCGTTTCCACTCCACTGCGTCGCAGTCCGGACTTGTGGCTATGGCCGTAAAATACCGGGGTTCGCTCAACATCCGCCCGGATCAGCGACCAAGGCTCCCCGCCCCATTGCCATTGATGGCCATGGACGATTTCTGCTTCCCCAAGCGAAAATGTCTCGGGCATCGTCGCCAACTTTTCACGCAGGACGTCTGCCGTCTCGGTCAACTGGAGGATCCGCTCCTCCTGATTCCCCCGGACGGACAGGAAAGTCAACAACTCCTCAAACCCTTCCGGTAAGAGCATGACGGCCTCCATTTTCGTGTAAGTCTGTCCTTTGACATCCTTCTTGCTGATTGTACATTCGAACAGATCGCCTGTACCGACCCGGATTGCATCTGGCGCTTTCGCTTCGATGTCGTCCAGCACGGCTTCCAAGTCTACCTTGGAAGAATGGATATCTCCAAGCAACGCATATTTCATTACAACTCCACATCCCTTAAGTCAAAGATTCCAATCATCCCTTTTCGACGGGTGCATCCTCTTTTGAAATCCAATCGCTGTAACTTCCGACATAGAGGCGGACATTCGGATAATCGACCTGTTTAAGCATTGCATAGAGCGGAGCGGCAGTTACTCCGCTGCCGCAGTAGACCGTCACTTCCTCCGTAGGATTCACGACAGTCGCCAAGCGGTTTCGGAGTGTATCATCTGCACGGAAGCGGCCGTCTTGCTTCAACTGTTCCCAGTCGAAATTCAATGCGCCGGGAATGCGGCCGGCCACCGGGTCGAGCGGCTCGACTTCGCCACGATACCGCTCCGCAGCCCGGGCGTCGACCAATCGGCTATCCGTCCGACCCGCCACCGTCCGTTCCACGAAATCCCATGAGGCATACAGCTCTTCATTCCAATCCGGCTGCACATCGGTGCGCACCGGTTTCGGTTCCACGTCATCAACCGGAATCCCTTTCGCGCGCAGCTCTTCAAACCCTTCGATTGCGATGACCGCATTTTGGAATCCCGCATAATGGAGGAACCACCAAGCACGGGGCGCAAAAGGGCTCCCTCCTTGGTCGTAGACGATGATCAGATCATCCCGGTTCAGCCCGCTCCTCCTGAACAGCTCCGTCAACGCCTCTTTCTCGGGCATCGGATGGCGCCCGGCTTTCTTTGCCATATCGGATAGATCCTTTTCCAAATCCCAATACAGGGCACCCGAGATATGACTCTCCCCATATTGCCGCCTGCCTTCCCCGCTGTCTTGCAAAGAAAAACGTGCGTCGATCCATTTCGCCTGTTCCGCATTCACCTCATCTACGGAAACGAACACTTTTGCCAATCAAACCAACTCCTCCAACCGCAGTTTTTCGTAAATGGCACGCCATTCGCCGAGCGCTTCCGTCGCTGACAGCAACGTACGCTCGGAAGCGATCTGATCCAAGCTTTGTTTCAATAAATGTTGACGAAGCCCTTCCGCTTCGCTGTCAATCCACGCATCCGCCCATTTCTCCAATTTCTCCTTCTCTTTCCCGAGATAGATGGCGGCATCCTGCTTCATCAGTTCCTCCAACTTTTCCTTCAGCACATCCCGATCGCCTCTTTCGAAGAACGATTTCGCGTTCTTGAACAGTTTATTGACACTGTTGTAGACAGCCGGATCCGGATACGGCATGTCGAATGACAACATCTCGGCATCCTGTGGCTCATACGGCGCCGGGGCGAACGATCCGTCCTTCTCCAACAACACCGCATTTTCCTGGCGCTGCCTGTCTTTCAATTGCTTCACCATGAAATTCAGCATCCGGAGATTCGTCACTTTCAGCTCCTGGGTCAAATCAAACCCGACCATCTGCACCGTTTCCGCAAGCGCATGCTTCAGCGCCCGATCCGTTGAGTAGTTTGCAAATACGGATGGATTGTACGATTCCTTGAAGAAATCGAAGAATCGGAGGAACACCCGCTGCAAAATATAGTAGATCAATTCTCCCAACTCATTATGGGCCGCTTTCGTCCACACTTCCGCAAAATTATAGGAGAAGTGCTGGCGGATTTCCCCTTCCAATCGATCCAATTCCGTCAGGCGCTCCGCTTTCCGTTTCATATTCGTCTCGGTCCGCGTGATGAGGGAGGCAAGACGCTCAATCGTCTTGACAGTCTCTTCTTCCAACGCCTGGACGGCCAAGCCTTTCAAGTCATGCTCTAAGAAATGATGGAATTTCTCCTCGAATGCGCCCATGAGCGGGTCGCTTTGCCCATCCAATTTCGCATCGAGTGCCCGCAAGCTCGAGATGCCATGCACGCGAGGCTTGCGGATGCCGAACTTGTGCAATTCCTCGGCGACGAACGTCTTGACGGCTTCTGCTTCTTCCTCATCATTGGCAAGGTCGATCGCATTGACGATGAAAAACATCTTATCCAGCTCGAATGCGTCTTTCACCCTGCCCAATTGGACAAGGAATTCCCGGTCCGCCCGTGCAAACGCATGGTTATAATACGTAACGAACAAAATGGCGTCCGCATTGCGGATATAATCGAATGCGACATCGGTATGACGGGCATTGATCGAATCGGCTCCCGGCGTATCGACGAGCGTGATCCCTTTGCGTGTCAACTCGCAATCAAAATAGAAATCGATCGACTCGACAAAGCAGCTGCGGTCTTCTTCAGCGACGAAGCGGACGAACTCTTCCCGCTCCACATTGAGCGTCGAACCGAGTGTATCGCGATAGACCGGATAGCCCTTCTGAAACGCCGCGATGAACGCTTTATGAATGTGGAGGTTTTCATCCGCCAACTCGATTGTCAGCGCCTCCTCCGCTTTCAAGAACGCCTCATCCAATGTAGCAACCCGGATTCCGACTTCTTCGAATGACCGACAGACATCCTCCGTCATCCGCTCCTCCGTTTTCAATAAAACATCTGCGGTGTCGTCCGCTTTGCCCGGTTCCACCGGCTTGATGCGGTTGATAGCAGCCGTCGTCGGGTTCGGGGAAACCGGCAGCACTTTTTCTCCAATCAATGCGTTGGAAAAAGAGGATTTTCCGGCACTGAAGGCACCGAACAAGGCAACGGTGAATTCCTGTCCTTCCAAACGATCCGCTTTCCGCTTCAAATACTGGGACATCTCTTGGAATCCTGGAATCCGTTCGACCGACTGGGCAACATGTATCGCATGATCGATCACCGATCCTGAATCAGAAGCCTCCCCTGTCAACACGATGGCTTTCCGATCATCCTGACGACTTTCCTGATCAGGTACAACTTGTTCCATGTCGTCAAGTTCTTCATATTCCGCGATTTCGATGACTTCTTTGTCCTGCCATTGACGGAGCAGCGAATTGCTTTGCTCAACGGCTTGTTTGGATGGATTCGTGAGGTTCGTCTCCAATGACGCGAGACGTTTTCCGACCTCTTCCACTTGGTCGATGGCGAACAATTTCTCCTCGAGCCGGCGTGATTTCTGTTCCAGCATTCCTGTCTTTTCATTTCCCGCTTCGGAAGCGATAGCGGCCATTTCGTTTTTCCACGGTTCGACCATCCGGCGGAAGGCGAGATGGATGGCGGATCTCATGCGATCCGAATAATTCAATATCGCGTCTCCCGTGATCGTCTCCGATACTTGGAACTCTTTTTCGATTTCGCTGAACGGGACGGATAAATCCAGATTATCGATGGCGAGGGAGCGCTCGTCCGTCAAGATTCCCGCTTCCTTCAATGAATTCTTCATCAATGTTTTCAGATGGACTTCGATTTGTGTATGGACGAGCTTCGCCATATTATCGGCCAACGCTTGCTGCCGCCGTTCCCGCTCCTCGGCCGTCTTCTTGGCGCCGAAGAGGAATCCCACTTTAAACCTGGGGGATAGCGACTCCAAATATTCCTTCAACAATTCGCGCGTCTCATAGGGAGTGATGGCGGAACTTTGCAGCAGGCTATCTCGTTCTTTCTCGAATGCGATCGCAAATCCGTCACCCGATAGGCGCCCGAGCATGTTCTTTGCGGCCGCTGCCTCTTCCGCTAATTCCTCCCGCTGCGACCACTCCTCCTCCGATACGATTTCCGAGAAGTTGTTCTTCCGTTCTTCCATTTCGTCCTTCAAAAACTGGATATGTTCATCTTTTAATTTCAACAGCGTCTGTTCCGCATTCGCCGCAAGTTGCTCTTTCCAGTTCTCCATGGAGCCTTCGACGATCGCTTTCACTTGTTCAAAGTCATTCTCCGGCAAATCCGTCCGCTTCAGTGACGTATAGAATATCCCCTTCGGAATAACTCCCCACATTTTGAATGAATCCTCAACGGACTGCTGGAATGCTTCGAACGATAATTCGCTCTCCCGATGCTTGTCGATCTGGTTGATGATCAAATAGACGTTTTCGTTATAGCGCATCAATTCTTTCGTGAAACGGAAATTCAGCTCTGACTGGACATGGTTGTAATCCATCGTATAAAAGACGATATCCGCTAAATGAAGGGCCGATTCTGTCGACAGTCGGTGTGCATCGTCCGTCGAGTCGACGCCCGGCGTATCCATCACCGTGATGCCCTCCGGTAAATTCGATTCCGTATGACCGATTTCAATGAGCGCCACTGCCGCTCCATCCTTACTGAACCTCTTCAACGCATTCGGGAACCCGTGTCCGTTATACTTCACCGCTTTGCCGTCCGTGTAGTGGATAATGGCATAATCGGTGTCCGTCTTCGTCACTTTGACGATATTGGCGCTCGTCGGAATCGGGCTCGATGGTAAAAGATCCCCTCCAGTGAGCGCATTGATCATCGACGACTTCCCGGCGGAAAAATGGCCTGCGAAGCCGATTGTATATTCCTGGCGGAGCAGCTTCTCCGCAAACAGGGCGGCCTTGTTGAACCGCTCTTCATCGTCATTCTCTTTGAATAATTTTCCAAGCAACACCGTTTGCTGTATCAAGTTATCTATCTCTGGCATATCCTGTTCGATCCCTTCATCAATTACTTCTCATATCATACCATTTTTGGCCTTCCAAAGCCGGGCAAATTATTCAAAACATAAATTTACCTTCTTTTCGTTTTCCAATCTTTATTCATGGTATAATCGGACTAGCGAATCTATTCAGAGAGGTGGAACCGAAATGAGTACGACATCCAAAAACGTACAGATGATCTTAAATGGGACGATTTCATCCTTATCTACCGTCATCCCGGTCAAACTGGATGTCCTTCCTCCATCCATGACCGTCCAGCCATATATACAAAAAGAGTTAAGCGTTTTGATTGGCCTAGTCGGCGATATTAAGGGCAGGCTTTTGATCGATGCTTCCGAAAAAGCGATTGACTTGATCGGGCAGGCGATGTTCGGCATGAAAATCGAAGGGGAAATGGTGGAGTCGTTTACCGGAGAACTGGGAAATATGGTCGCCGGAAACTTATGTACTGTGCTCGAAAACGAGGGAGTTCAACTCGACATCTCCCCGCCAACCGTCATGACGGGGCAAACGAAGATGTATGGCTTCAAACAAGCCTTCAATCTACCGATTCAACTCGAGGGCGGCACGATGCTGACCATTTTGTTGACAATTGATGAGGAATGAGTACATAGGCAGCACCAATAGGAAGAGGCAAAGGAAACTAGAATTTCCTTTGCCTCTATTTTTTTAAAAAAGAATTATGCTTGCGCCACCATCGGGACAGGGAAGATTGATTCGATTTCCGGTTTCAGTTGTTGTTCCAACGGATTCAATAACAAATGGACGGTGCCATAATCCTCCGAAGTCCGGATCAAGCGGCCGGCGCCTTGTCGCAGTCGCAGCAACATGAACGGCAAATCGACTTGCCGGAATGGGTCATCTGCATGTTTACGCCGCGCTTCGAATAATGGGTCGGATGGCGGAAACGGCAAGTCGTGGATAATGACGCGCGTCAACGCATCATGCGGGATGTCCAATCCTTCCCATAAATGATATGAACAAAGGAACGCCACTTGTTTCTGCTGGAAGTCCCGTATCATGGAAGATAGTTCGCGCTCCCCTTCGAAAGCAACCCGCTCTTTCCATTCAGCCGGAAGTTGCGCCTGGAACCGGTTCATCGATTGTTCGGATTTGAACAAGATCAATGTCTGTTCCCCGTCTTCCAACAACTCCAGCACTTTTTCCGCTTTCTCGTGGTCCTCCACATCCGTCGAGACGACTTTCATCACTTCATCGTAATCGAATGGGGACTGGACGGAAAACGACAGATAGTCCTCAATACCCAAACCTTCCGCCAAATACGAAAAGTCTTTTCCTACCGAGAGTGTCGCCGAAGAGAACACGATTGGAAGTTTCGAAGAAAACAGTTTTTCTCTCAAAATATCGGTTACCAGCCTTGGCATCACGACAAGGGTCAACTCGCCTTCCCGGTCTTCCAGCCAATCGACCGCATCATTCTGGGAAGTGAACAGATCCATGGAATAGATGTACTGATCGAGATACTCCTCGACCATCTTCAGATCATATTCCGGGATAATGAATAACTCACCTTCAAACACGAATTCTTCCAAAATGGCGTGGGAAAGCCGGACCGCCTCTTTGCCAAGTGCAAGCAGTTCCTCCGACCGACCGATCGCTTTCCGTTCATTATCGGTGAGCTCCACGGAGTCATCCAATTTTTCAAAGAATCTCTCATGGATATCAATAAGATTTTCCATCAGGCCGAGCGTCTTTTCCCGAACACCATCTACCATGATGCGCTCTAATAGATGGAGCAGCGTGCTGTTTTGCACTTCGTATGTCAACGCACGCTGCGCCGAATATTCGAGGAGATGCCCTTCGTCAAAAACAATCATTGAAACCTCGGGCAATAAAGGCAATTGACCTTGCCGTTTGCGCGAGTCCTTCGTCCAAATATGTTCCATATAAAAATCATGGGAGCAGATGATGATCTCCACCGCTTCCCGGTAATGATTGCGATGGAGCGTCTGTCCGCATTTATTGCGCAGATCGCAAGCTTCGCATTGCTGGATCGGATGGTAGTTCACCATTTTCCACTGCGCGTCGCTCAATTCCGGATAATCGGAACGTTCTCCGTACACAGCTGTCGATTGGAGGGAGACATTGCCATGAACGAAATCCGGGAGGGAGTCCTCTACCTGTTCGATGAACTCTTCATTCGTCGTATCCCCCGTCTCTTCCAAACGTTTCAGACATAGGTATTGATCCCGCGCTTTGGCGAGCCGGACATCGATATCTAATTCCAAGGCGTCACTGATTTTCCGGATATCGCCGTCTTCTTTGACGAGCTGGTCGATCAGCGTTTCATCTGCACAGGAAATGAGCGCCGGTTTCCCGGTATACCGGGCATACGCGATGGCCGGCAACAAATAAGCGATCGTTTTTCCCGTTCCGACCCCCGCTTCCGCGAAGAGCACTTTCTTTTCTTTCAAGGCCTGTTCGATTTGAAAGGACATAAAAATCTGTTCATCGCGGCATTCAAACCCTTTTTCGGTCAAATCGTCATACAGCGTATCACCGATCCAATCACTCAATGAATCATAGAATGACTTTTCTTTCGATAAAGGGAATGGCAGTTTTCTTTTCATAGGGGACTCCTTCCTGATTACATGCAAAAGGAAGAGGCACAATCCTCTTCCAACATTTTTATGACTGACGTCGGCCCCAGAACTGGTACAAATCAGTTCGAATGAAGCCGTTGAATAATTTTCTCTTTTTCGTCGCTTTTTTCCCGTACATCGTTTCAAAGTTTTCCAAAGAAGAAAGCATGTAGACGGACCAGGATGGATAATCTTTCATCACATCGCCCAGCACTTGCGCCATTTCTTCCGCCTCTTCGATTTCACCGAGGCGCTCACCATAGGGAGGATTGCCCACAAGGACGCCGTTCAAACCTTCCACAACCAATTCCCGGACATCGCGCTGCTCAAAATGAATGATATCGAGGAATCCCGCTTCAATGGCATTCGTACGAGCGACCTTGATCATCCGCGGATCGTGGTCGAATCCGGATATGGACAACGGCTGATCATAGTTTGCCAAATCCTCCGCTTCCATCCGTACGTCATCCCACGTCTTTTTCCGGATCCACGGCCATTGTTCGCTCAAAAACTCCCGATTATAACCCGGTGCGATATTTTGGCCGATCATCGCCGCCTCAATCGGAATCGTACCCGACCCGCAAAATGGGTCGACAAACGGACGGTCTGGATTCCAGCGTGTCAATTTGACAAGCGCCGCAGCTAAAGTCTCTTTCAAAGGCGCATCCCCTTGGCCGACCCGATAGCCCCGTTTATGGAGTCCCGCCCCGCTCGAGTCGATCGTAAGCGTCACTTTATCTTTCAAAATGGATACTTCCAGTTTGAATAAAGGGCCGGATTCATCTAAGAACCCAATCCGCTTGTAAGCCGATTTAAGTCGCTCCACAATCGCTTTTTTAACGATCGCTTGGCAATCCGGCACACTGTATAAAGTCGATTTCACCGATTTCCCGGCAACCGGAAAAGCCGCGTCGACAGGCAAATAGCGTTCCCATGCAATCGCCTTCGTCCGCTCAAACAGCTCATCGAACGTCGTCGCCTTGAATTCTCCGACAACGATCCGTACGCGGTCCGCTACCCGAAGCCACATATTGGTCTTCGCGATGGCCGTTTCGTCGCCTTGGAAATAGATCTTGCCATTTTCGGTGCTCGTTTCGAATCCGAGCGCCTTCACTTCATCCGCCACGATGGATTCCAGCCCCATCGCGGACGTTGCCACTAATTTATATTCACTCACGCACTTCCCACTCCGTTCCCATTTCGTCAAACATTGCAATGATTTCACCGAGTTCCGATTGGCAAATCGCATCGCTCACATAGCCGCCTTGGGCCAACGCACAGCCCATCGACCGCAGAAGCTTCATCTGCCGGATATGTTCGACTCCATCCGCCGCCACTGCAATGCCAAGACGATTTGCCATTTGAATGATCATGTCGACAATGATCCGGTTCTCATCCGCTTCAAAGATGTTTTGGATGAAGATCCGATCGATTTTAATAGTATCGACCGATATTCTGGATAACAGACCTAAGGAAGAAAAACCGTTCCCGAAATGGTCGATGGCCACAGAAAACCCGACCGCTTTCAAAGCACTCAGTATCTGAATCGAACGCTCGCCGTTCGCCATGACGACACTTTCGGCGATTTCCAACTCAAATTGACGTGGCGATAGCCCGAAACGCCGGATCGTGTTCGTCAATGATTCGATCAAGTTCGGCTGCATGAAGTAGATGGCGGAAATATTGATGGACACCCGCCCCGGGTCGACCCCTTCCGCTTGCATCATCAGGAGATCCTCGCATACTTTTACAAGCGCTATATCGGTAATCGGCACCATCAGTCCCAGCTCCTCGGCGATAGGGGTGAAGTCATCGATGGCTTCCGGTCCGTTCTGGCAGACGGGACAATGGACAAACGACTCGACCCCGACGATGCGACCCGTTGTCATATCGATTTTCGGCTGATACGTCAAGCTGAATTTCCTTTCCTCGATAGCCGTCAAAAGACGGGTTTCCAGTTCAATCATCCGTGTCACGTCGGTTACCAGATCTTCATAGAAAAAAGTGTAATTGTTGCGGCCGCTCCGTTTTGATTCATACATTGCCAAATCCGCCTTTTTCAATAGGTCATCAAGCGATTTTCCGTCCTGCGGATAGAGGCTGATGCCGATGCTGGAGGAGATGAACAGCTCATAGGAACCGATATGATGCGGCCTTTCCAGTTTCTCGAGAATCCGTTCCGCGAAAATGGCGGCTTCCCCGGAATGCTTTAGTCCGGTCAACGCGATGACAAACTCATCGCCGCCGATCCGAGCGATAATATCCTTGTTTTTCAATAATTTCCGTAGCCTTCGGGCGAATTCCTTCAATAATTCATCGCCAATCGCATGACCGAGCGTATCATTAATCTGTTTGAAGCGATCCAAATCGAGGAACAATATGGCGAATATCTTGTCATCTTCTTCACCCGAATTGAACAGCACTTCCATCCGGTGATAGAAGGATTGCCGATTGCCCACCTTCGTCAATGTATCCGTCATGGAGGCGTCCTTTAAATTCTTCAATGCTACTTCGTGGTCGGAAAGGTCGACGAATATTCCCAAATAATTCGTAACGGCCCCGCTGTCGTCCCGGACTTCCATGATCCGTAGCCACTCAGGATAAATCTCACCGTTTTTCCGCCGGTTCCAGATTTCCCCGTTCCATCGCCCTTCCTTATCTAGGACATTCATCATATTCTGATAAAAATGGGCAGTATGTACACCCGATTGGAGAATTCGCGGCGTCTGACCGACTACTTCGTCTCTCCGATACCCGGTCACTTGTTCAAATGCGGGGTTGACGTGGACAATGCGTCTATTTTTATCTGTGATCATAATCCCTTCATCCACGGTCATGAAAACTTTTTCCGAAAGTTCTTTCGGATATTCAGACAGGACTTCAGAGGAAGCAAAGGATTGTTTACTAGAGTTCATCGAAACTCACCCATTCCCTATAACCTAATTCAGAAGATGTAATTGGTACCGGTGTATCTGGTTGCCATCTTGCGTGTTCCGGTGGGAGATTGGAAGGCCCGGTTTCGAGCGCATGCCCGCAAACCATGCAGATGCCCATCAGCTCTGCAAGATTATTATTATATCAAATTAAATTCCATATACATAAGAAAAGCTCCCCAAGAGAATAGGAGAGCGTTCAACTGAATGTTAGAACCATAGTAAATTTGATAAGCCATGTTTTGTTCCCGTGTACTCAAACGGCTTCCGCCTCGTACTTAGGGTGGTAATCATCTATCTACAGACTGTTGTCTGTCCCTTCTTCCGTTCATTTCCTTCCGAAGAGTGCCCCTACCATAATTTGGGTTTCTCACTCGTGGGGTTTACCGCGTTCCACCCGGACCGTTTCCGGACCGGCTACGTCACTGTGGCACTTTTCAGGGAACCTCATCCATATCCCGAAGGACGTAGGATTTATCCCCGCCGTCACCGTGCAATGCACGGTGCCCCGGCTTATTTTTTCGCCGGGCACGAACACTACGGACATCTCAGAACCGTGTGAGCATGGACTTTCCTCTACAACTTTACGTTGCAGCGATTACCTAAATTCGCTATGGTATTGTCCAGTATACAGTACTTTCTATTCTGATTCAATGGATATGTCGAACCTTGTAGCTTGCAATATTACCCATCCTCGGAAAGCCGGCTGCCGAATACATGCTTTTCCAGATTTGAGATTCGTTTCAGCAAATCGAAATTCGTCGTGCCGCCCGTTCCGACAGTGGTCCTCTTTTGGCTAGACGCCAATTCCTCTTTCAACCGCTCATTTTCAAGCCGTAATTCTGCGACCATTTTCTTGTATGTCTCGTAATCTTGAATGACATCGTCGAGGAAAAGATCAACCTCTTCCTGATTATAGCCACGTAGGCCGGTCTTGAAGTCTTTTTCAAGAATTGTTTTAGAGTCCAATTTAATTTCCATAAGACTACGCCCTTCCGTCTGTCGTTACATAGCTCTCATTATAACATATTTTGTCCTTCCCTGTCTTAATTTGAACGGGAATCAAAGCCTTATTTTGTCGGTTCTTGCGCTTCCCCGGGAAATAGTTTCCGGGCAAGCCGTATTTCCCGTTTCCGCAACTCATTTCCCGCGCGATTGCGGAATTTTCTGGACAGTTCCCGGTCTTCTTGGACGTATTGCAACGCCAATTTCGTATTTCCCATCGCCGATTCCAGCTCTTTCACTTTATGCTCCTGCAGCTTCGCTAATTCCTCCAAAGCTAAAATACGATGTCGGCCCGTCAAATGGCTCGATGCGATGGAAAATGATTCGATCGCTGCCCTGAAATCACCTTTTCGTTTCAAATGAAACCCCAGATGGTAGTGCGTCATCGGATGATCAGCCCCATACTCCTTGACGACCTGTTCAAAAAGCTTGCCACTACGCTCATAGGATTTCAAATCGGCAAACCATTTCCCGATATTCGTATGGATAACGGCCGATTCTGTCAAATCCGCCTTCAATAGCAGGTCGGTCGAGCGGATGTATAAAGCGACGAGCGATAGGATATCCCACTCATTATGCAATAGCACTTTCATCAATAAGTCGGCGCGGCCGTGTTTGACAGCATCCTGATAGATAATCGGCGCCATATGGCCAGGTATATCCCCGTCGCGATGGAAACCGAGCTGCTCCTCCTCGATCGCCGGAAGCCGGAACGTCCCCATCTCCTCTTTCCAAATGCGCCGCGAGCCATGCAGCAAATCGATCTGATCATGCTTGAGCAGCGGCGGCAGGACGTTCCGGTTCATCGTCCAACGCGTCTCCATTTGCGGAATGTCGAAACTCTTCCCATTATACGTCACCAGCGTCGAGTCCGTTTCCCATAGCCGTGACGCATAGAGGAATGCCGCTTCATGATCCGGTCCTGGCAGGACATATTGCGTCAGGCGGAAAGAATCCGTGGTCCGTTCAATGAATCCCATAAGAAAAATGAGCGTCCCTGCCCCTTTTAACCCGGTCGTTTCGGTATCAAAAAACAGAAGCGGTTTGGACAAATCCGGGGAAAGCGGATGAATCTCCCCCGCCCCAGCCCAATTGTCAATCGTCCTCTTCAAACCCGATAAAGCGATTTCGCCATGCCGGTAGTCGCCGTCATATTCGACCGTCTTCTTATAGACGATGCCAAAAGGATTCGGTTCTTTCGTCAGGCCGGCCGCCAACCAACTTTGTTCATAAACGGGCGGTGGAGGAAGTTTCTTTTCCGGGGGCTTACTTCGCTGCGTTTCCGGTTTAGGATCAGCCTTCTTCAACAGTTTCTTCATTTGCATCAGTTTTTGTTCATATGACATTGCTCGCACACTCCGCAAGGCCCGGAGCCACCGGGCGACTTCTTGTTTGTAATTCATGCTACTGGTAGTAAATTATACTATACTTCCAACCTATCTATAAGGAAATCAGTCTTTTGCCATGGGAGCTGTATTGCTTGGGAAATGAAAAGGGATTTTAAAACCAAGATTTCATAACTTTCGTCAAAAGTTGCCGTATGTTGCTCTATAATAGTAACTATCATATAATATAGGGAATTAAACATCGGACTCCAAAGTCGTTTAAACGTTGATAGATTAATGAATACCACGCGAAAGGATGATCGGTTTGAGCGAAAAATTATTGCAACAAATCTTAGCTGAATTGAAAGACGTCAAGACCGAAATGAAGGATTTCAAATTCGAATTGAATGAAATCAAGTCTAAAGTGGATGACAACACAAAAAAACTGGAAACTTTGGACGAGCTGAAGGAAATTACACTTGCCTTACGCGACCGTCAAGAAGAAACTGACGCCCGACTGGAAAGCCTGGCGATGGATGTGCATAAAATGCAAGGAAATGTAACTGACATCAAAGAACAACTTGCCGATATACGAAGCGAATTGGAATTCACTTATCAAAAGACAGCTAAAAATGAGATGGAATTGTTTAAACTTAAGCGGGATTTTGATTAAGTGAGACAGAATTGGTGAGTTGGAAGGTTGGCTACTAAAACTATTTTTGAGGGATATAGATAACAAAGGACTTTCAAGAATTGGACGGGTACCGAACGTTTACAGCTGCCGTTGCACTTCAGCCTTATGGCCATATTCATGAAAAAATGGCGGACAATTTTCACTTAACACTTTCAATCCCAGCGTCCAATACCTTGCAACCTTAAAATAAAAAAACGCCCGATTGGACGCTCTCAATTAATCGCTTAATGTGCTTATTTGTTTTTAATATACTCCATACCTTTTGGCGTTATTGCCAAAACTAGGTTGTCCGTCCCTTGCCCACTATCCGCGGCATATTCATTTTCGATTAGATAGTCAATGGCGAGTTTGCTGTTGACGTCAGCATTTAGCATGGCTTTAGGCAAGGTGTAGCTTCCTCCGTTATTAGCAAAATGATAATCATAAAGGCTTTGTAATAGCATATCCGATAGTTTGTTTACTTCTTCATTTGTCATTGAAAATCCCTCCTTACTTAACTACTATTCGATAAATGAGAGGGGAAACCTTCATTTGATATCTTCACCAGAATCCTCTATCTAGAGCGTCTCCCCAATCTTCTTTCAAGAATGTACTATCATTGTAAAAAGTATGCTTTATCAAAAAGTTAATCCTTTGTTCAACCAAGGAAGAAGTTCTTCATGCTTATAGTTTTTTCCGGTTTCTGAAATGATTTGAGGAAGAAAAATATCAATGGAATCCGTTAATGAATTTAGGGCTTGTAGGACAGTCCCATTTTCAAATCGAGACAATGTCTCTGGTAACTCATCCTCGTCTAAAATAAAGTATTCTCCATTCGGAAGAACCATAATATCAATAATCAAATCCTCAAAGGATACCAACTGATCGGTCATGTATGTATTCTTTACAATATTAAAATAGGAACCTAAATACTTCCCTTTTTCATCTCTCCAAACGTATAAATTATACGGACGATCTTTCCAGTAATAACCGATTGTATAACTACCTTTAGGTATAGATAATTTTGTTTGACTTGCCATCATCGTAAAGGAATTTTGTATAGCATGGAAAAGTACTACACTATTACTTTGTGCTTTTAATAACTTACACCTATGTTCTACCACTACTGAATCATACCGTATTTTTCTTTCTATTATGTTATCCCCACGTTGAATAGGGAGTGTACTTAAATCCATGTTTGGTTGCCTCCTATGCCCATGTTCATTCCAAACAAATCGTAACATAGATTTAAGCAAATAAAAGTGCTCATGGGACTGAGCGTCTTTATTTGCTATTTCTATTTGTGTTTTCTTCCTCATCAATCAAACCGGATAAAGTATTTCGTTGGTCTTTTATTATTCACTGATTAGAAAATAGAACATAATATAATTTAGAATGCAGTTATGATAGGGATGCAGAGCATTGTACCACATCTTGCCATTTAATTTTTGCTAATCAATCCCCTTCCTAAGGTGATAAAGATAAAATAATAAAAATTAGGCACTGCCAAACATTTCAGTCTCTCCATTTCCAACTAACTGGGAAGGAACCAGCTCCCGAAACCACAGAAGACTTTACAAAAGACTATTTGGGCGATGTAAAATCGGTCTTTATGAATGAGCCTGACGAGCGCATTCATGCTGTTTGGTTCTTATACTTTTTAAATCATAGCTAGTGTTATAAAGGAGGCTTGTTATGTACAACGCAAATAAACCAGAGGTCGGACCAAATTCTGACTCTCCCGAAATATTCGCAGCCAAGCTTGCTTTGCTCGGGGCGGCACTTTCTACATTGGGTGATGGAATTTCGACAATTGCCGCAGGTATTGCACTCCAAGAACTAGAACGTTCAAATCAGCAAGGTTCTCAAGGTCAACTAACAAAAGAACTGGACAAAATGCAAAAACAAATTGATCAACTAAACTATCAAATTAAGAGAATGGGAAAAATTAATTAATAATCGGAAGCAGTTTATTTAATAATCCCATTGGCATTGGCATTAACCGTTAAATTATTTACAAACTAATGAAAAAAAGGTTGAAACTGTCAATGTAAACAGCTTCAGCCCTTTATTATTCCCCCCAACAACTCGTCAGCACGTCTCTCATGACTGTTAGTTCAAGGTTCTTCAGAGATGACTTGATTTCCTGGACCTATTTAGTAAAGCCCAACTAAGCCCTTTCAATTTTTGCTAGCCGGGGCAGAATATGTTCCCGGTGACTGTCTTCAAGGTTCGGTCCCGACTAGCTCCCAATACCAATCTGCTCCATGAAATCTTCTGGATGGCCTTTGACGATATGGACTTCGCCGTCTACCGTCGTTACTTTGGTTTTCGTGGAATCGTCAGAACTATCCTCACACAAAGAGGAATCCCTTCTATTTACCTATATCATTTTGCCCGCCGTCCTCCAACAATGGATCCCGCACTTTGAAATCATTGTCACCGTTTTTGTCTAGTCCACAAGCGCTTAATAGTATTACCGCCGCCAATGATAAGGCTAAATATTTTCCCTTCATTATGGAATGCACCTCCAATGATTTATTTAACTAACTGTTCTTATCTTCGCTCAAGGTTAGTAAATTATTCATTGTTTTTATTTCCATAAATTTGAATTCAACAGTATGTGCCGTTTTTACCTCACCCTCTAGCGACAGAAGAATATAACACCCAATCGAATGTCCCTATCGTAGTCCGACTAATGCAGCATCTTCGTAACCTGTTGCTTTGAAAATAATTCAAGTTTGCCTGATGTTAAATGAAATTAATGAAGAAGGGCCGAAACCATGGATCAATGATCTTCAGCCCCTTCTTTTATTTTGCCAGCGTACGTAACAGGTCTTCAGCACGTCGTTTATTATCCTTCTGCCCGGCTTCCTGAGCACCGATGCAAACCGGACAACCCGCCTCACAGCTACAGTTCGCAACATGATCAGCGGTCATCGAGAGCAGTTCTTGCCAACGTTCAAATATCTTCTCGCTTAATCCGATACCGCCTGGGTAGCTGTCATGTATAAAGATAGTCGGCTTCCCTGTATGGATCGCCTTCACTTGCGGTACGACATGGACATCATTTCGATCACATCGGATAAACAGAGGAACCAATGACTGGATGGCGTATGCTGCTGACGTCATGGAATCTGTCAGGTCGGCTTCTTTCCACCCTTCCGGCAAGTCAAATGTCAGCCAAGTCCCGTTCGTATGCAGCTCTTCCGCCGGTAGATCAATCGGTCCCGATCCTATATTATCATGTTTTTCATTAAACTTAATCTTCTTAAATATCGTCGGGATCGCCAACACCGCGATGTCGCCAAAGGCAACTTCGTGTTCTCCAAGCGGCTGAAGCGCGTCTTCGCTCATCACTTTCAATTCCACCGCAAGGTTCGCGTCCGTGAAGTAATCGACATCTACTTCTGTGACGTAAGCCTTCTTTTCCTCCCAATCCAGCTCTTCGACTTGGTACTGGGTGCCTTGATGCATATAAATCGCTTCTTCATGGAGCAAGGTCATGGCGCTGAAGCGGTCCATTTCCCCGATGACGGCCGTTTCCTTTGGATGGGTTTTATCGATAATGACGACGTTCTCCTGTGCTGCGGATCGTAAGCTCACTTCGCTTGCGGGAAAGCGGTCCGTCATCCAATGCCATTTGTCGCTCGTTTTGACGAGCACGCCTTCTGCTTCTAAAAAAGCGAGCAAGTCCTGGACTTCGAATTCCCCGTACGTCTCCGTTAACGTAAACGGCAATTCAAAGGAAGCGCATTTCAAATGATCCATTAGGATGAACAGATTGTCGGGATGGATCCGCGCCTCTTCCGGGGACTGGCCCAGCAAATAATCGGGATGATCGATGATGTATTGGTCCAGCGCCATCGATTGGGCAACGTAAATGATAAGCGCCTCTTCCTGGCGTCTTCCCGCGCGGCCCGCCTGTTGGAAGGCACTCGCAATATTTCCCGGGTACCCCGTCATGATGCACGCTTGCAGTTGACCGATATCAATACCGAGTTCCAGCGCATTTGTGCTGACGACGGTCCGGATGTCCCCTTCCCGCAGGCCCTTTTCGATTTTCCGCCGCTCCGACGGCAAATAACCGCCCCGATAGCCCATTATCGTTTCATCGAACAGCTTTTTTTTCGTCAGTTCTTTCATATACGTCACAAGCATTTCTACGCGCACCCGGCTTTTTGCGAAAACGATCGTCTGGATTCCTTCCCGATAGAGAAACGACGCTAGATCTCGGACTTCCAACACGGCGCTGCGCCTTATACCAAACGTCGGATGGACGACAGGCGGATTATAAAAGACGAAATGCTTCTTCCCCGCCGGCGCCCCGTTGTTTTCAATCAATCGCATTTCCGTATTCGTCAGTGATTCCGCCAGTTCTTTCGGGTTGGCGATCGTCGCCGAGGTGCATATGAAGACCGGATCGCTTCCATAGTAATTGCAAATCCGTTTCAATCTGCGGAGCACATGCGCGACATGGCTGCCGAATACCCCTTTATACGTATGAAGTTCATCGATAATGATATATTTCAAGTTCTCGAAGAGCGATACCCATTTCGTATGATGCGGCAAAATACCCGAGTGAAGCATATCTGGATTCGTCAGAACGATATGACCCGATTTACGCACTTTGGACCGCAATCCCGGCGCCGTATCCCCGTCATACGTATAGCTGAGGATCGCCTCCCCGCTCGCTTCGATCAACTCGTGCAAATCTGCCAACTGATCTTGGGCAAGCGCCTTCGTCGGGAATAAATAAATGGCCCGCGACGTATCATCTTCCAAAATGCTTTGCATAACCGGCAGATGATAGCACAGCGATTTCCCGGACGCGGTTGGAGTTACTGCCGTGAATGATTGATCCGATGCAGCCAACTCGAAAGCTTCCTTCTGATGGCTATACAATCGCCCGATCCCTTTCGTCCCAAGTGCACGGATGATTGACGGATGCAGACGTTCCGGAAATTCAGCGTATACCGCCTCTTTGCCGGGGATAGTTCTTGTGTGTACGATATTTGATGAAAAAGCCGGGTCCGTATGCAGCTGTTCCAGTATTTCAGGGATGGACAGTTTTGTCTGTTTCATTGCCCTCCTTCCTTTCGCAGCGCATCCAAAATGGTCTTCAATGTATACTCAGCCGAGTGGATCGACAAGACGAACCGTTTTTTTCCGGTTTTCGGATAAAACGACTGGACGATGAACTGCTTCATGGAATCATGCAGCGATTCGATTTGATGCGGATGGACGTAGAGCGGCTTGGCAACTTTGATCCATTCCGATACGGCGCTCGTCCATTCATCCAGCCACGCATGCGTCAGATCCGCATATGGTTTCACTTCCTGGAAAAAATCCGGCTCCCTATCCTGCTCCCGCATATCGGCATGACGTTCCCGACACTCCCGGCAAACGGAGAGGAGTCGTTCTGTTTCTTCTATTAAATGCATCCTGCCCTGCTCCTTCCGGTTAATTTCCTTCATTCTAGCAGATTTCGCACTCATTCTCCATAGCAGGACGAACGTGCATTCCGATTTGGATGGAGGAATGCTTTTATCGATTTGGTGTTCAGGGACTTTCAAAATCCCATTATGGTTTACATAATATAATTATAATCTAGCATCAATTGATTTCAATGCAGAACCGTAGCTTGCCTTCCTCTCTTTACCAACTAAAAAGGATGACAATCGCCATCCCTCTCAACCATCAATGCAATTATGTAGTCTATGCAGTTGTCATACTATACCCCTTGATTATTTCTTCCATGATCACGAACCATTTTAAAACTCGTTTTCATGGCTTTTGAAAAATTCATAGTATGTTCGGACATTATCTAGTTCCGTCCAGTGGCGCGTCCTAACCGGATTTTCATCCAGGTTATAAATTTTTGCCTCCCTCATGGAGAGCAGAAATGGAGAATGTGTTGAAATGATAAACTGACAGCCAAAAAAACGAGCAGAGTCTTCAATAAATCTCACCAATTCCATCTGGCGCTTTGGAGAAAGACTATTTTCCGGCTCATCCAAAATGTAAAGTCCTTGATCGCCAATCTTTTCAGTGAAATACCGGAACGCACTTTCCCCATTCGAATACCCTCTCACATTGTCCATCAATTCATTCCTTACAAAACGGGACTGTGTTTTCCTTCTAGCTGTGTTCACTTTTGTCAGCTGCTCGTAATCTGCCAAAGATTTCATTTGAAAATGGGAGTATTTTGCATCCAAATATTCTTCAAATAGTTCTTCCCGTTTTTGATCAATTCCTTCATTGAGATTCCGGATATTCAACATATAGTCAAATACGTCATCACTTGTAATAATTCTGCTGTTTTCAGGAATGTCCGCTTTAAGCTGCATCTCACACAATTGCACATAATCGGGGTAGAAATTTGACTTATTATAGATAGAATCGCGTTGGATTCCTGTTTTTTCTGCTATTACATGTAAGGCAGTGGATTTTCCGGAACCGTTGCCTCCATATAATATCGTCACGGGCTCAAAAGCAATCGTTTCAAAGCCATTTCTTGATAGAACTTTAAATGGATAAAACGAGTCATAGCATGTTCTTTTTATATTCAAGAAAAATTTAAATTCCCTATCCTCATTGGGAAACGAAATTTCACGTAAATAGATCATGATTTCCTCCCTATTTATTGATACCTGCATCCTTTGTCGTCCATCTGTTTCTCTCGTCCACAATTGTTTTTATAGTTAACAGCACTAGCGTTGCATGAATATTAATTAAATATTCAGTCACCATTCTATCTTTATTTTTGCCAAAAAGGGAAGCACCTGAATAAAGGTAGCGCTGTCCATTTGGTAAGTTTATACAGTTATCCATAAGTGACGGGTCAGCAGGGATCGTTACGGTATGCTTCCACTCCTGATTCTACGAAGCCAATACCGGGACGACTCCCATAGATTAGCGGCTAGAATACGTGAAATCGCCAAGATGGATTTCCTGCTGTTTGTTTCCGATTGAATCAGGACGTTCAGACAATAGGCAATCAGAGCCAGATAAATCTGGTTTTTCACAGCGTATTCACTTTGACCGTAGAAATGCTTGATCTTCACGTGCTGCTTGAGCCACTTGAAGAACAATTCGATGGCCCAGCGAGAACGGTAGATTTCGCTGATTTCCTCCGCGGAAATGTCGAAACGATTGGTGATCAGCCGCAATTCGCCCCCCTTGCCATCAGGGATGACAAGGATTCGGAAAACGTTCTCCGTACAGTTCGGATTGGCGCCTACGAACGCCATCGTGTCGGAAAGGGCATCACTCCCTTCCGGAAGGGAGAATGTGTGGATGGGATGCAGAACGGCATTCTTCTTCAACCGACAGACGAAGAAAAGCCCATCGTCCGTGAAGCGGTCAAACCGTTCATAATCCACATACCCGCGGTCGAAAACATACATGGCCTCCTTGTCGTCAACAAGCACTTCGAGTTGATTACGGTCGTGCTCCTTGGCGTTCGTGATGACCTCTTTGTCGGGGTAATGAGTGCCGTTTTCATCGAACACCAAGCGTATATGCAGCTTTACGCCGGCCTTGGTCTCCCGGAATTCGGCCCATTTAAAATGGTTTACGTTCAACGGGATCGTTGTGGAGTCGATGATTTTCAGGAGCAACCCCTTTTTGGGCGAAAGTTTTTGTACAGCGATCTGACTAACCAGTTGCATGAAAAGATTCGACAGAACCGTTGGATCCAACCGATTATTCTTTCTGGAAAGCTGCGACACACTGATGGAATCCACGCCGATCGCCCGTTGGAAATCCCGGTTTGTCAGCGCTGCTTCCAGTGCGTGCAGGCTGTCTGACTCCATTAATTGAGCATACAGCATGAGAAGTGTGTAAGCTTGCGTCGTTAACTTCTTTGTATACCGGTCTTGCCCATGTATGGTCACAATTTCGTTGAATTTCTCAAAATCAATGGCATTCAGCCATTTACCAAATGAAGTTTTTCGTGTATTCTTGTCCATGAGTTGGTCCTTTGTATTGGATTTGGACAGGAACTACCTGTACCTTCCATTATAAAGGACTTTTTCTTTTGGATTCCTTAGATTTTTGAAGGTTTTATGAATTCCTAATCTTCAAAAGATATTAATGCAACACTAGTGAGTTAACAGGACCACTAAAACGATAGCGCCAATTTTCACTACCGAAGGCTAGCTTTTTCCCAATACCAAGAAGACGATTGCTGTCAGGTTTGTCAGATTCACAAAGTGGATCGCAATAAAAAAAGATATAATCCAGTTGTCGTCTTCATTTCATTGCACTTCCATTAATTGGACTGTTCGCGGAATACTGCAAATGTAATCTCGGAAACTGATACAAACTTGCACAATCTCACAATATCAATATTGTACCACCTGCTTTTCTAATAATCTCCCTTCCCCTTATGCCCAGTGTTTACCCTCCAAGCCATGATCCGCGCTTCAACTCCTCTAGCCTATGTGTTTACCAATAGAAGATTGGTGGTAAAAATAGAAGGAAGTACGCATCTTGAAATGGAGGTGGAGAATCGTTGCACATCCTTTTATATGTGAGCGCAGCCATCGCGGCTCTATCTTTGGCTCTCATTGCGGTCTTTGTCTTCCTCGTTCTGAAAAACACGAAACAGACGATGAATTCATTGTCGGAAACCGTCCAGCGAGTGGAAACGAAGTTAAACGGCATCACGGAGCAATCCGCGCAATTGATGGAGAAAACGAACCGGATTGCGGACGATGTCGAGACCAAAGTACAATCATTGGACCAGTTGACCAAGTCCGCTCGAAACTTCGGCCAAACGAAGGAGCACTTGAACGAATCCTTTGAGTCTTTATCTCAACAAATCGCGACACCACCTAAAAAACTGCGGCCGTTGATGGAAAAAGCGACCGCCTTGACGGAAGCGGCGGCACGGATTTATTATCGGCTGAAAAAGGAGAAAGAAGCGGCCCAACAAAAAGCGGCAAGGCAATCCACGGGAGCGTCTTCCCAATCGGCATCCGTCCCACAACTCGAATACCGCAGTCGGGAATAAACGAAAAAAGAGGTGATACAATATGGATTGGATGGGAATCGGTGTACTGCTCATCGGCATTGCATTTGTAGTCCTCGTCATCTTGCTGATTAAGCCATTGAACAAGGCGGCCGATTTGCTGGAAGGCTTGCAGGAAACGACCGATCGCCTCCCCGATGTAGTCGACGATGTGTCGGCCCAGGCGACGGATATGTTGCAGACAAGCAATGCGACATTGAATCAGGTCAACAACCAAGTCCATTCGCTTAATCCCTTTTTCCATATCGTAGGCGATACTGGAAAAGCGGCACGAACGTTATCGTTATCCGCTTTGGAGAAAACGAATTTGCTGAAAGCCCAGACCACTAGTGCAAAGGAATACTCAAAACAGGAGAAGTACGAAGGACTTTATGGCATCCTGTCATTCCTTTTCTTCCTTTCCCAAAGAAGGAAAGAGATGAAAGAGATTGCAGAAATCTCTTCAGAAAAATAAAAAGCGTAGAGGACCCACACATTTTGGGCTCCTCTACGCTTTTATCATTGGTCTTGCACGAGATATTTTCCTTCCCGTGCCGCTTCTTTTGCTTCTGCTTTCATGCGTGCGATATCGAACGCTTTCTCTTCCCCGGTTGCCATAAGGTTGCGCGGCCTTTTTAAACCGCCGCTCTTCGCCTCCTTCCGTTTCCGCGCTGCATAAAGGCCCAGCGCTGCCGTCCCGTATAAACCGCCGAGACGTTTGTTCCGTTTCTCCTCATCGATATCGACGACCTTGCTCTTCGCTGCTTCGGCCACATCGACAAGGGAAGAGGACAGTTTCCGTGTCGTCTCGCCGACATCTCCCGCGACGTGAAACAACGGGGTCAGTGTGCCAAGCTTTTCATTGACGTCCGCCAATGTGTCGTTGGAATGTCGGATCATCTCACCGGTCTCGGCAAGGACCTCGTCCAACTGATCCGGCAGCCGATCCACTGTCTCGTTCACACCTTCCAAAATGGAGCTGAAATGATTCAGTACTTTGGCGATGAAAATAGCAAGGACTAAAAATCCGGCTCCGATTAAAAGTACGCCAACTCCTGTCAAACTCATGCGTTCCCACCCTTTCTGATTCATTATGCCGCAGCGTAAATACCGGTAGTTTCTTACTGAACCGTCCCCCAAAAAACTCCAAACATCCGCCGCAAGCTTTCACTTTAATTCAGCCGGAATTCTTCCCCCACTAGACGTGGGGGAATTCTATAGCCGACCCTACATTTGCAATAAAATCAAGACGATGCTTTTTTTCCACGTTTCCAAGAATCCACCATGCAGAGCGTCAGTTCAGAAAACTGAACGACCCGGACGAACGGTTTTGTTCCGGGCATGGCTTCGCTTTTCGCATAGACGCCTGTCGCTTCCTTCAACCCGGTACTCGCCAGATAGGCCGTTTCACCGACTTCTTCAGCTGTTTCGAAGACACTATCCAATGCTTCCAGCTTGACGTCAATGTCCCGGATTGTCCAATCTGCTTCTTCTAACGTCCGTTCTACCGCCCCAACAGTTTGATCAATCTGCCCTTCCATCCGTTTGGCAGTTTCACCCAGTGTCCCGATACTCTGGGCGACTCGATGCAAAAGTTTGGCCACATAAATAGAAACGACAGCAAAGGCAATGGCGATCAGTAACACTCCGATTGCACTCAACATCACTTCCGAACCTCCTCTCTTCTTTTCTATACCACCTTTCCCAGCCCTTTAAGCGTGAAGGCTAGAAGATTAAGAGGAAAGAGGACCGGATTCATTCAAAAAATAAAACCCTCACACTGATTGTTGTGAAGGGTTCGTCTTGAATATCATTTCCGCTCAAGCGGCATGGAGCAGCAACGGAAGGAGCCGCCCGATTTGATGATTTCGGAAAAATCGACTTCGATTACTTCGAATCCATGCGCCCGCATTGCCGCATTGACATCTTGGTTCATCGGAAGGCTGAACACTTTGCCGTTTCCGATAGATAAAACGTTCGTCCCAAGTGTGAATTGCTCCTCAGCGGACACCTCGATGAGCGTATACATCGCGCCGAGGTAGTCCACCATATCAGCGGAAAGTGCTTGCGGGAAAATGAGCGCCACTTCGGGGGATAGAATATTGAATACGCAATCCAGATGCAAGTATTTTTCTTCAAACGGGACGCGGATCACTTCGTGGTCGGTCAATTCTTTTTCCAACATGGCAACAGCCTGTTCGGATGTCCGGCTGCTGATCCCGACGAAGATCTTTTCCCGGTCGATGAGGACGTCCCCGCCTTCGACCCGATCCGCCGTCGTTTGAAATGGAATGTTCTCATCGGCTAACCATTCTTCGAGCGCCACTTCCTCCCCTTTCCGGATGTCACTTGCCATTTCAGCGACAAAGACTTCTTCCCCGACGGTAAAGCCGATGTCGCGGGTGAAGACTTGTTCCGGAAATTGTTCGGATGACGGAAGCTTCACCACTTCCACGCCATGTTTTCGCAGTTGCTGTTCAAATATTCGGTGCTGTTCCATCGCGCGTTCGACATCGATGTTTTCCTCTTTATATTGTTTCTGAACGTCATTGATGACGTCCTCGATTGCCATGAATTGCGGTTGGCACAAAATGACGCGTTTCAGCGTCTCATATTCTGTATCACATTTCGTTTTCGTCTGTTGTGTTACGGGAGATTCCATGTCTTCCTCCTTCAAAAGCAGTTCTCTCGAGGTATATTCCCGTTTACTCCAAACCTAAACCTATACTATGTGTTCTGCCAGCCACTTTTCCACGGTTTGATTGAACAAGTCCGGGCGGGCGATCGGAAATCCGTGACCGATGCCGGGGACGAGAAGACAGTGCCAATCGGGCCGAAGCGCAGTGAGTTGCTTAGCCGATTGGATGACGCTGTTCCGTTCTTTCATTCCGGCAGTGGCGAGTATGGAGGTCGAGCTGTTGGAAACCCCTTTCGGAATGGTAAAGGATAGGTTTTCCCGCAACATGTCGATGAGTGTCCCAGCTTTCATTTTCACGCTATCTTCATAGTATCTATCGAAATACTCCTCATCCAAATACAATTGTTTCGCTTGCATTTTTGCGAAGGCCCGGTTGCGGATGAGGGGCATCGTTATGCGGATGGACGGCCTGATGAACGGCTTCGCCCAAGCCATCGGACGAAGTAGTGCACTATTGACCATCGCAGTCTGCGCCAAATGCGGAGCTAGATTCAACATTTCCAATGCAATCTGCGCTCCGATGGAAAAACCGATAATATGGACAGTTCGACCCGCCCTTTCGGTTTCAATCAAATCGATCAGCTCTTGCGCGTTGTCCCGGATTGAAAACGTCCCTTCCTCGCTACGTACGCCATGCCCTTGCAATGTCGGCACAATGCAATGATAATCGCGGAAGTGACTGACTTGCTTGTCCCACATCCATCCTCCGGCTCCGCCGCCATGGATGAATACGAGAAGAGGCCCTTCCCCTATTTTTCCAAATTGTTCATAAAAGACCGCCATCCGACCAACTCCCTATAATCGTTTTTTGGGAAATCTCATGGGTATACTAATTGTAACAAAAGGATCGATAGAGGAAGGAGACGGAGGCAATTTGTCCAAAAAGCTTGTGAAGGCGATTCAATCGCACGCCCTCCCCCTGCATGAAAAATCGACGATCGATGCAATAATCGACGCAATCGGAGACGCCGAAATCGTCATGCTCGGGGAAGCATCACATGGGACATCGGAATTTTATACGGTCCGTGCGGAGCTGACGAAGCGTTTGATTCGGGAAAAAGGATTTTCACTCATTGCGGTCGAGGGCGATTGGCCGTCTGCGCAGGAAGTCAATCAGCATATCAAAGGGTTTTCGGTAAAGAAACGATCCACCACTGAACTGTTGACCGAGGCGTTTAACCGCTGGCCGACGTGGATGTGGGCGAACGAGGAGATTGAAGCGCTCATCAACTGGCTGAAAGATGAGAATGACCAACGGGAACCGGAGCGGATGGTCGGATTTTACGACATTGATCTATACAGCCTTTATGAATCGATCGATGAAATGCTGAAGTTTTTGAAGGAAAATCCTTCATTCGGGGTAGATTTGGAATTGGCCAAAAAGGCGTTTACCTGCTTTGAGCCATATAATCGCATGCCCGAACACTATGCGTTGTCGACCGCCCATTTTTCGGATGAGTGCATTCGCGAAGTATCGGAACTGCTCGTTTCCATACGAAACCATGCCGCACGGTACGGGGAAGGACAGGAGGAAGACTTGAACCTTGCGATGAACGCATTGGTTGCCAAAAATGCGGAGTCGTATTACCGGTCGATGCTGAAAGAAGAGGCCATTTCGTGGAATATCCGGGATACGCATATGGTCGAAGCGATTCAGAAGCTCAAGGAATATCATGGCGCTGGAGCGAAAGTGATTGTCTGGGAGCATAACACCCATATCGGCGATGCGTCCGAGACGTCGATGAAGAATGAGGATATGCTGAACGTCGGCCAATTGATACGGGAACAATACGGCAGGGACAATACGTATGCCATCGGATTCGGCATGTATGCCGGGACAGTCATCGCAGCTGAAAACTGGGGCGATCCCTTGCAGCGAATGACCGTCCCTCCCGCTCGTTTCAATACGTGGGAAGGTCAGCTACATGCAGCGGGAGAAGAAGATAAAGTGCTCCTATTTAATGAAGAGAACCGTTCTTTATTTCAGGATTGGGTCGGCCACCGCGCCATCGGGGTCGTCTATCATCCCGAATTTGAGGCGTACGGCAACTATGTCTCCTCCCGTATTAGCCACCGATACGACGCGTTCATTTATCTCGATGAAACAACAGCGTTGAAGCCGCTTTAAAAACTTCCAGGGCACGGAATACAGTTCATCGCACCTAAAAACGCCTGTCTTTTCCTATTCGGAGAGACAGGCGTTTCACTTGATTTTTATGCCGCGGTAAATGAAAAATCCCATGGAACCGAACAGGACGATAAGGAAAATAATCATGTCCCAGACGCCGCCGCTCAAATAACGGCCGAATGCGTTCTGGATAATTTTCCAAGTCATGTAGGAAATGAAAAGAAGGATTTCATTTTTCATGATATGGATGAGCCAAATCGAGTTGCGGTACAAACGGGGTGCGTTTTCTTCTGTCAGCCCTTGGTAATTATGTGTTTCGGGATGCTTCTCGACGAACGACAGTACGATCCACAGGAACGCGCCGATTCCCGGCAACAGGAACAGGAATCCTTTATGGCCCCAACCGTCGATTTCCCCCGTCATATTGAAATGGATCGGCACTTCCACGGGTAAGGCAGGCCATGCAAACAGGCCATAGATGACCGCTGCCAGAAAAACACCCAATGTGAATCGGTCAAACCATTTCTCCCACCACGTCTTCGGAATTTCCAATTTAGGCGGATTCATCATCGGTCTACCCTCCTGTCTATTTTCCAATCGCTTTTCTTAGTCTATCGAACACTTCATCAAATGTTGAACCGCCGTCTGGTACAGTCCCCTCGAATGTTGTCGTAGTAACATCGACCACTGCTACGTTCAGTGTATGACTCTCCTCTGCTTTTATTGTGCGATCGATTGTGCTGAACAGCAATTCTTGCTGATTCCCATCCGTTAATTTGAAAATGAAGGCCGGGTTCCAGTGAGAAGGGGACCGGCTAATCGGTTTTTCTCCATCATGGTCATAGTCCGGGAAGTATTCCAGCAGCTCGGCTTTTACTCTTTCGGCGATTTCATATGTCTCCGCAGGATCCAGCAAATTCACTTGGAACTGCCCGCGGGCTGTCTCACCGTTCATCAATTCGAATGTCATCGTCTCAAATTGGTAAAGCTGCTTCGTTTGTTCGTTTTCTTCTGGCTCTTCTTTTGACTCTGATGATTTTCCGATTTCGTCTTCCGCCAGTACCTCCACTTTATCTACCGGTTCCTCAACGACTGCCGCTTCATTTACATCTTGTGCGCCGCACCCTGCCAGCACTGCCAGGCTTAGAATAAATGCTGGAATTAATCTCACTTTTATTTCCATCCCTCATGCTTGTTTTTCCCATTTTACCATAACGTCCCTATCGGTGGATGTGCCCTTTGTCAATGAATGAAAGGGGCCTAGGTCTTAGGGGCTCGGTTTTCCCTAGGGTTATCCTGAGAAAAAAAGACATCGGATATTTTCCGATGCCTACTCTTTCTAGACAACCCCTTGCTCCTCTTTTGCCCTGCCGTTAAACCTGCCGAGGAAGTCTTGCAGCCGTTCGCTTTTCGGATTGACGAGAATATCGGTCGGATGGCCTTCCTCTTCGATGACGCCTTCATTCAGGAAGAGGACGCGGTCTGCGATGTCGAGGGCGAAATCCATTTCATGCGTGACGAGGATCATTGCCATCTCCCCCTCCTTCGCAAGATCGCGGATCACTTCCAGCACTTCCCCGACCAGTTCCGGGTCCAAGGCGGATGTCACTTCATCGAACAGCATCACTTTCGGACGCATCATGAGCGCTCGCGCCATGGCGACCCGCTGTTTCTGGCCGCCGGATAGCTGGCTCGGATACAGGTCAATCTTTTCTCCGAGCCCGACCTTCTCCAGCATTTCCACTGCTGTTTCGCGAACGGTCTCCTTGCTTTCATTTTTGACGATGACAGGCGCCAGCATGCAGTTTTCGAGTATCGTCATATGCGGAAACAGGTTGAAATGTTGGAATACCATGCCGATGTCCCCCCGGATTTCGCGGAGATGTTTTTCATCTGCTGTCACCCATTCCCCCTTTTTCTCCATCTGCCATAAATTTCGGCCATCCACTTCGATTTTCCCGGACGTCGGCTGCTCCAACGTCATTAGCATCCGGATAATCGTCGTTTTCCCAGAGCCGCTTGGTCCAATGAGAGCGACCTTTTCAGCAGGCTGGATATCGAGGTCGATCCCTTTCAAAACGTCCACCTCTCCGAAAGATTTGCGGATATTTTTATATTGCACGATCGGTTCACTCATGGAACCCCTCCTTTGAACTTCCTTCACAACGTAGCGGTCTTCTTATCAAACCGCCGATTGTACTTTTTCTCCAGCTTCGAAATGAGCAACGCGGCTGGATAACTCAACAGCAAGAAGAACAGCGCAACGACCGTCAACGGTTCGACGTATTTATAATATTGTGCGCCATAATCATTGGCGATATGGAGCATCGCCACAACACCGATTGTCGACGCCAGCGGTACTTCTTTGAACATGATAATCAAATAGTTGCCAAGCATCGGAATCGTTGGCGGAATGGCTTGCGGTAAAACGATCTTCAGCCATTTTTGGCGCGTCGATAAATTTAACGCAGTCGCCGCTTCCCACTGACCTTTATCGACCGACTCGATGCCGGACCGGTACACTTCCGCCATATACGTACTGAAATGAATGCCAAGTCCAAGAATGGCTGCGACGAACGGATTGAGCGTCACCCCGACGACCGGCACCATCGGCCATGCGTAATACAAGAAGAACAATTGGATCAGCGGCGGTGTAGATCGGATGAATTCTGCAATCCAACTGAACAGCCAACGGATGCCGCTCACTGGTATGCGATATAGAAACACCCAGACAAAGCCGAAGATGGCCGCGAATACATAACAGGCGATCGTCAAGCCGAGCGTAATCCATAACCCTTTGAAAATTAGAGGTATGACTTCAAAAAAAACATTCCAATCCCAAGTCATCCGTGCGCCACCCCTTTCTTCGACACTTTCTCCATCTTTCTAGTAAACGCGATCAATGGCAGGGCGAGCACGAAGTACATGACAAGAAGAAGGATGTAGACAATTGGCGCTTCTGCCAGATGGGTGCTTCGGTAAATATTGCCGTAGTACAACAGATCTGTCAGTCCGATCAACGACACGAGCGAAGTGGCTTTCAAAATTTGAATGAGGTAGTTTCCGTATTCCGGCAACATCATGCGGACTGCTTGGGGAATGATGATGTGGCGCATGCGTTGGAACTTCGACAGATTCAAGGCAGTGGCGGCTTCTGTCTGTCCGGGAGCGACCGCCAGGATGGAGCTTCTGACAACTTCAGACATATACGCCCCGTAATTGAGGGAGATGGCTAGCACCGCTGTCCAAATATCGCTTCCGAGATGGATGCCGAACAAGCCGGGCAAGGCGTATGAAAACCAGAATAATTGCACGATGAGCGAAGTGCCCCGAAATATCTCAACGTAAAATCCAGTGAATCCTGTCAGCAGACGGTTCGAAGAGATTCGGGACAATCCTGCCACAAAGGCGATTATACTGGAGCAAATAATGGATAACACTAAGACAAGCAAGGTTACTTTCAACCCTTTGGTTAACTCAAGGGCTATTTCCGTTATGGAACTCACCAAATCACTCCAAATACCATTCTTTTTTAAGGAGGTTCAGGGCTCCCCTTTTATTCGACGAGGCCCTGAAACCGACCTCCTCTTTTAATAATTTTCCCCGCTGCAAATGCTGGCGGTGGTAATCGACGGATCGACCGTATTCATTTCCTCCGTAAAGCCATAGGGCTCGATCAGTTCCGCGAGTTTGCCGCTTTCTTTCAGCTTCTGCAATTCGGCATTATACGCTTCCCGAAGGTCATCGTCCCCGTTCAAGAATGCAGCCGCTCCGTAGCTTGGCACGCCTTCGATATCGGGTTGCTCGAAATCATTGACGAATTCCAGCTTCTCATTATTGGCTGACTCCAACGCCATTTTAATCGTCATTTCCGTTCCCGTTGTCACATGAGCACGGCCCGATTCAACAGCGGAGAAGGAAGCCGGGATATCCGGTACTGTCGTAATTTGATTTTCCGCAACTCCTTCGCGAAGCATGAAATCTCTTTCAGTCGCACCGCTCATGACGGCCACTTTAATATCCGGATTATCGGCGATGTCTTTGTAGCTATGCAAATTCATCGGATTGCCTTTTTCGACGATCAGCCCTTCTCCATATCGGATTTCCGGCTCACCAAATGCGACATTCGTACAACGGTCCGGCGTGATCGCCATTCCGGCTGTAATGACATCAAATTTCCCCGCACCTAATGCTGGGATGAGCTGCCCGAATTCCGATAGCTGTCCATCCACTTCCTTGATCCCGAGGTTGGCAAACACTTCTTGGGCGATTGCCACCGCGGCTCCTTTCAGTTCGCCATCTTCTTCATACGCATACGGCTTCTCATTGGCAAACCCGATTTTGACTGACCCCTGTTCTTGCAACGCTTCCAGTTTATTTCCTTCTTTTCCGTTGGCGGATCCTGCATCTCCACTGCCGCAAGCAGCAAGAACGAGCACTATAACCAACGAAATCAATCCAATGCCTAGTTTTCTCACAATGTTCCTCCTTATTTTTTTATAAAGCTATTTTTTGATAGTTACTAGGTTAACATAGCTGATTTTAAAGTTCAAACCGATTTCAGAATTTTTCACGGCATCCAGAAAATTTGAAAACTCAGCGAGCCCCGTTCTGATAGCGTTTACAAGAGGTTTAAAATTTTAAGAAAAAAAGTTAATTTTTTTTCTGGAATCGTAGAAAAACAGAGCTTTCCACCTATTTAGGAACATTTTTTTCATTAGTTATTTCCAGAAGGCTATATGGAAAAATAAAAAACGACAACAATTATGAATAATTCCATAATTATTGTCGTTCTTTTTATATTAAATTGTTTTTATCTATTTTCTCACAAGAAGGTCCTGCATTAATCCCAAAAATTGTATATAACGTCTCCAATATGACTTGGTCGCCAATGTTTCCACAAATCTTTTTCCCCATCTTCAAACTGGACATCACGTAACGGTTGCTCCAATTCAGCTGAGGTGCAAACACGGTAGCCCGCTTCCTCAAAAAGCGCTGCCCATTCCACAGCATTTACGAAACGGATTGTTCCAAAACTCACTTCAACAGCAAATGAAAGGTAATGATAATGAGCATTCAGCAATATGAATAACCCTTCCGTTGTTCGGATGTGATGGAAATTGGCAGGATACGCAGCCTTTTGACTGACATCAATCGATTTTCCTAGCATTCGGGCAAAAGAATAGCTGTCCGCTTGAAATGTTTTGAAATCCGTCACGGGCAGGTCCGCCCCAAAACCTGAAATCCCCCTTGGCAGCATACCTATTCTAATCGTCCGGACGCTTTTATTTGATTGAGCAATGCTTCACAGCCTTCTGTGACGAGTTCATAAGTTTCTTGGAAATCTCCCGTAAAATACGGGTCAGGGACATCCATTCGGCGCTCGGTCAAGTCGAGCAAACGCAAAATTTTCGGATGATCCGGCTGTCCGAGCATCCGACGGATATCTTCCATATTGCTAGTGTCCATACCGACAATAAAATCATATGTTTCAAAGTCCGACGTATCCAATTGGCGTCCTGCCATTCCTTCCGTCGAAATGCCGTTTTCTTTCAATTTGGCGATCGTTCCGGCATGTGGTGGCTTCCCGATATGCCAATTGCTCGTGGCGGCTGAATCGACTACGATGACATCTTCCAATCGCTCTTGCTGTACCAAATGACGGAACACCGCTTCCGCCATAGGCGATCGACAAATATTTCCGAGACAGACAAATAAAACACGAATCATTCAGAACACCTCTTTCACTTAGTCAGAATTACTTAATTTCCCATGTTATAAACATCATTTACTGGGCAGTTTAGGTGTAAAGCACAAAATACGAATTTGGAGGGATACAGATGAATGAGAATTCCATCGTCAACCACGGGAAAGCATTAGCGCTAAAGGGAGGCTTGATCTTTCCCGTTGTGTGGATTGTCTTAACGCTCATTTATGGCGTTTCTTTTTTTCATTCCACCCTACTGGGGATTGCTCTATTACTTGTTTCCTATGTAGCCGGGGATATGATGGTCTTGCCGAAGATGGGCAATGGCGCGGCTACGTTTGGCGATCTGATTATCGGTTTTCTCCTCCTCTGGGGCGGACTCCACTTGTTGGGTTATGATGACTCCCTTGGTGAAGCTCTGCTGACAGGCGCCCTCATCACTTTTGGTGAGTTCTTCTTCCATGCTTGGATGCTCCGGACCCAATTTTCTCATCATCAGGTTTGAAACAAGACTCCGAAATCCGCTCCGGTGTTTCGGAGTTTTCTTATGTACTCATCTTTTGATTTGTCCCGTTTTCTCAAGCACATGAAGAATTTCCATAATCAGAATACCTAACAAGGTACCAAAGGCATATAAAACGATGGCAGCAATTGTCCAAAATTCAAAAGGGAACATTTCCGGCAAAATAGCAATAAGTAGGCAGAATAGTATAATCGCAGCTGCTATGCCCATACTTGCATAGATAAAAAGCGCTCTCCATTTACGCTCGACATAACCGGGATTTTTCGGTTTTGATTGCCGATACATCAAGGGAAAAAGGAGTGAATTCCCCAGCAAAATGATGATAAAATAAATCGAAGGAAAGACATGAACCAGCAGTGGAATCATCATAAAAACAGCCGCTGCAAGCGCACTGAGCATCGAAACCCGCTTCGGGAAATTCCGGTGCTTGCGCCACGCCAAGAATAGACATGCGGCGATGAGGAGTACCACCCCGCCATTCAGAATCATCCAAGCATAAAAAGAATCTTGAATGACATAACTGGACAAGTAGGCGACGAACAACAGCCAAATCACAGCATAGACAATGGTATTCACGCCTGATTTCCATATTCCAATCATCCTGATCTCCTTTCATCAATTCTTTTAGTGCTTATGCGCTACTCCAGCTGAATCCTACCATTTGAATCGATGGAGATCCGTTGTCCTTCGCCCCAAGTAAAGGCGAGCGGGAATGTCTCCGCTAAGGCATCCGAAAAATACCATCTGCGGCCTGGTGGGACCAATACCACATACCAATCATCCTGTCCGAGAAAATTCAAGCCGCTCGGATCGACTTCCGTCCCTTTGCGCAGCGGAATGCCCGCATCCATCAGCTGCTCGCCGACATCGGTGACAAAAGGCGTCACAATGCCGATTTCACTTACGTTAAGAAAAGATTCTTTCGATAAATCGCCAAATAAATCGCGCTTTCGGCGTCCGATTAATTCGACAATATTTCCGGCTGGATCCTCAAAATACAGGGAGTCTGCATCGAATCCTGCAAAATAAATTTCATCGCGTCCACTGTCACGATTTAAGGTGAGTCGATCAGATAGCCAATACTTCATCATGGAAAATTGGTTGCCTGGGATATTGATGGCAAAGTGATAATATGCAGCTGCTTCCGTTTGTTTAAACGTCATCTCAGATGATCCCACTCGTATCGTAAATTGCTCATCCGTGGATTCGGTCACATCCAAACCAAGTACAAATCCGTAAAACCGTCTTAGGGACTTCAAACGATTCGTATAGAACGTCGCCGACTTGATCATCCTCATATCCCCTTTTCCATTTGTCATGACTGCTTGTGTTACACCTAGTATACGACAATCGCGCTCCTGCTTCTAGAATTCCCGATCCGCACTAGAAAAACCCAAGCTCTGAAAAGCTCAAGCTTGGGGTCCTACTATACCTCTTCCGTTTGGGCAACTGTGCTCTAGCGCTGCCCCGCCTACGCTTTTGTGATCAGTCTAACTTGACTCGAATCACTTGCCCCGTGTTGGCATCCACTTTCACTTCGTATTTCAAGCCTTGTGCGGTTCGGATATCGATTTCATAGATCAACCGTCCATCATCATAGTCCAACTCGGCTTTCACAACATTTCCAGGGACTTGTTCCTGCGCAATTGCTATCGCCTGCTCTAGTGAGATTCTCCGATACTGCGGATTTTGCCAATGATTCCCCCAATATCCGTCGTTTCCTTGCCAATGCCGATTCGTCAATGCGTTCCCCCCAAATTCATTCAGTCCTTATCATCGTATGACTTGGGGCATGGATGGGTTCCAAGCTAGGGCATTCAGTTCCTATTTCAATTTGCTGCACGTAACATCTCACCATTTCATCGCCTTCAACTTGTCCATTAAATACTGACGGTAGTCGGGCGGCAATTGCCAATCCGCTACTTCCTCAAGTAAGCTGTCTCGCATCCGAAATCCTTTAACAAAGCCGTTCAACCGAGCTGCAAAGGTGGAGTCTACGAACAGATGCGGCTCTGGATATAATTCCTTTAATTGTTCTGGAGCGGTTGGATACCGCTTCAAATAATATTTTTGATGACGCTCTTCCGCCAAGGTGAAGGTTTCAAACGGGGCAATCTCCGTTTCGATCGCTTCGCCCAGCTCCCCTTCCATCTCCCGCTTCACTCGTTCTATCACTTCCAATTGCTCGTCGTCATGATAGCGTAAAATGGACAAGTATTGCCTGCCTTTATAATGGCCCCGGTTCGGATAGTGGTTTCGCCAAAACTGCCGGAGCACGTCTTCAAACCGAATCACTTGCGGGTCAAAATCCACTTCCACCGTTTCACTATGATCCCCCATTTCCCGGTATGTCGGCGCTGCAGTCGTCCCTCCTGCGTAACCGACACGCGTCCGCATGACGCCCGGCAAGCCGCCGAAACGGGCTTCCGGCCCCCAAAAGCACCCCATTCCAAATGTTGCGGTCTCTACCTTCCTATCCCGCAGTTCCGCTTCGATATGAACGATGGTCCGATGTTGAAATTCCATACGTATCACTCCTTTTATGACTATTGCCGAACATCCTAGAATTAATCAATTGCTTTTCTGTTCCCTTGCCTTATTCTGTTACAAAAAGGAATGGATTTCCACATGGAGAATCTGGGTCGCGGCATTCACACCGAGGTCCTGGAATCCGTCCGCTTTGTCTAGTTGAAAGGAAAATATGAATTGAGAAATGAAGCCTGGCGGGGGCCTTCTATCCGTGTTTGGCAGATCTGCATGTTTAATAGGCAAACGCATGGGGAAGAAGATTAGCAGCACCACGAATACAGAATCTTAGAGGAGGAATTCACAATGGCAAAAGACAACAACAATGACAACGGTAAAATGACGGTAGAAGAAGCAGGACGCAAAGGGGGCGAAACAACTTCGGAGAGACACGGCCATGAGTTCTATGAAGAAATCGGCCGTAAAGGCGGAGAAGCGACTTCCCGAAATCATGACCGTGAGTTCTACGAAGAGATCGGACGTAAAGGTGGAGAAGCCCGCGCTCGCCAAAATGACAATGATGACAACGATGGCAAGATGAGCAAGGAAGAAGCAGGTCGCAAAGGCGGCGAAGCGCGAGCGAGACAACGGAAAAACGATTAATTCAACATATGGAAGGGCCCTGTTCGCAGGGTCTTTTTTTTCGGGAATCAACCTTTACTTCATTCCAAACAATGCCTGTTCTGCTAAAAGGTGGTTCCCTGTTTCCAGATCATTTGTGCATAGTGACGCCTTGGAGGCATCCAGCACAGCCCGCTCTTCAGCATCGATGTAATCTGACAGTGGTATCGCATTGAACACAGATGGCGTTTTTCCAATTCCTTCACTTCAAGCTGGATGTCTTGAGCAATGATTTCATTGACTTATTAGATGGAAACAGCCGTACTGGTTGGAATCATATATACAAAAGACACGTTTCAGGAACCTCTGCAACCAACGGGACAACTTTATTCCCCAAAGCTTTAGGGGATGCTAAAATAAAGGATCTAGTTATGGAATCTTCGGAAAAAGGAACACTGAAAAGTACTCATGCAGATGGAACAAAAGTGTATACTTATATTCCTAAATATCTGAGATGACCACAGTTGTTACGAAAGACAATATTATAAAGACATCTTATCCAGTAAGTGGAACATCTGTAATTAAGAAGTGACAATAGGAGTGAAGGCTAAATGAAGATAAAATTTGTTATTGAAAATGATGTATCCGTCCTCAAGGACAAAAATTTTAATTATGACTACTACTTAGATAGCTATCTAGAATTATTTATTGAAGATAGCAGGCAAGAATCTCTACTTCTCTCCACAACTATGCACAATACAATATTAATTGCTTTATGTGATATATTAATCGAGTTAAATAAGAACGGTAAGAAACAAACCCTTGAAACTTTCGGCAATCCCAACACATACACTTTTGAAAAATCGTCATCAAATATTTTAATTACAAATTTCGATAAATTCTCTAATCAAGTGAAATGTAAACATACTTTTAACCTCGTTGAATTCACCAATTCTTATATAAAAGAAATAACTTCATATTTGAATTTAATGGCAAATACAGAAGCCAATATCACAGAACACCCTAACTATGTTTTACTCAAAGAAAAATTAAACGTCCTAATAAATGTAGTCCAGCAATTATAAAAAAATCCTTTATAATGGGTTGGAGGCAGTAATCCATCCAAATCCAAAATAAAGGACAATCTCATGGCTAAGACGAAAAACAGCATTTGAGCAATGGGTAGAACCAATTTACGCCAAGTGCCGACGGAAGCTTCATCTGCGGCTTGTGTTTCTGGAAGACGGTTGTTCCTATCCAGACCATGCGGTTTTGACAAACGCCACAGAACAAGAGCGCGGTCAACTGGAAGTGCTAGTTGACGACGACAAGGAATGTCTGTATGTGTTCGATCGGGGCTATTTGGATTACGAGCGGTTTGACCGCATGACGGATGAGGGGTATTTCTTCGTCTCCCGCCTGCGGAAAAAAGCAGTCGTACGATCGCTCGAACACTTTAAATCTCCGGAAGACTCCATCGTGTTGTCTGATGAGATAATCGTCATCGGCACCACACGAAAGTGTTTCGTCTTCTGAAAGTACTGGATTCCAAAGGCAATCAATTGAATTTGATCACAAACCGGTTCGATTTGTCCGCTGATGAAATAAGGCAGAGAAATGTAGACGGAGTATTCCAAACCTACTCTATGCGACACTAGTGATTTTTCCAAAGATTTCTTCGCCTAAATCAGTGTTTTTCACCTGCGTTTTCGAGAGCCCGCCCTTTTGATTTTCCTTCAAATTTGGTGTAAAGTCACTGGACAATAAGTTTTTAAGTTTAAATCCTGTAGAAAAAGTGACATGTCTCCTCACCCTGCCCTCAGAAGTTTCTATCTTAAAAAAGGAAAAAAGTGTTCCAACGTGAGAATAATCGCTACGACTGCGACAATTTCAAACAAGGTGCGCAAGCCGTTCGGTTTCCGTTTGTCTTTTTCCCAGAAATGATTTTTGATGATCATGGCCGCGGCAATGACAATCACGAGTTGAATCGGTCCCATTCCAAACCTCCTGGCCTACCGGATGGCCTTATTTCACTTCCCATTTATGCGGAGTGACCACACCTTCGGGACTGACTACAAAACGGACCCGCTTCGGCCATTTCTCGCCCTCATCTTCGCTAATGTAGAGAATGATTTCTTTCGTGCCGACCGCCGGAACTGAAGTCCCGATGATTTCGCCCCACATGGGCACGCGCGATTGAATTTCATAGGAAGCGACTCCCTTCCCGATCGAACCGGCTGTTGGAGCTTTCTTGTTTATGAGGTCCGCCGCCTTGTTCACGCCCGGCACTTTGCCGAGCACTTTCATCATACCGAGCGTTCCATATAGATTCGCTACCGCTTGTGTTGTTTTGCCGGCATAGTAATTGAATTGGCCTTGCTCTGCGCCTTGCGTATAGTATTGCAAATTCGGGTTATCTTTGAACAGGATGAAATTCCCGTCTATCACTGCATACTTGACGTCATGCCCGTACAGGTCGATCGAGTCTGTTTTCACACCAAGCGCGTCATAATTGATTGGTGCGCCTTCGCTGATGACGTGATTCCCATGCTCTTGCTTCCAAAGGATATTCCCTTCCGCAAGTTCTTCCAGCGGCTTGTCAACCGCCGCAATTCTTTCTTGCGCTGAGGAGTCTTTCGCCGCTTTTTTCATCCCTTTCAATTCTTCCAGATTGAAGTAGCCATTCCCGACATCCTCTTTCTTTTCGCCTGATGATAACGTACCTCCGACCGGTGTCGTGCGGTGATCCAGTACGACCTGGAGCGGTGCCCCGGCAGCATACTTAGCCCACTGGTCGGACGGGAACGATACATCCGTCAAGTTATCTTCCATAAGCGACTGGATGTCCATCAACCATAACTCCATCGTCAATAAATCGGACTCCACGCTCGCTAACGCTTCCGTTTGGGTCGAATCAAACATGTTCAAATCGGCAATTGTGCGGTCCCGGCGTTTTTTTGCCGTATCCACCCCGCTTTGGACATCGCTGTCATCCAAATTGGGCAGGGCGACAATGTCAGCGACTTTGGTCATGATGGCGTTCGCTTCATCGGTCAATCCCGCTGTCACTTGGGAAATTTCCGTCAGACCTTCCTCCACATCCCCGTCCAAGAAGCTCTCTTGGATATATCCGTCAGGATTGGATTCCAATGTTTCCAACGCCGCTTCCATCTGTTTCAGTACGCTATGGAAATTGCTTTTGAAAAGCTGCATAAATTGCAAGAGCGGCAAATGGCAATCTTGGTAAAAGGCACGGATGGCATTCCCGCCTTCCCCTTTCAGTGCATCGTCCATGCCGACCAACTTCTGGATCGTCGTATCGATTTGCTGGATTTCCCCTTCCAGCCGATCCAGCATAGTCATGTTTTGCTGCAGACCGTCCGTGAAAGTGCTCACCTTCAGGATCTTCATTTAATCATGCTCCTGTGATCGAATGCGACGGCGGCACCTGCAATCCCCTTGCCGACATGTTCGTCCGATGTACGGATGAATTCGACCGACTTCTCCGTCGTTTCCATGTTTTTGAGCAATAACGTTTTATAGTTCGTCAACAATGTCTCCAACTGCGTCTGCAACGTTGTCAATTTGGTGACGACGTCCAACTGGTTTTGGGAGATGGGGGGGACAGCTTTCGGATCCAATCCTTCCGCTGCACCTACAATTTCGCCCAGCTGGTTTTCCACCTCTGCATATATGACTTTCATTTCTGTCATGGTGATGCCTCCCTCTCAATTATTCATAACCCCTATTGTTTTTCTTACGACTGCGCAGCTGCTGCCGCCTGTTCCGCCAGCAATCGGTCGATCGTCGCTTGGATTTGCACGATTTCCGCTTGGAGCTCCGCAATTTTGGCCGCAATCGCATCAAACACTTTTGTGAATTGATCGCCGGAGAGCTCCAAGTAGGAAGCATGAATATCCGCATCCCGGATATCGTCAAAATCGGAAGCATGATTTCCATGCCATGTCGTCAATGTCAATTCCGGTTCCAAACATTTCCCTTCGTTTTGCTGGAATTCTCCTTGCTTGCTTTCCAAGTTTGCCTGACAAGCTTGCAGCCGTGCCACCTCATTCAATTTCTTCGCTTTTAACGCGATATAAAAAGCTATCATGAGTGACTCCCCTTTCTCCTCTCCTCCGCCGGAGATTCTTGAATAATTTTCGGTATGAAAACGGTGAACAGCACGATGGCCCCGATGGCGATCAACAAGATGAAAACCAGCGTTCGGCCGCCTGAATTGGAGGACGGTCCATCGATGACACCCGGCCCGACCGAAGCTTCCTCGCGCTTTGACACTTCATTGGAAAAAAGGCCGAGTTCCTTCGACTTGGCAGCCACGGTGCCCCTCTCGCTCCGTTCCGCTGTCCGGAACAGGTTCACCGTGTCGCCGCGGTCCGGCAATTTCCGGCTCCCATCGAATTGGATATCGATTTGCTTCACCGGAATCGTGTTTTTCATTTTGATCTTCCCTGCATCATGCAGATAATCGGTATTCTTTTTAAACTGCAACTTCTCATACAACACCGGTTCCAATTCCTTGATGAATTCATCGGAATCCGCGGTCCCGATTGCCGGACGTGCGATCCAACTGAACGACGCTAACAGAAGAACAGCAACTAGCTTCCTATTCATACCGTTATTCCGCCGTGGAAGTTTCAATTTTTCGGGGACGATTGAGAAAATAGGAAATTGCTAACAGGGCGACGGCAAGTAAACCGACGGTGGTCGCACCCCATCCGAATAGGGTTTCCGGCTCATACTTGATGGAAATGAACACTTTCGATACGAGATCGGGAACTCTGATTTCCGGAACGCCCAAGACGAGCAACGGGATCATGTACAACCCCATGAGCACCATGGCGGCGATCCATCCGACCGTCGGATTGACATCGAGTGCTGCCCGGATGAGCGCGGCGCCCGCGAGCAATAATAATACGGTGAAAACAGTCCACTCGATGGCCCGATCGTCTCGGAGTATATACATATTGACGCTATACAGACTGATGATCAATCCGACAAGCAAGGATAGTAGGACGATCATTCCCAATCCGACACGGGACCCGATCCCCTTCCCGAACCGATGGGTGAAAAAGCCGATGAGCAAGCTGCTGATCAATAAGATGACGAACAGAATCAGTGGCGGCACTTTCTTCATCTCTTCCGCCAACAGTGCTTCTCCCCGGATTTCCAACGGATTGACAAGATAATTGAATACATAGCCGTTTTCCTGACCGTCGACATATGTGTTGGCGAGATACCCTTCGATATCACCTTGGAATTCGGACATCTCCTCCAGGTTGGTCTGCCATTTATCACTGAAGATGGCGGAGGTGTCTTTCAAATCATTCGCTTTCCCATACAAATCGACTGCGTAATTGACCAAACCGTCTTGCCGCTCAGACAAGGAGGCCATCTGGCTGCTCAAAGACACCAGTTGGGAGCTGATATTTTGCTGGCCGCCGAGCACTTGGCCTTCCGCGACTGCCTGGACCGGCTCCCCTTCGGTCGATTGAAGCTGTGCCAAGAGAGTGGCCGCTTGTTCGTTGATGGAATCCAGATCGCTTTGCAACGCCAGATGTTGTTCTTCCATCGATTGCTCATAGCCGGACATGATTGCGGCGAATGAAGAGCTTACATTGCCCATGCCAAGTTCGGTCTGCGGAATGCTCTCGCCGACTGAACTCCAGCCTGCCAGCTCTTCCTCATTCAGTTTCACGACCTCGGTTAACAGGTCCTTCACCACTTTGTCTTTCAGCAGTTCCTGTTTCATCGCTCCCCGTTGGCGTTCCTCAAGCATGTACTCGTATTGGTCCAATTTTGCATAATAGGACATAAGCGAAGCGGTCTCTGCAGACACGGTAGGTTGAGTGAACAGCTTTTTGAATTGTTCTTGCTCCACAGCCGACAATGCCGGATTTTTCAGCAAGGCCTCTTCTTTCAAATGAATGGCGTAGCGGATGCCGGTCTGGTCTGCCGGCGTGTTCTCAAGAATCGATCGGAACGTGTTGAACTTTCCAGCGAGTGTTTCGAACGACGCATAGAGATCTTGATATTCATTGGCTGCTGTCCGCATATGTCCGGCATCGCTGTTGGCCATTTCATTCAAGGACTGAGCCTTTTCTACCATCGAATCGTTGAGCGATTTAAACTCTGTTTCCAATTGGGAGATATCGGCTGCCAACTGCTGGCCGAGCTCATCTTCCCCGACTTTCGTCTTCAACATGGCCAATGCGGCTAGGAGTTCCTTTGACTTTTGTTGTTCCTCCGCCATATTGGGTATTGCCCGGTTAGTTTTCTCCTGCGATTTTGCTAGCAGATCATTTTGGATGGACTGCCATTCTTTTTGATACGGCAAGCCTTCGATGTCTTCAGATGAGAATGGTTTGCCGGCACCTCTCTTCCCTTCCTCCAGCTCTTTTTCCAGCCGGCTGAAAAGCGAGTGGTTATACCGATCGATGGCCGTCCCTTGTACGGCAAGCAGTTCGTCCACCTGACGATCGACCTGCTGTTGACGCAGCTCGGCCAAAGCATCGAGCTTTTCTTTATTGTCCTCGATCGCTTCATTCACTTCCGTAATCTTGGAGTTCAATTCCTCATTGTTTTCCTCCAAGGCCAGGAGGGATTCGTTGAATCGCTCTGTTTGCGCGGCAGCTGCGTTTTGGATTTTTTCTAAGCTTGTCGTTTGCACTTGCAGCAAAATGTCCTTTTGCTGGGCTTGGAAATTTTTATACTGATCGACATAGGAAACAAAGTCGGACAATTCCGCTCCGAATGTTTCCGCATTCTGGATATGCGTGTTATGGGCTTCCCCCGCATTGCCGATGAGGGAACGGATTCCCTCCATTTGTTCCTTTTGCTGTCTCATCTTTTCTGCAAGCGCCTCAGAGCCTGGCTTGTAGTATTCGGACATCGCATCAAGGAATTCAGTCTCCTTCGTCAGGATCGTATCGAATTCCTTTTTGATGTGGTCCATTTCCAGCGCGACATAACTCCAGTACAATGTGGAGATTTTATCATTCACCCGGCTAGTCGCTTCTTTGATTTCATTTAGCACTTTTTCCTTTTGTGCGCCATCCTTCTGACGTTGCACTTGGTAGGAAAATTCCGCTTTTTGCGGATTTCGCTCGTCATACGACATGATACGCTCCGAAAAATCGGAAGGGATATAGACGATGGCTTCGTATTGGTTCGACTTCAGTCCATTCGCCGCCTGACCACGCCCGAGCACTTTCCATTCATAGGGAGAATTGTCGGAGAGGATCGAGACGACTTCCTTCCCCATCTCGATCGACTCCCCGTCCCGGGCATCCCCGAGGTCTTCATTGACAATGGCGATGATCCGCTTCTGTTGGCCATTCACATGGAGAAGACTGCCACCCAACAACTGGAAAAACACGATGGGAATTGCAAGAATTAACAGCATGACGGCTATCAATCTAATTTTTTGTTTTTTATTGCTACTCATTGCACAATCTTCCTCTCCAACTTGCATAAAGGTGTGAGCACTTTTAGGTCGTAGCCGTTCAGGACGTAGTGGACATAGCCGAGCGGCAATTCCGGCTCTTTCCGTTCATACGGCAAGGTGTACAACGTCTGCTCGGATTTCCTCATGAAGAGGAGGGCTTGCCGCACGAGTTTCAACTCATTCGTGAACGGGTCATACCCTTTCGTAATTTCCGCATTCGTAATGGACACGATGATGTTCAAACCTAGATGCGTGTATTTCTTTATCAGCTTCGCCAACCGATCCTGAATTCCCGGATCGACGGTTTGCAAAAATCTCGTATAGCCGTCGATGATGAAAAAGGATGGCAGGATCGTCGTCGGCTTGCCATTCTGGAGATTTTCCAAATAGATTTCCTCGGTCCGCTCGAAGTATAATTCCACCACTTGCAGCCAATCCGCCAACCGCTCTTTCGTCTCCAAGTAGTCGACGTCTTCCTCTTTGCCGAACTCCGCCAATCCCCGGTCGAACGAGTCGAAAATGCCGATGAAGCCCTTCTCCTGCTCGTTCAATTGATGAAGCAGCAACTTCAGTAGGTTCGTCTTGCCGCGCTGCGGCTGCCCGATGATCAGGCAGTGATTGGTCTTGGTGAAATCGAGCAAAACAGGTTGCACGGTGTCCTCGTCCAAACCGATCGGCAATTGGCCAGCTTGTAATGGACGTTTCACATAGTCGAAGAAATTATCGGTCGTCAATTCAAGCGGCAACATCGGAATCGGTTCGGCCGCCGGATGGCCCCGGTATTGTTCTTTGATGGACCGGACAGCTTCCTTCACTGATTCGAGCACTTCCCAATCGGTCTCTCCTTTCGCCGGCAAGTAAACTTGGGCAAAATGCGCCTCTTCCTTTTTAAGGACTGCGCGTCCCGGGAACGGCTCCAAATCGAATGGCACACGTCCGACAATCCCGAATGCTTCCGAGGAGTCCATCAGATAGTGCACAATTTTCGTTTTGAGATTGTTCATGAGAGACTGGCGGACGGATTGGGCCCGGGTCGCCCCGACAAATAGATAAATGCCGAGCGATTGCCCGTCCCGGCCGAATTGATTCAGCAGCAGTTCGGTCTCTTCCATTTCCTCCCGCACAAGATCGTAATTGTCGACGACGATGTACCAGAATGGGAACGGCTCGGAGGCCACCTCGTTATACATGCCGATATGGCTCACTTCCGCTTGCTGGAATGCCCGTTTCCGCTTGGCGATTTCATCTGTGATCCGCTTGATCAGCTTCCGGCGTTTCAAATCTTCCCCAAGCGTGAAATAATCCGCCGTATGCGGCAGTTGACGCAGGGGCAATAAAGAACCGTTGCCATAATCCAGAATATAGAAATGGGCTTGTCCCGGAGGCAGCTTCTCCGCGATGCCGAGCGCCAACGTCAACAATGTATACGATTTACCATAGCCCGGTGAACCGAAGACGCCGACATTCCCGTCTTCCATCAAATGGTAGCCGATCGCGGACTGGCTCTGCTTCTCGGCTTCGTCAATCATTCCGAGCGGGACAACGGAAGGTCTCAGCTCCTTCTCTGTCGGCCTGTCAATCCGCAAAGCAAGCGGCGGCAGCCATGGACTCGGCAATTTCCGGATTCCGAGTTCCTGCTGGGTTTGGACGATCCTATCCGTGACCACTTCGATTTCGGTGATTTTCGTTTTATTTAAAGCAGGGCGGGTTTGAATACCGGATAGCGGATACAATCCGAGATCCGTCACGATGGCGATTTCATCCTCGCCTTCAAACGTTTCTTCCATGTAAGGGGCCCGGCTCCAAGCCGATTGGAATAATTCATATACTTCATTATTGCCGACTTGCAGATAGCCTCGGCCGGTCACCGTGATGGAAGCCGCGTCATTGTTTTTTAGGATTTCCTTGCTGTCCGATTCGTCTTGCACTTTCAAGGCGATCCGGAACCGGGCGTTACTCCAAATCTGTTCATCGATGACACCGCCCGGCTTCTGCGTCGCCAGGATGAGATGGACGCCCAAGCTCCGGCCGATCCGTGCCGTACTGACCAGCTCCCGGATGAACTCCGGCTCTTCGCTTTTCAATTCGGCAAACTCGTCCGAAATAAGCAGCAGATGCGGCATCGGCTCCGGTGCCTTTCCTTCTTTGTATAGCGTCGTATATTCATCGATATGCGAAACGCTGGATCGGTCAAACAGGATCTGTCTGCGCTTCAATTCGCTGTTGATGGAAGCGAGCGCCCGCATACTGAAGTTCTTGCTTCCCTCGATATTCGTAATCGTCCCGAGCAGATGCGGGATGTTCTTGAATGGCTGAGCCATCCCCCCGCCTTTATAGTCAATTAACAAAAAGGCCACTTCATGGGGATGGAACTTGACGGCAAGCGATAAGATCAACGTCTGCAAAAATTCACTTTTCCCGGAACCGGTCGTCCCCGCGAGCAAACCATGGGGGCCATGCGCCTTCTCATGGAGATTCAACTCCACGGCGTCCGAATTCCCTTTGAAACCGATCGGCACTGCCATCGATTTTGCAGATTCGTTCGTCAGCCAAAACTGCTCGATCGGCAGCTGTTCGACCTCTTTTACGCCGTATAGTTCCAAGAAGCTCACCATTTTCGGAATGGAACTGACCATGCCGACTTGATGATTCAAGGTCTTCAACATCCGGGCGTATCGCTCATTCGTCCCGTCGTCCACCCGATCGAGGCGAAACGGGACACGGACCGCCTTTTTCGCATCCATGATGATCTCGCCTTCCCGCTCATTCAAATAGCGGATTAGGGTCTTGGCGTTCTCCGGGATGCGTTCCTGTGCGCTCGCTGTGAAGATGACGGAAATGCCGAGCTCCTGCAAGTTCTTCCCTTCCAAATATTCCAGGATGCTATGTTCCGCAATCAATTGATAATCCGACACGATGAACACGAGATGCGGGGCAAAAATCACCTTCCCTTTATTCTCATCGCCATCCCGTTCCCGGATCACTTCGTAAAGCGAGGACAAGAGCTGGTCCCGTGTCTGCTCGTTATGAATAAACCCTTTCGCATGCATATGCGGCAATGTGAAGTGAGGCAGCCACTTCATCCATTTCACTTTCGGATAATCGGCATGCTTGAAAATATAAATGAACCGCATGTCATGGTAGCTATGGAAAAAAGCGAGCTGTCCAACCAATTGGTTCAACTCATTCCGTAGAATCGACTCTTTTCCGATCAACCCGACCGCACCCTTAGCTAAACTTGCCGTAATCGGAGCTTCTGCAATTTCCTTGAATGCAGACTCCATTTTCTGCGACTGGGCCAGCAGATCATCCGTTTCCCGGTTCGCCAAATCCCCGGAGGACAATGAAATCTGATAGCTGGACGGAACCGGCCCCGTGCCGAGACGGAACTCCAATGCGTCATGGCTATCCAATGTCTTCTCCCAAATACGGCCGGACAATCGGTCCGTCATATGTTTCATCTGTTCAAATGAAGGAAAATGAAATCGAAGGACGTCTTTCTGTTTTTTCGCTAATGCGTAGAGCTCCTCCCGCATATTTTTCAAGTACGCCGTATAGACGCGCTTCCTCTTTTCCTCGCCCAATTTCCGTCTTTTTTTGTCATTGAAATATTGGACGGTGGACGTCAGAAGCGTCACCGTGAACATCGTGATGGAAATGATGATGAAAATCCCGCGTGGTATCAAAATCGCCACAAGCCCTAGCACAATGAGCATGACGAGCGGCGGCAGGACGATGAGCCAAAGCCCTCTGCCCAAATTATCGTTCTCTTGCGTAGGGAATGTCAGGTTCACTTTATCATCCGGCAGCTCATGGATCATCCGGGGGGTCCGACGATAATCGGGATAGATTTCCGCCATCTCGGACTTCGGCAACTCGAACTCGGGAAGTTCCGTCCGGTATGCACCGACGGAACGGATGGCGAGAACGTCCGGCTCCAGCAAGCGGATTTCCATCGACTCCCATTGCACCAGATCGCCGAGGTTCAGCTGCGGATGCCCTTCCAACTGCTCCCCGTTCCGATACAACAGGCAAGTGTCATCCATTTCAATGCGCCATCCCGACGCTGTCTTGACTAAAGAAAAAGAGCCTCCCGGCCGGGCGGGGAAAGCGCGGTCCAGAAGTTGACAAGTCGCATGATCGTTTTGACACCCGAAAGAAATGACCTTTTCAAACCCGATATAATACGTCTTTTCACGGGACATGGAGGATGTCACATAAAGATCCAGCACCCTCCCTTTCCGGGGAATGGAGACTTTTCCTTCTTTCGTCAAAACGCCTAACAGCTCCCCGTCTTCCCGGAGATCAAACCCGTCCTTCCCTTCCTCCATCATCATGGAGCCGCGAGGGAACGGAAACGTCAACATCGTCACGTCATCCTCGACGGATGGACCGATTGTCAGACGTTTAAAATCGTATTCCTGGAACTGGACCCGTTGCGAATACCGGTCATAGAACAGCCAAAGCTCCACCTAACACTCACCTACTTTCATGTAAACTGCGGACATCATTTATTCACCTGAAGGCTTCGGCTCTTTCTCCGAAACAGGGGCCTTTGGTTTTTCCTCATCAGGCTTCGCCTTTCCTTCCACCGGCTTTTCTTTTGAAGTCGGAGTGGCATCTGCCGGTTTGTCTTTCGTTGCAGGCGGTTCCTCTTCTTTCGCCGGCTGCTGCACCTCCGGCTTTTCTGATTCGGCAGGCTTTTCCTGATCCGCTTCCAATTGCTGCTGCATTTCGGCCTCTTGTTCCATCAGCTTTTCATATTCTTCGACTTCGTGATCGATTTCCTCCAACAGCCGCTGCTTCTCCTCGCCGGTCAAATCTTTTTCCGCTTGGATCTCTTCCCGCCGCTTCAATAAACCGTACACGAGCAACTCGCCATCTTCCATCGACCTCGCCAAATCGACCGCTTTTTCCGCTTCCGCCCGGCCGATGTAAATCCAGTATTTCAAATAATCCGCATCAGTCTGCAAAGTGATATTGGCCAGGACATTCCGCTTCTGCTCTTCATCCAGCCGTTCGTTCGAGACGTACGCATACGCCGCCTCATACAACACGACATAAGGCATCTTTTTCACACTTTGCGGCTCAAGGACCGTCACAACTTCACTATACCGATGGTTCAAAAATTGCTGGTGACTCGCCAAATACGCTTCATTCATCGGTTTCTTATAAATGAAATAATGGAACATGAAAATAAATGCGGGAATCAAGATAATCCCGAGAGCGAATGTGGTCATTTGCCAAGTCTTCCATTTCTTCTTCGGCATCTGTATGTATAGTTTCTCTTGTTGGTCCAGCCACTCGATTTGTCCTTTGCAGTATGCTTTTAATTCCTCGGGATCGACGGCGGATAAAATGGCGGATTCGGTTGCATTCAAATTCAAGGCGTCCGCATATTTGATATATTCGTCGAACGTTTTGGATCCATCTACGGCAGCGGCGACGGATGCTTTCGTTTCCAGCCAGACCCGGTTCGGATCCGGTTCGGCAGGCGGCAATCCGTCCATCACCCCGTAATGGATGAAAAACGGCGTCATCCCTGTGTTATGGACGATATTTTCCGGACAGACGACAACAGTGAGCCGTTCATGCGGGTGGTTTTCCACCTTCTCAATGAGCTGATGGGCAAAGATCCATCTCGTTTTCACATCTTCCTTCCGCAAAGATTCGAATGGATGGAAAGTGGGCGGAATCGTTGCTTGGATGATCAATTCATCTTCCGTCACCCGGATCTCCTTCCGGATGGCCGGTTCAGCTTCCCGCAGGAACTCGATGGCGGCCTCACTTTTCAAGCCAATCCGCTCCCGGTGGAAAGCCAAGGTGACGTGATTTTCTTCCCGGAGGACTTCGGTATCTACTAAATTCTCAAAATAAGAGCTTGTTTTTTTGGACATCCCGATTTCCCCTTCACAAAATTTCAAGCCGGTCTCCGGTCGTGATGCCGCATTCGGCCAACGTGAGATAACCCGGAAATGCTGTCTGTTTATTCACCACTCGTACCCAATGCCCTTCCCGTTGCCTTTCGGAAATCGAACGGGCTTGCCATGCGATGTCGATCATTTTCTTGATCGAATGAAAATCAGAAAGCCGCAAATCGAATTCTTCGGCATCGTAGTGGGACAGATCCACGGTGACTTCTATGTACATGATGGTCCCCTCCAAAGAAAGAAGCGCCTTCCACTTGAACGAAAGACGCTTCCGAATACGATACATATGGATTGCATTCAGCCGCGAATTTGACTTGCCACTTGCTGGTCCGCATCTTGCAATGCTTCCCCTGCACGGTTCAACTGGATTCCGATTTCGCTCAATAATTCTCTCATTTCATTGAAATGCGGCTTAAGGCGTTCGTATTGCTCTGCGAATGCGACGCTGGAAGCCCCTTCCCAGACGGATTGCAATTCGCCGATCATGCCATCGAGACGGCCGATTTGCGATGCAACTTCCCCCGATTCGTGGTTATAACGGTTGGCCATTGCCGTGAGCTCTGCGGGTGTAACGCGAATGATTCCTGACATGCTTCATCTCTCCAATTCATGTAAATTTTTTATAAAATAACTGCATGGAAAGAAGGATCCCCCACCTTTCCAGTACAGGTATTTCCGTTCCAATGGAAAATCAAAGCAAACGTTCACTCTAATGAATAGCATACTCGGAATTTCCTTGTCAAAAGAATCCAAAATCCATCGAAATGGCGATAGGCATTGGGTACCGAGTTATTAGTCACCACTGGCAGTCGAGGAAGGAAATTCGGTCTGAACAACTACCTGATGCCATAGAAAAATTGAGTATTTATTGATAGAAAATAAACCAGATTACTAGCTTTCTGTTTCTTTCGATTCATTTATCACGCATTTCCCAGTTGATTGCCAATCAAATGGGGACGAAACGTTGGATATGAGAGGATGATTTATTGTAGACTTACGGTAAACTAGGAGGTTGGATAATGGAGATTGGCATCAGTACTTTTGTAGAAACGACACCCGATGTGAAGACCGGGCAGACGATCAGTCATGCCGAGCGGATCCGGGAAGTGGTGGAAGAAATCGTTTTGGCGGATGAAGTTGGATTAGACGTTTTCGGAGTGGGCGAGCATCATCGGAAAGATTATGCCGCCTCCTCCCCTGCCGTCATCTTGGCGGCCGCGGCTTCCCGCACAAAACGGATCCGGCTGACGAGTGCCGTGACGGTCCTCTCCTCGGCGGATCCCGTCCGGGTGTTCCAGGACTTCGCGACATTGGACGGCATATCGGATGGACGGGCGGAGATCATGGCAGGACGGGGATCATTCATCGAATCGTTCCCTTTGTTCGGGTATGATCTGCAAGATTATAATGAACTGTTCGATGAGAAGTTGGATTTATTATTAAAATTGCAGTCGGAAGAAATCATTTCTTGGACCGGCAAGCACCGCCCGTCGATTCCGGGCCGCGGGGTGTATCCACGTCCCGTCCAGACACCGCTGCCGATCTGGATCGGAAGTGGCGGCACGCCGCAATCGGTCGTCCGTGCAGGACAATTGGGTCTGCCGCTCGTCTTGGCCATCATCGGCGGAAGACCGTTGCAATTCGCCCCGCTAGTTAAACTGTACAAACAAGCTGCCGCCCAAGCGGGACATGATGTAACCCGGCTGCCGATCGCCTCCCACTCGCACGGCTTCATTGCGGAAACGGACGAACTGGCGGTCGAACAATTCTTCCCTTCCACTCAATACGCCATGAATGTCATCGGGCGCGAACGCGGCTGGGGACATTACGACCGCACAGCATTCGACGCGGCGAGGAGCTTGGAAGGCGCACTGTATGCGGGAAGTCCGGACACAGTTGCCGAAAAGATCGTCCATCTGCGAAAGCATGTCGGCATCACCCGCTTCATGCTTCACGTCCCGCTCGGCTCCATGCCGCATGCGGACGTCCTGAACGCCATCCGGCTGCTCGGCACGGAAGTGGCCCCGAAAGTGCGGCAACAAATCGCCGAATGGGAAGCCGGTTCATAAGGGAAACAGCCCTTCGCAGATTTAGCGAAGCGCTGTTTTAGATATTCTAATTGAATCAAGGCTGTTCCGAATCTAGCAAAAGTCCTTTCATTAAATAAGATCTTTTCAGTAATCCAAACTCACCCGCATGCAATCAGATGTTCCCGGTCATCACGATGAAAGGCAGATCCAGTAATGAGGAAGTGAATCCATTGCATGGAAACAGAGCCCCCTCGTCTTAGGAAGCTCCGCCTTTTCGTAATTTCCTATTCACCAAGACTCCATAAAGACCGTCATCAGCACACCTAACAACACGCCGAGGAAAACGGCAACGGTAAAAAGAATCCAGCGCTTCAACCCCTCATCCTCTCCTGCGTCATTTATACAATGTATTACATGGACAAGGGAGATATGTTGTAATGGGCGCCCTTATTATGGACAAGTAAAGTCCAGGCACAGAGTTGGATACTAGCAAAAAGCAAGGGCGCCGGGAGACTCCTGCGGGAAAGCCGGCCGACGAGACCCCGCACGGCTATAAGCCGGAGGAGGCTCGTCGGCTGGCCCGCGGAAAGCGACCAGAGCCCTTGCTTTTTGCGTGTTTAACCGGAAAATCCACTTTTCTGGACAGTCCCTTTCAGTGGCCGCCATCGCCAGCGGTCGTCGATCATTCCGCTTTCGCTGCTGGCAGATGTTGTGCCTTTACAGTGAAGGTCGTCAATTCATTCCCGAGAATCGGGCTCGGTTCGCTTGAGGCGGGTCTGCCATTCCCGGAGCCATGCGCTTTCTGGGATTCCCGACTTTCGAGCCAGTTATCGAAGAAACGGCGTGCTTCCCAAGTCGTGCAAACTTTCAATTCATCATACTCAGGGGAGTCCTCTTTCATCCACACTTCCATCCGAATGAACCCTTCAAACGTATGCACGGATTTGGGCTGTGCGAAGCGGCTCGCCACCTCTTCCCCCTTTCCTTTTTGAATCCGGATCGTATTTACGGCTACCATCATTTGTATTCATCCTCCCTATCATTCATTAAAAAATCCAATACCGGCAAGGCCGGTTCGCCCCCGCGTTCCGCATGGCGGATGAGCGGAATGCCATGGGCCCCTTTCGCCGTCGCCATTTCGGGGAATCTCGCAATCATGCTTTTTACAATCTCCACTTCCCCGAGCATGGCGGCTGTGAAAATATCCATTCGTGCACCCCTGGAAAGCAAATACTCTGCAATGTCCCGATTTCCCGTATGGGCCGCGGCGCCGAGCCCACTTTCCCAGTCATCACCTCCCCAGTTCATGACTGCGTGGATCAGCGCCGGCTCCCGATCCACCAACGCTTTCACTTCCTGCAAATTGCCATGGGCCGCCACGATGTAAGCGCGGACCATTTCCCCGTCCACTGGCTCCAGTTTAACACTTTCCATTCTCACAACGATCATCCTTCCGTAATTTATTCGGTGTAAAAAAATGCGCCCCGTCCTTCACGAAAATATCCGCGTCAATTTCAAAAATCGAACGGAACATTTCCTTGCATAACACACATTGCGGGATTCCGTCATAGCGGATCCGCCCCTCCTTCAAGACGATGAGCCGATCGCTGTAGCGGGCCGCCTGGTTAATGTCGTGCAACACCATGACGATCGTCATCCCGAATGTTTCATTCAACTCTGTCACGAGTTCCATCACTTCCAACTGATGCGCGATATCGAGATAGGTCGTCGGTTCATCCAATAATAGAATGTTCGGCCGCTGGGCGATGGCCATCGCAATCCAGGCGCGCTGGCGTTCCCCGCCTGATAGCGAATGCAGCAGACGGTTGCGGAAACCGGACAACTTCGTCACTTCAAGCGCCCATTCGACGATCTCCTCATCCTCCCGCAACGGCTTCCCATACGTGGAACGATGCGGATGACGACCGAACCCGACTAGCTCCCGAACCGTCAAATCGAGCTGGTGATCGTGCATTTGCGGCAGCATGGCGAGAGCCTTGGCGACGTCCCGGGTATCCATCCGGGCTATTTCCTTGCCGTTCAACAAAATCTGCCCGGTATCTGGAGCGTTCAGCCGCGACAGCAAGCGCAAAAGAGTCGATTTCCCGGAGCCATTCGGGCCGATTAGACTGACAATCTCCCCTTTCTTGATATGTACATCGACTTCCGCCAACCGGAATTCAGCAGACTGCCGATACGATAGATCTTCAGTTGTCAGCAAAAGAATTCCTCCGTTTCTGAATCAAGTACAAAAAGAAAGGACCTCCCAAGAAGGACAGCAGAATGCCGACTGGCAACTCGATCGGATTGAAAGCGGTCCGGGCAATCGTATCCGCCACGACAACGAGCAAACCGCCGCCAAGCGCCGAAATCGGCAAGACGTACCGATAATCCCCGCCAACGAGAGCGCGCACGATATGGGGAATGACAAGACCGACAAATCCGATCAGCCCCGATACGCTGACTGCGATGCCCGCGAGCAGCGTACTGAGCAGGATGAGGAAAAAACGGCTTCGCTCGACCTTATGCCCGAGCAGTTTCGCCACTTCATCCCCCAGCCGTAAAATCCGGATATGCGGAATTGCAAACAAGGCAAGCAGCAATGCAGCCAGCGCGTAATAGATGATCATTTCAAACTGCACCCAGCCGACGCCCGCAATTCCCCCGGCCAACCACGGCAACACCGACTGGACCCGGTCGCTGTACAATAGCATGAGCGCACTCATGCAAGCACCGATGACTGCGTTGATCGCAACTCCGACCAAAATAATTCGTACCGGGGAAGCCCCGCCCTTCCAAGACATCGCGTAAATGACCAATCCAGTGATCAAGGCGCCTAGGAATGCCGCAGCGGGCAGCAGCATAATATACGCCGGAAATAAAATCATGATCACCGTCGCAGCCAGCCCAGCCCCAGAGGAAACGCCGATAATACCCGGATCCGCCAACGGATTGCGCATGATCCCTTGCAAGATGGCACCCGACGCAGCAAGACACATGCCGACAATGAGGCCGACGAGCATCCGGGGAACGCGCAACTCCCAAACAATCCGACGTTCCAAAGAATCCGCGGACGTCGTGATGCCATTCCAAACTTCCATTGGGGAGAATGAAACCGGCCCGATCATCAAACTGCCAATCGTTGCGATGAACAAGAGTACGGCTGTGGCAAGGAGGACTATGAACCGTGCTTTGGCGAGCGGGTGGCGCTCTTCGGCGGCTTGTTCCCCGACGGCAATCATTTTCCCGATCCTTCTTCCAAACTGTCCTTCATGACATGGAACGCCTCCACCACTTTTGTTCCGGGATTCGTGCCAAATAAATGGGAGGGCAGCACGATAACGCGGCCCGCTTTAACGGCATCCAGATTTTTCCACGCCGGGTTTTTCATCATTTCTTCCTCAAATGCCGCTTTCACTGCTTCCGGTTCGCCATGGGTGATGAGCATGACGACTTCAGGGTTGCGTTCGATAATCTTTTCGACACTGAGGCTAGCATATTGCGGGTATTGGTCTTCATTCGGGAAATCATTCGCAATATTTTCCCCGCCCGCGAGCTCCAACAGATTGCCCGACAAAGACGTCGGCAATGCCGCGAGATATGTCCCAGGCGCCCCGTAGACGAGCAATGTCTTCGTCCCTTTTTCCGAAATGGATTCTTGCCCTGTTTTCAATGCTTCGTTCAACGTGCCATTCAATGTGTCAGCTTCTGCCTCTTTATTTAAAAGTGAACCGACCATGGAAATCGTATTTTGGATCTCTTGCACACTATTGGCAGATGTATAGATTACTTTCGTCCCTTGCCGTTCCAAGTTCTCCGCATGCGCTTTCATGCTTGGCGAGGCTAGCAAGACATCGGGATGAACTACCGCAATCTTCTCGAAATTCGGCTGATGCGGGTTCCCGATCTGCTCCACTTCTTCCAGTTCCGGAGCAACCGGCGCTTGTGAAGTCGGACGGCCCACTACGTTGGCGCCAAGTGATAGGAGGATATCCAAATCACCTGAACTGAGCGTGGCAAACGTCTCCGGCGCCGTTTCAAATGTCAGCGTCTGGCCTAACGCGTCGGTAATTTCAATTCCCGCTTGTTCCGCTGCTTTCTCAGTTGACTTTCCAGAAGCCTCCGCCTTCCCACCCCCATCCATTTTCTCCTCCACCTTGCCGCAAGCCGCCAATACAGCAATTACACTTACTACGGCAATGGCATATAACAATTTCTTCATTCTCAAACCTCCCTCAATTAACTGAGAATTATTCTCAATGATTCGAGTATAGATGATAATGAGAATCAATGTCAACTAGATTTTGTGGAAAATGGTTCCGGCTACCCAAACAGTCGTGAATGTTTATTCCAATAAATTTAAATATTTCATGCCGCTCGATTTTGGGTATGGAAGGGAGAAAGGAGGTGGGAGCGATGACAAAATGGAGAGTTTGGTCTGTGGCAATCGCCTCTTCTCTAGTGCTGGCGGCTTGTTCAGCTGATACGGAGCCTACACCGACTGTGGACGAAACTCCGTCTGCCCAAGAGAAATCCGCTGAAAACAAGGCAACATCAGAAGAAACTGCACAGCCGACGGAACCGGCGGAAACCGGGACACCAACCAAAACCGCCGATTCAAACGAGATGCAGCAAAAAATGGATGAGCTGCAGTATGAGGAATTTGAACTGCAAGTAGAGTATGCGGATCATTCCGAATACGAGGCGGAAATTGAAAAGAAGGCAGACGGCTCCATCAAAGCCGAAATCGAGGATTCCTTGAAAGGCGTCGAGCAAAAAGTCCGGGTGCGTTCAATGAATTATTCCCTATTCTGGAACAATTGGATATCACTCAACAGACCGACAAAGAACAGGTTATTGCCAACACACTATCGGCCTTCAACTTGCCGACCGACTACACCGAATTCGAACTGGAAATCCGGTTCAAGGACGGAACTAAAATTGAATATGAAGAGAAAAGATGATCGTTGGGTTGAATAAATCTCAATACAAAAAGAGAACCGGCTAGGCTCACACTACCTAGTCGGTTCTCTTCTTTTCTCCTTTACCAGACACGTTCCATCCTCGATTGCTTGCCCCTAAAATCCTCGTCCCGGTAATACGCGTCTTTGACCAATAAATTCGGCCCGAGACAACGGACTTCCGGACAATGGCAGCTGATCGATTTTGCCAACGGCCGTTCCAGCCAGCGATCGAGCATGGCCGGTAGCGCGTCCTGTTGAATATTGCCCATCGGCGGCGTATCCCCGAAATCCGTGACGATGACATCACCCGTGAAAATATTGACATTCAAACGGGAGCGGCCGTCCGGGTCGTTCCGCAACGATACATTCGGGCTGTCATACAGACGCGCCAGTAGCTCCAAGTCTTCCCGCTTGCCACTGCAAGGATAGAACGGCAATGTCCCGAACAGCATCCACGTCGATTCATCCCGGATATCGAGCAACTGATGGATCGCAGCCCGCGTTTCATCCAATGATAAAACTTCCAGATTCGAAGCGAACGCAACCGGGTACATCGGATGCACCTCATGCCTGGCACACTTCATCTCCCCCACGACTTGCTTATGGATTTTCTCCAAGTACGGGGCGGTCCGTTTATTCAACATCGTCTCTGCGGAAACGAGCACTCCCGCTTCCGAAAGGGCCCTGCTGTTGTCGATCATGCGCTGGAACTGTTCCGCGCGCTTGTCGACGGGCGGCTTGCGCTCCATATTGGCGAACCCGCCTTCGACAAAATCGTCGACGGTGCCCCAGTTATGGGATATATGCAGCACATCCAAATAGGGGGCAATCATCATATAACGGTCCAGCGGCATCGTCAAATTGGAGTTCAACTGCGTCCGCACGCCCCGCTTATGGGCATATTCCAATAAAGGCAAGACATAATTCTGCACCGATTTCTTCGAAAACATCGGCTCCCCGCCCGTAATGCTCAACGTGCGCAAATGCGGCACTTCCTCCAGACGGGTTAGGAGCAGCTCCAGCGGCAAGGCGTCCGGGTCTTGGTGCGCCAGCAAATCACCGACGGCACAATGCTCGCAACGCATATTGCATAAATATGTCGTCGTAAATTCAATGCTCGATAACGTCAACCTGCCGTGCTTCTCGATATCCAAATACGCTTCCCATGGATCCGTCTCCGGCGTCATTTTCATCAATTCGGCTCAACTCTTTTCTTCATCATTCTTCAGCCCTATTATACACCTGCCGTCAACCGAGTGAATCCTCCAGAGCGCATCAGGTGAAGAATGCGTTCAGGCATTTCGGGCTTGGAATAATAATACCCTTGCACGAAATCGCAGCCGGCCTCCCTCAGCCAATCTACCTCCTCCTTCTCTTCGGACCTTCGACGAGCACGCGGAAGTTCAAATTATGGCCGAGATGGATGATTGAGCGGACAATCGCTTCCTGTCCTTCATTCCCGATTAGCTGGCCCAAGAAGGAGCGGTCGATTTTCAACACGTCGATCGGCAGTTCTTTGAGATGGCTGAAGGAGGAGTAGCCTGTCCCGAAGTCGTCCAGTGAAATTTGGATTCCCAATGTCCGTATTTTTTTCCAACAGGGCCCTGCTTTTCTCCTCAAAACCGAGCGAAGCCGACTCCGTAATTTCCAATTCGAGAAAACGGGGATCCATTGCCGTCTCTTCGATGATTTCCAGCAAAGTCGGCAGGAAATCATCGCGCGTCAACTGAATCGGCGAAATATTGACAGCGACGATCGGCGGTTCGGCAACTTCCCGGCTCCAGCTCACCCACTGCGAACACGACGCACGGAGCACCCACTCCCCGATGGTATGGATCAACCCTTTCTCTTCCGCAATCGGGATGAATTCCACGGGAGAGATCGGGCCGTGTTCCGGATGTGTCCAGCGCAGCAAGGCTTCCACCCCTTCCATCTTTTCCGTCCGCATCCGGATTTTCGGCTGATAGACGAGATGGAGCTCGCCATGCGACTGTGCCGTCGTAAGGGCTTCTTCGATCTGCAACTTCCGCCGATATTGCTCATTCAAGGATAAAGTGAAAGCCGTTGCTTCATTTTTCCCGTTCTTTTTCGATTCGGACATCGCCAAATCAGCGTATTGCAACAGTTCGTCGGCATTCGACGCTTCGCTTGGATACGTGCACAATCCAGCGCTCATCGTGATGGAAATCGGATGGCCATGGACGATGAATGGCTCGCGCATCTGCTCGACGCATCGCTTGGCGATCTCTTCTACAGTATTCACGCGTTCATTTGCTAGTAAGATGATGAATTCATCCCCGCCGAATCTGGCAAGGAAGTCGCCCTTCTCCAACAAGCCCGACAACCGTTCCGCTATATGCTGCAGCAACAGATTCCCCGCCTGATGGCCCAACATGTCGTTAATGAATTTCATCCGGTCCACATTCAAAACGATGCACCCGATCGATTGTGTACTTGCCATCCATTCATTCAAAACTACGTCCACACGATGGCGGTTTGGCAGTTGGGTAAGTGTATCGTGGTATGCCATATGGGAGATCTGGCGCTCAATATGAATGCGTTCCGTCAGGTCGTGGAAAAGCCAGAGAGATTGATGCAATGCTTCTCCGATGACCGGCCTCCGCTTCACTTCGAATACCATGGAATTTAATTCGACCTGCAAACACGGAAGGCAGTTCTGCGTCTGGTACAAGGCCGGGATGATATTGCTGCAAATGCGGGTGTTTCAAGTGTCCCCCAGCCAATTGGAGGAAGGCGGGATTTACATGCAAGATCCGGCCCGATTGGTCGGTGATGACAATGCCGTCCGCGATGGAGTCCAGTAACGTTTTCTGTAATATTTCTTTTCTCTTCCATACCCTGTCGAAAATCAAGGAAAAGAAGAAGAGAGTGAACACCAGAACCGTAAGGCCTGCCACAATCCAGGCCAAAAGCGAAGTATCCATGTCCGATGCAGGCACGGCAGGATGGCCAAGGTCCGAAAATTGGGTGGCGGCCATTCCGGTATAATGCCTGCCCGCGATGGCGACCGCCATGATGAGCGAAAAAACCGCCTTTAACCCGAACGGCATCCCCTGTGCTGTATTGGAAGAGCGGAATCCTAGGCCGATCGCCACCCAAGACGCGGAAATGGCAATGATAATGGACACGACAACTAATAGACGATCGTACGTGATGATAACGGGTTTCACCGCCGCCATGCCGACATAGTGCATCGCTGCAATGCTTAATCCCATGACGATTCCCGATAGGATAAAACGGGACGAGCTTTTGATATTCCGTGAAATGATTGTAAATCCCAAGAAACAGCCGACGATCGCAATCAGAACCGACACAATGACCAATTCCGTATCATAATAGATGGGAACCGGGAACTGAAAAGCGAGCATGGCGATAAAATGCATGGACCAAATCCCGATGCCAAGCGTCCCGGCTCCTGCTATGAGCCAGACATATTTTGCGGTCCGGGAAGAATACATAACCCGCCTCGCCAAATCGATCGAGACATACGCAGACATTGTGGCAATCACATACGACAGGACGACGTGATACGTATTATGATGCGAATGCATTGACGCCAAAGAATGTTCCACAATTCCACCTCATATTTTTTCTAAAAAGCTGACCTAAAGTCTCTATCATTCTATCATTTTTTGTCGAAAAATCAATTTAAGAGGCTAAAGTTCTATTTTGGTGCATGGTGTACAAACATTCATGTTTATTCAAACAAACGTGAATGTTTGAGTTTTCATGATGTTTGTTTGGGTGCCTGGCACTAAAAACCCCCACCAAACCGCGATATAACGCGAAATGGTGGGGGTTCGGTCAGCTTTATGCTTTTGGTGACTGCGCCTTGACGAGCTGGTGTTCCTGGATGAATTTCTTCAAGATTTCGTTCAGGTCCGGGCTGCCGACTTCCTCGAGATCATAATGGATCCGCGTGCAAGGCTTGTTGATGGAAATGACACGGGACAGATCCATCGGTGTCCCGATGATTACCGCATCACAGTCCGCTGCATTGATCGTCTCTTCCAAGTCTTTCAATTGCTGTTCGCCATAGCCCATTGCCGGAAGAAGATTTCCGATATGGCCGTATTTGCGGAATGTGTCCGCAATGGTGCCGACTGCATATGGTCGTGGATCGATTATTTCCTTTGCGCCTAGACGCTGTGCTGCCACAGTGCCCGCCCCGAGTTTCATCTCGCCATGCGTCAACGTCGGACCATCTTCGACGATTAAAACACGCTTTCCAGCAATTTGCTCGGGATGATCCACCGTAATTTTGGACTCCGCTTTCATAATAACGCTCTCTGGATTGACCTTCTTAATATTATTTTCGACGATTTGAATAGCTTCCGCTTCCGCGCTGTCGACTTTATTAATAATGGCTACGTCAGCGGTACGTAAGCTCACTTCACCCGGATAATATTTCAGCTCATGGCCGGGCCGATGCGGGTCCAATACAGTGACCGCTAAATCAGGCTCGTAGAATGAAAAGTCATTATTCCCGCCATCCCATAAGATGACATCGCATCCGTCCGGATCGTTTTCCGCCGCTTGTAAAATATCTGCATAATCCACGCCTGCATAGACGATATTTCCGCGCGCCACATGCGGTTCGTATTCTTCCATTTCTTCAATCGTACAATTGTGATGCTTCAAATCTTCAACAGTCGCAAAACGCTGAACCCGCTGTGCCACTAAATCGCCATATGGCATCGGGTGGCGAATCGCAACCACTTTTAAATCATGCTCCAGCAAGGTTTCGATAATTTTCCGGGACGTCTGGCTTTTCCCCGTTCCCGTCCGCACCGCGCACACCGAAATGACCGGTTTATTGCTTTTCAACATCGTGCTCTTCGATCCGAGCAATGTGAAGTTGGCACCCGCCGAATTCACGATTGCGCCGACCCCCATCACGTCGTCATAGCTGACATCACTGTATGCGAAGACACATTCATCCACATCCAACTCCTGGATCAACTGTGGCAACTGTTCTTGTGAATAAATCGGAATCCCTTCCGGATACAAATCGCCTGCCAATTCACTCGGATATTTCCGTCCGTCGATATCCGGAATTTGAGTCGCCGTGAAAGCAACGACGCGATACGCATCGTTATCGCGATAATGTGTATTAAAGTTGTGGAAATCTCTGCCGGCCGCGCCGATGATGATAATATTTTTTCTCTCCATGCAATCTTCTCTCCTAATCTGTAACTATCTTTCATTATTATAAGGCTTTTTGCATTTTAATACAAAGGGAAATTTTTGTTCGATTGAAAATAAAGGATTTCCCTTCAAAAAAGTCAAGGAAAATAATTCTTTTCAAGGGAATTGTTACATAACTGTGAAAAATATAGATAGGAAATAAGATATAGGCTAAATTATGTACGGGAGGTAATGAAATGAAAGAAAAAACGATCATCATGCCTGAAAATCCGGTCTCTCATTTTTTATTCAACGATACGCGTTCTGGACTTATATGGCTAATCATCCGAATATACGTCGGGTACCCTGGCTCATGGCCGGTTGGGGGAAAGTGAGAAGCGATGCGTGGACCGGCGAGCACGCGGGCGAGGCCGTCCGGGGATTCGTCGGCGGGGCGCTGGCCAAGTCGGCGGATGGCGGAGACGTGACCGGTTGGTATGCTTCGTTCCTTGAATCGTTCGTGCTGCCAAATGCCAAAGTGTTCGGCTTTTTGGTAGCATACGGGGAATTGCTTGTGGGCCTTGGATTGATTTTCGGGCTTCTGACGGGCATTGCCGCCTTTTTTGGGGCCTTCATGAATGTCAGTTTCCTGTTTGCCGGGACGCTTAGCACGAACCCGATTTTGTTCGTCCTTGCCACCTGGCTCGTTCTGGCGTGGAAAGTCGCTGGCTGGTACGGCCTCGACCGTTGGGCGATGCCGCTTCTCGGCACGCCGTGGGCAAAAGCCGAAAAAGCGAGATAAGATGAGTCGGTTAGCCGCCGCCCTTGCCTATCCCGGCTCCCGGTTTCATGTTACACTTAAAGGGAGCCTTGAAAGGGTGGTTTTGCTTGTCTAAAAAACTGGTGGTTTATATGGCCATGCTCATCATCGGATCCTCCTTGCTCATCGTGTCACTCACCGTGACGCTTCCCGAACCCGTCAAATGGGGCTGCATCGCGGTTGCGGTCATCCTGAATGTGACGAGCGCCGTCGCTTCCATGAGAGCGGGATTGCAACAGATGAAGCCGGGCGTAGGAAGATGAATTATAAAAAGCCGTCCGTGAATGGTAACGGGTTCGGTGGATGGGGAGAAAACATAAACAAACACAGAGTTCAGGGACACAATTCACATATGAATTGGTGTCTCTATTTTTGTTGTTGAATCAATACTTAGATTCATTATATAGACAAGATGGAACCACAATTACCACAGCAAAAATTTATGTGCCTTTGTTAATTCCGTTGTTAAAACACTTGCTAATTGGATAGAAGATTATTGAAAGATGAGAAATGTATGCTAAAGTAAATTAAAGATTATGAAATGCTGTTCTCCAACTAACGGGCAGGTTAGTGGAAGAAGCAAAAATCGGTTAAAAATATAAAAATAATATAATCCTTAGCTCTGAAACCTTAAAAAAAATCAAACGTAGTAAAGTTAAGGTCGTGCAGCAGAAGAAGTGAGGAATTATATATTCGTGTTTGCTTCTTTTTCTGAATTTGGCATACTAACTTTGAATTTTAAGGGAGGGTTATTATGAAATTTCATGCGAAAAAAGACATGACTTTTCGAATCTTGATTTGGGGTTCGGTATTACTTTTCTTAGGACTTTCTGTAGGACTATTCATACCGATTTACCATGAAGCAGGATTGGCCGCAAGTATAACGTTTTCTTTTATATTTGGGATTTTCGCCATCGTGATTTTATGTTTATGGTACCGAACATTTTACGTTATAACAAATGAACATTTAATTATCCATATTGGCCCATTTAAACGCCCAGTTGAGCTGAATACCATTACAAGAATCGAAAAAACCTATGTCCCATTAGCATCAATTGCACTGTCAAAAGAACGTTACAATTTATATTACAATGCAAATGATTATACCATTATTGCACCTGAAAATATTGAAAAATTTGTTGAAGTTGTCAATGAAAAAAGAAGTAAGCCGATTGAGTTCTTAAAATAATAACAACTTAAATTTGCTGTTACTACCGCTACACTGGCCTCGGAAATTAAGGTAGAAGAATAATTGAGAATAAATTGTATACGGTTCTTTTATGAAATTTACAGAACTTTATTGAGCTAACGGTGGTACGAATTCCTTCAAAAAAATGTCCTGAACATAGATATAACAACAAAAATAGGGACACCAATCCATAGGCGAATTGTGTCCCCGAATGCTGTAGTATTTAATGCTTTCTCCCCATCAACCGGTCCCATTGCGTAATGGATCGGCTTTTTCGCATATTAATTAGTTGATCACATAAAGTCCAGGGTTTCCAGAAACAGCGCCTTCAAAGAATCGCTTTTGATGACCGATTCAATCATCGCTTCCATATACACTTCTCTCGGAATCGTCTCGTATGCCCACTCCAACCCTTTCGACCGTGCATAGGCATGTATGAAAATACGCGTCGTCCGCCCGTTCCCTTCCCGGAAAGGATGCAGCATATTGAGTTCGGATTTGAAGAAAGCCAGTCGGTCGGCCGCTTCCTCCAACGTGGTCCAGCCCGGTTCCTTGCTTAGCTTGCAAAACAGATCAGCCGAATACAAGTCGAGATGTTCCACTTGGCAAAATCGTGTTCCGCCCTTCATTAGCTGAACGTCCCGAAACTCGCCGGCAAATGAATAAAGATCCTGAAATAAATGCTGATGTAAACTTTTGAAGCCCTCTTTGGTGAATGGGAAATGAAAGCCTCTTTGCTCCAACTCAGCCGCACGGATCGAAAAGACCAACGCTTCCGCTTCCTCCAGCTGTTCGTACGTTTGGATCCCTAACAGATTTTGCCGCAGCAGGTACGGATCATTTTCTTCACTATTATATCTTTTCACGGTCCAGCGCTTCCTGAATCACGGCGGACGTGATCGGAACTCCTGAATTGATCAGCTCCAGCACTCTTTTTTGCAGAGCGGTATGAAGGGTCATATTTTCCAAATGGAGATTGTGAAGCACCCTTTTGAATTCCTTCGACTCCATCGTTAATTCCTTCATCGTCCGGCCCCTTCCACGTACAATTCTTTCCTCTATTATACAACATAACCGCGTTTTTTTCCAGAAATCCTCTATCAGTGCCAGTCACCTTTCCGGGAAACCTACACCTTTTTTTTCGAAAAGAACTAAACCGGATTCCCCGACGTCCTATGACGTAAGAACAGATATGAGATGAGGGATTTGAATGAATCAGAAGATCGTAATTGCAGGTGGAACTGGTTTCATCGGCCAATATATTGAAAAGAAGTTCACTGATTTGGGGTATGACGTCATCCATATTTCGAGACGCCCCCAACATCTCTCATGGAATAATCGCGATGGCATCATCCAAGCGTTGGAAAATGCAGAGATGCTGATCAATCTGGCGGGAAAATCGGTGAATTGCCGATACAATGCAAAAAACCGGAGAGAAATTTTCGACTCCCGCACCGAAACGACGGACATACTCGGGCAGGCACTGGCCCATTGCGAAAACCCGCCTCCGCTTTGGATCAACTCCAGCACGGCCACCATTTATCGGCATGCCGAAGACAGACCGATGACGGAGTCCGGCGGCGAAATCGGCACCGGCTTTTCCGTCGAAGTCGCAAAAGCCTGGGAACACTCGTTGTTCTCGTTTGATCTGCCGAAAACGAGAAAGGTCGCCTTACGACTCGCCATCGTTCTCGGTGAAGGCGGAGTGATGGGCCCTTACCGGAACTTGGTACGTTACGGACTCGGTGGCGTGCAAGGATCGGGAGACCAAATGTTCAGCTGGATCCATATCGAAGACGTGTTCCGGATTCTTTTATTCCTCCAGGCAAATGAGCAGCTAGATGGGGTATTCAATTGCTCTGCCCCTTCCCCGATCACCAATCGGGAATTCATGGCACAGCTACGGAAATCGATGAACCGAAAATTTGGCCTGGCGTCCCCTAAATGGATGTTGGAAATGGGCGCTGTTTTCATGCGTACCGAAACGGAATTGATCCTCAAAAGCCGCTGGGTGTTGCCCGAACGTCTGTTGGAAGAGGGATTCGAGTTCACGTATGAGACGATTGATCAAGCGCTTGGACAGATTTTGAAATGAAGAAACGTGACGGCGAAGCACCGTCACGTTTTTGTTCATTAACCTTAAGTAAATTCCATAGAAAAAACCCCTTCCGGAACGATTGTCCGAAAGAGGCTATCACAGTTGTATTCATTTCGACGGCTATCTAGAAATCAAGTTCGATCCCAATACCGTTTCTTGGCGATGGCTTCGACAAATTGAGCGGCAAACTCGGCATTGTCGGTAGCCGATACGACACCGGCCATATTATTCTGCTCACCCTGCAGGAGATATGCCTGGCCGCTGGACGCTACGCCGATCGGTTTCATATGGACATACTGCATCCGCACGAAATCCATCAGATGCTGATCGAATTTCAGTTGGTTCCCCGATTTCCCCCCAACGACATAGATCGCATCATACAAAGTCGGATGGGTCGTCATGAACGTTTTGTTCGGCTGCAGCGCCGTCCCGTCTTCCGCGGTCACCGGGCCTAATTTTTCAGAGACGATGTCGAAGGTGACCCCATTTTTCTGCAAAGCCTCTAGCGTGTTCTTCACTTCCTCCCCATCGAACCCGTCTCCGATCAGCACGCCAACCTTCTGGGTCATCGCGGAGTGCGGAGAATTCAGCTGGCTTAAGGAAGGGTAGCTTCGGTCCTCTTGAACATGTGAATTGCTAGGCTTCTCCACTCCGATGTTGTCCGCGATGAGGGTCGCCATCTCCTGGTCCACATTCGCCCACATTTCCACGTTCTTTTGGCGGATCTCTTTATCCTTCACACTTCCAATGTGGAAACTGAATGATTCCACCAAGTCCTGTTTCTCTGGCAGGGACAAACTATTCCAAAAGATCCTCGCCTGCGTATAATAATCCGCGAATGAATCGCTTGGATGCTCCCTCGTCACATGCCCTTCCACCGGCTTCGGATAATTCTCATAGCCGGCCTCTTCCGATGGTGTCTCGGCGGGCGTGTTTCCGGCCAATGAATTGTTATGGTAATGAACCATGTCCGTGTCGATCGTATGCTTTTGGTAGCTGTCCCGCAAATTATTCGACACTTCCACAATCGGCCGGTTGACTGGAAGTTCTTCATAGTTCGCGGAGTTTTGCCGGTACAATTCGGTATCCCGGTAGGCGAAGGACCGTCCTTGCAGCACTGGATCGTTGGAGAATTCGATGCCGGGCACGAGATTCGACGGGTTGAACGCCGACTGCTCTTCCTCGGCAAAGAAATTGTCCATAAGCCGATTCAGCGTCAGTTTCCCGATGATCTTCACAGGAATCTCTTCTTCTGGCCATAGTTTCGTATCGTCCAAAATATCAAAATCGAACTTGAATTCATCTTCATCGGCAATCAACTGCACCCCGAGCTCGTATTCCGGATAAGCCCCGCTCTCAATGGCCTCGATCAAGTCCCGGCGATGGAAATCCGGGTCAACCCCGCCAATCAAATTCGCCTCATCCAACAGAAGCGAGTGCACGCCGAGCTTCGGCTTCCAGACGAATCGGACAAATGTCGAAACCCCTTCCGCATTCACAAATCGGAATGTATTGATCGGATAGCCTTCCATCATCCGCCAGCTTCTCGGTCGACCCCGCATCGACATGACCCACATGACCATATGGGCGGATTCGGGATTATTTACGACATAGTCCCAGAAGCTGTCATGCGCGACGGTCGCCTGCGGAATATGGGTCTTCGGATTCGGCTTCGCGGCATGCGTAACATCTGCAAATTTCATCGCATCAGCGAGGATGAAGACAGGGAATTGCAATGACAGGGAATCGTAATTCCCTTCTTCCGTATAAAATTTCACCGCAAACCCCCGAATGTCCACGGCCGTATCCTTCGATCCTTTATTCACGATGAAATTCGAAAACCGGACAAACGCAGGTGTCTTCTTACCAGGTTCCTGCAAGAACTTCGCCATCGTGTACTCTTGCATCGATTCGTACAGTTCAAAGTCACCGTACGCCCCGAACCCCCGGGCATGAACGACTTTTTCGGGGATCCGTTCCCGGTTGAAATGCGTTTGTTTTTTATAGAAGTGGAAGTCCTGCATCAGCAGCGGCCCGCGGTTTCCCGCCCGTAACGTCTTTTGGTCATTCGCGACCTTCATGCCGCTCTCCTCTGTCATCTGCTTGTCCGGACCTGTATTCCTTTTGCGGAATGGCTCCAATTGTTCATCCTTGCGATTCATAGGCTGTTGCTTGTTCTGATCCATTTTGTCATCTCCCTTTTCCTTGAATCAGTCTGTCAGATTGCACGTCAACAATCCCCTGAAACCTCTACCAAAATAACAATCTATACCCTTCTTCCCTCGGTCGCGACCTTTTAAACAGATTCCAGATATCCAAACAATCGGGTTCAATGGAAAAAAACGCGATTGTTTACACAATCACGTTTTCCGGACTTTCAAGTTTGTATGGGCGCCTGATACATATCGCTTCCGCCATGTCTTCACTTCTTTTTCAGTCAACTCGGCTTCGAGATGTCCATCCCATTGCTCCGTCAATGTGTTCCATACGCGGGCATAGAACAGGTCTTCCGCGGCTTGATGCAGCCGGAATTCGATGCAGGGTACCTCTTGCTCGCCCCCACTTTCCGAAGCCGAGATGATGTTGGAGACGACGATTTGGGCCTCGCCCTCCACTGACTCGATGCCTGTCGCCCGGAGTATGTCGAGCATCTCCTCATCTCCCAAACGGGTGACATCCCATCCATCTGTCTCATCCGCATAGCGGTACGATTCATCGACTTTCTCTGAAGGTCCCTTCCCCTCACCCTTCAGGAAAGCTTGATGAACCGGGCTGTAGAGGGTGGTGTGGACGCCTCGCTCCGGCTCGCTTTCAAACACACCGGATTCCAGCTGTCTTCTTCCGGCAGCCGTCAAGGTAAAATATGGGCCGTTTTTTGCAATGATGCCCGTTCTTTCCATCTTGGCAATCAAATCTTGGATGAAAAGCGGTTCGACCAGTAAAATGTCGCTTAGTTCCTCCTCATCCGAAATGGACCCTTCTTGAAAGGCGATCAAAATCATTTTCATTAAAATATCCATTTTCGACTTTCGGATCGTTTCATATTCGATGTCGACGGAACGGACAGGTAAATTCCACGTCAGCGACTCCAGCACTTTCACCTGGAAACCGTCTTGCAGCTCCTTCTTCAGCCGATGGACCAACTCTTTGATCTTCTCCACCTCCGCTTACCCCATTTGTCCTTGAACTTCCCGCAAGCCGTTCCCCTTTTTGATTTCATCCAGCAGACGTCCGTACATCTCCCGCGACTTGGCGTCTTTCGTCCGGATCGTGAACATTTCCGAACTTCCGACGACGATCAGCAATTCCCGCGCCCGGGACAACGCGACATTCAACCGCCGGTAGTCTTTCGCAAACCCGATGCTGCCGCTCTTTTGCCGGTGATTCCGGACAAAGCTCAGCACGATGATGTCCATTTCCATCCCTTGGAATTTATCCACCGATCCCGTCCGGCAATGCAGATGCCGGGGAATCAATTCCTGCTGGATCAACCGATCGATGCGCTTCACTTGCTCCCCGTAGAAACTGATGACGCCCACGCTTTTCCGATCATCCGGACGGAACCGGCCTTGCTGTTTCGCCGTCCCGACGCTTTCCTCCAGTTCTTCCAGCAGGTCGCGGATCACATTCAATTCCGCTTGATTGTACAAGCTGGTGCCACCCTTCGCCTTCTCCTCGAAAAACGCCGGGGCATTCGGCAGATCGAACCAAAGCAGATGATCCTTCCTTTTGATATGACGGGATTCCAGCAAATGATCCCGCACTGTGTCCGAATCGTCCAAACCGCAAAGCAAGCGGGAATCGCCTTCCTCGTAAAATGGCGCAATCGTCTCCATGATGCGTTCGTGCATCCGGTATTGGATGCCGAGCATCGTCTTGTTCTGCTTCGGCAACGTCCGGAAAAGCCGTTCGAATAAAGACTCTTTCAACAGCTTCTCGAGTTCCCGTTTCTCTTCCCGATCTTCAATCTCTTCCAGGAATTCATCCATCGTTTCCTGACCGACGAGCGGCGGCAGCTGATGATGATCCCCGACCAAAATGATCTTTTTCCCTTTCAACATCGGCAACAATAATTCGGGAGGGGTCGCTTTCGAAACTTCATCGATAATGACAACATCGAAGTCAGGATATTCTTCCATGAAGTCCCGCCGGGCAGATGCGACGCAAGTCGTCCCGATGACATTGGCATGCCGGACATACAACTTCCTGATTTCATCGAGGTCATAATCGTTCGCCTCTTGTAATAAAGAAACCCATTTTTCCTGCAATGCCATCGTAATGGGCAAGCGCTCTTGTTCCCGCTCCCATTCTGCCATCTGTGCGGATAGTTCCTTCATTTTAGTTTGTACTTGTTGTTGCTCCGCTTCGGGTTGTTGCTCCAAGATTGCGGCCAGCTCCTGCTGACGCGCTTCAAGATCATTCATTTGAAGGCGGTATTTTTCGATTTCTGTAGTTCGCGCCAGATGTCCTTCTGTATTTGTTTCAATCCGATGTGCCACATCCTGCTGTTGCTTCTTTTTCGCTTCCAGCTCCACAGATTTTTCATTCCAGATGGCTATCGTTTCTTCATATGAAGCGACCATCTTCTCCATATTAGTCAGTTGCTCGATTTTTTCCGTCAAGTCGGCCGTTTCGTCAAATTCTCCAATGACGGCAAGTTGGGCGGAGCTTGCTGTTCGCATGTCGAGCAGTTTACTTTCCTCTGCTTCCGCGGTTGCCCGCAAGCTCTTCAGTTCCTGATCCGCTTGATAAATGGCCAGTTTCACTTGTTCTGCTATGTCCTCTTTAACCCGATGGAACAGCGATTTCGAGTCATTCACCGCGGCCAGCTGTGTTTCCGTGTACCATTTCCGATCCTTCAAAATGTTGAAAGCAGTGGCGACGTTTTCGAGGATTTCAAATTTCTTAGGGGAATATGTCCGGACCGCCAGAGCTTGCTTATGATCCGGCCTGACGAGGTAACGGCCGATATTGTCGATCAAGGCATTGATATCCCGCAGGGCGGTGTATCGACGGTTGGCCGGGACTGGATACTGTTGGATCTGCTTCCAAAAGCCTTCCCGCACCAATAGTTTCTCGATCATTTCCAATGCTTTGTCCAGACGCTCGCTCAACCCGATCCACTCTGTATAGCCGGATTTTTCCTCCTGGATGGAGGCGATCAGCCGGCTGAGTTCCTTCATGTGTCGAATGGTCTCATCATTCGGCATGATCCCGATTTCCGCTAGCTGGTTTTTTAATGAATCCAATTTGGTCAAGGCAGGCAGATTTTCGGAGAAAGCCCGCAATTGGATGGCATTGCGCTTCTTCTTTTCCATTTCCCGGCGCAATGTCTCCAACGAAGTGCTCAGCCCATCAATCTGCTGCAATGTTTCCCGGTAGGCGATTTCATTGCGCAAGTGAGCCATTTGCCCTTTCAAGCGTTCGATTTCAGATTCCTGTTCCAGCTTGTCGCTGTTTACATGAAGAAACGCTTCGATTTGCCCGATTTCTTCATCGAGTTGTTCGGCTGATCGGTTCAGCTCCGTTTTCGCTTGAACGAGGTTTTCCAGTTCCTTCTGGAGCTCTTCCGTCTTGGCGTTCAAGCGTTTCCACTCTTTCACAATGGTTTGCTGCTCGGTATGGGCCGCCTCTTTTAAACGAATCCGCTCCGCGATGGATTCCAAGTCTTGGACATATTTTTCTTTGCGCTGCACGCCTTGGTCGAGCTCCCGCTCCAACTGCTTTTTTCGTTTTGCGTAGGAATGAAGATGCTCCTGCACCGTGCGCAACGTTTGGTCCCTCCAATAAGAAGCGACATTTTCCTCGATGAACCGCTTCCCCTCTTCCTCGATGCTCTCCGTCCTGCCGTAGCGCAAAATCCGGATATCTTGGTGGGTCAGCAATCTGCCCAGGGCGTTGTCGACCGCCAGATTCGCTTGAGAAGCGACGAGGGTTCGGAGGCCGGCTTTCACATTTTGATGGCAAATCTCCGAAATGACCGTCGTTTTCCCTGTCCCGGGAGGTCCTTGGATGACATATAGATCGTTCGCTGTCATTGCTCCCGTGACCGCCTCCCTTTGGAATTCATTCAAATTGTTGTGGAATTCGAGGTCGAGCTGTTTTTTGGAAATACGGACGACCGGGCGTTCCTCGAACAGGATCTTCTCCAAGTTCGGATTGGCGGCAAGCCCATCTTGGAGATCCTTGAAGCCTTTCCGCAGCCGTTTCACTTGGCTTAGTTCCGCAAAATTGCTGAAGACGAGATCCTGATGGTTGGCGGATGGCCATTCCTGTCGGCGGGCCATGGCCTGGTATTTGCGGTTCAATTCGATCTCCACAATGCTTTGCGATCGGTTCGCTTGGACGACTTGTCCAAAATCATGCGACTGCCCTTTGAACTTCGCGCTAAATCCCGTGATCGTTTTCCATTCATTCGCCTTCAATCCATGACAACTGACACGCAACTTGCTGAAATCCTCATTCAATCGGGCTTTTGTGAATGAAGTGATGACATCTTCTGCATCCGCATTGCGTTCCTGGATACGCAAATACCCTTCCCAGCTGGAGATCCGTTTCTGGACATACTCCGAACGCTCCGCCGCCACGGGCAGCTCCCGGAGGCTCGTATACAATTCAAGCGGCAAAGGCATCGGACGGCCGATCTGAAACTTCAATCGGGTGGAGCAGCGGCGATTCGTGCGGACCGGTTCGGAACGGCCCCGTACATGAAAACCGGTTGCCAGAAAACCGTCATTTTTAGTGACGCACTCCATCACCGCCACCCTGCCGTTCAAATGGGCAGCCAACGCCTCATTCATTTCATTATCAAAGAAAACCGAAAACGCCATGTTCCCATGTTTGTTGATCGGCCCCTTTTCAATATGTACGTCAAACGCCTGCTGCATCGCAAAAAAGGCGAATTCATCTTTCGCATATTTGGAAATCCCCCTGCGGGCATTGTCCGTCACACTGAGACCGCAGGAGAATACTGACTGTTTCGAAACTGCTTGCTCCACGTTCATGCCTACTTTCCACGATCCTAATAGTTCAAGAAACCATTTCTCTATCATATCATGGACAACGAAACCGGTGCCAGGCACCAAAACAAACGCGAAAGTTCAAACATTCATGATTGTTTAAACAAACATGAATGTTTGAGTGCCTGGCACCAAAAAAGCACAAGAGAGCATGGTTGCGTCTCTTGTGCTTATGGCCATCCCAATGACTTTTAGTTGACTGCCTGTTTTTTCACTTTCTCCAAATGACGCTCCATCTGTCCCAAATGTCCTTCTACATGTTTGATTAGCAGATGGTCAATCAGGAAAGATAGCGGTTTGCCATCGAAGTTTGGATTGTAGCTTGGAGCGGTTTTCGCCAAATCTTCTTCCTGCACTTTCGAGAACGCCTGGTCTACAAGCGGCATGAGCGCTTGTAGACGACGCGTCGCCTCTTCGGCTGTCACACCCGACACATAGGTTTCCTCGACAGCAGCCAAGCGCCGGACATGTTCGTGGTTGCGTCCCCATTTTGCGCCTGGCACGATTAGCAACGCTTCCAAATCAGCTGCCCAGAACTCCACCGCTTCGATGACATGGCTTGCAATTTGCATGACAGACCATTCTTCTTCGGATGGTTTTTGGTACAATAACGAGGTATCTGCCGCTTCGATCAATTTCACCATTTCCTGGATTGCCGCATTCATATTCTTCGAACCTTCTTGCAACTTTTCAATTGTCATCCTATCCAATTCCCTTCTCTAATTCATTGCCACCGCTAATTTCTTCCTGTTCTTTGCTGTCAAATCACTGGTGGTGTCTTGTCCATTATACTAGACTTGTAAAAGTTACGCGATAATTCAATACTGCCTTACACTTTCGATAAAACCTTGACGCCTCGGCTGTCTGCGTATACATCCACCGTCGTCCGAGCATAGTACGCTGTAGGAGGTGACCGACGATGAATAAGAATAATAAAAAGACGATGAACGAGAGAACGCACAATCCCCATCACGTCTACAAAGACAATCGCAACAGCAACAGCAATACGAATAACCAGTATGAAAACCGGAGTCAAGAGTTCGCAGAGGACTTTGGTGACAACAGCAGGAATGCTAAAACGCGAGATCCCGAATGAGGGATTAGGACCATTGGTGACAGTCTCCTTATAATTCGGAATTGTGTCTGAATTGCAAAGGTGACTGTCACCTTTGGAGTTGGCCAAAATATGATATAATTCTTATTGAAAAAGAATCTATCCCGAAAGCAGCAGCCATTCGCCATGGAATGGTTTCTTTTTATTTCCAATACGGATTACTTCACTTGAGAGGACACACTATGCTAAAACAATTTTTCTCCTATTACAAACCGCACCGCAGATTGTTCATCATAGACTTTTCGAGTGCGGTGTTTGTCGCTTTGCTGGAGCTCGCCTTTCCGGTTGCCGTTCAATGGTTCATCGATAGCCTGCTCCCTTCCGGTGATTGGGGACGGATCGCGACGGTCAGCGTTCTCCTGCTCTTAATTTACATATTGAGCACGTTTCTGCAGTTCGTCGTCAACTATTTCGGCCATAAGCTCGGCATCAATATCGAAACGGATATGCGCCGAGAACTGTTCGAACATGTTCAGCGGCAGTCGTTCCGGTTTTTCGACAATACGAAAACCGGGCATATTATGACCCGCATCACAACCGACCTGTTCGATATCGGTGAATTTGCGCATCACGGGCCGGAAGATGCCTTCATCGCCATCATGACAATCATCGGCGCCTTTGGACTCATGTATTCCATCAATCCAGAGCTGGCGCTCATCACACTTGTCATGGTGCCCGTTCTGATTGTAATTATCACGTACTGCAATAAGAAAATGAACGCCGCCTGGCATAATATGTACGGCAAAATCGCCGAAGTGAACGGCCGCGTGGAAGATTCGGTCTCCGGGTCCCGCGTCGTGAAATCGTTCACGAACGAAGATTTTGAAATGAAGCGGTTCAATCAAGACAACGGCAATTTCAGGCTGGCGAAGTTGGTAGCCTATAAAGTGATGTCGTGGACTTCCTCTTCCATTTATATGTCGACCCGAATTATGACTCTCGTCGTCTTGGTCGTCGGCTCTTGGTTTACGTTCAACGGACAATTGACATCCGGAGAGTTTGTCAGTTTCATCCTGTTCGTCAACATCCTTACGAAACCGATTGATAAGATCAGTGCATTGCTCGAGATGTATCCGAAGGGGATGGCTGGATTCAGCCGATTCCGCCAACTGATGAACGAAGAACCGGACATTCAAGACGCGCCGGACGCCATCGATGTCCCCCATTTGAACGGTGACATCCAACTGGCAGACGTCACGTTCGGCTACGACGGCAATAAACCCGTGCTGCAAAACATCAGCCTGTCAATCAAAGCCGGCCAAACGGTCGCCTTCGTCGGTCCGTCAGGCGCAGGCAAAACGACGATCTGTTCGCTGATCCCCCGTTTCTATGATGTACAGGAAGGACAGATCACGATTGACGGACTTGATATCCGCCAGATGACACAGAAGTCGCTGCGCAGCCAAATCGGCATCGTCCAGCAAGACGTGTTCCTCTTTACCGGGACGGTCAAAGAAAATATTGCATACGGCAAGCTCGATGCGACGGATGAAGAGATTTTTGAAGCGGCAAAACGGGCGCATCTGGAAGAATTCATCGCGGATTTACCGGATGGGTACGAAACCCAGATCGGTGAACGCGGACTGAAACTGTCCGGCGGGCAGAAACAGCGCCTCGCCATCGCCCGGATGTTCCTGAAGAACCCGCCGATCCTCATCTTGGACGAAGCGACGTCCGCCCTCGACACGGAGACGGAACGCATTATCCAGGAATCGCTCGAGGAGCTGTCCGAAAACCGGACGACGCTCGTCATTGCACACCGGCTTACGACCATCCGCAATGCCGACCGTGTCATTGTCGTGACACCGGACGGTATCGAAGAGGAAGGCACCTATTCGGAACTCGTCGAACAAGGCGGCATGTTCGCCAGACTGCATGCAAATCAAGTGTAAGAGAAGATAAAAGACGGTGCCTGTTTGATAACCATTCGTATTATCATGAATGCACATCGAACAGGCACTGCCTCTCGGCTTCCGCAGCCCGTTTCACCTTTTGGGCGTGCTGAGCGATAAATTGTCTCATATAGCTTTCCAGAAACAACAAGTCTGCCACTTTTCCGAATATACCAAAAGGAGTTTGATACGAAACGGTATCCTTCATCCTCGTCCCCTTGCCACTTGAAATGAATTCATGCGTATGCTGGAATGATTGGAAGGGACCTTGGACCATGGCGTCGGTGAATTTGCATGGATTGTCCATCTCTATGATTCGTGACTTCAATTTTTGTTTTATTCCAAAATGGCTCACTTCCCAAGTGACGGAATCGCCAAGCCCCATCAATCCCGACGTGACCCCACCAACCCCCTTTTGTTTCGTAAGCATCGTTTTCCCCGTATGGATTTCCACCGTTCTGGCCAGATCGAAACAAACTTGAATGGAAGCGTCAATTGAAATTTCATGTTCGATAATCGGCATGTAGTCAACCTCTCTTTGAAGTAGTTACCTTTCATTCTTCCCGAAAATCAGGTTGATGGAACGTAAAGGCCAGGAAAAAGGGCCGCCCCCTTGAACCACCCATCATCACCCTATCAGAAGACTGAGCTTTCCAAACACTTCAACGGTGACTGTCCTCACTGCAAATGATAGACTAGTAGGGGAAAATACATACTGGGAGGAAAACAGAATGTCAATTATAACAAGCCTGCAGGAGCGCAGAGCAATACGGAATTACGATGGGCGGGACGTGGAAGACGATAAAATCCGCCAATTGCTGGAAGCTGCCACGTGGGCGCCAAACGACCGACTGCGGGAGCCTTGGACGTTTTACGTAGTAAAAGGCGAAGCGAAAGAACGATATAACCGGCTGGCGGAAGAGTTTTTGCAAGAACGTTTCCCGACGAAGCCCCATTTGATCGAAAGTTCGCTGAAAGTGGTGCTGAGCACGCCAGTTCATATTATTGTGACGAGCGATATCGTGCCCGATGATCCGGACGCCACAAAAGACAATGTTTTTGCGGTCAGTTGCGCCATCCACTCGATGTGGCTCGCTGCACATGACCTCGGCCTTGGGTTTGTTTGGCGGACGCGCGGGGTCGGCCTCGTGCATGACGGACGGCTTCACCGATTCATCGGCTCGCCGGAAAATAAACAAATCATCGGCAACTTGTTCATCGGCTACCCGGATCCCGAATCACTCGCCAAGCTAAAAACTCCGGCACGCACGCCACATGAGGAGAAAACCGTCTGGTTGGATATGTAATAAGGTGACAGTCCCCTTTACAATTCGGACACTATTCTGAATCGTTTCCGAATTGTTTGGGTGACTGTGGACCTTTGCATATTTTCGGGGGCTCGTGAGTAAAGTTGAATATATCCGTGCGAAGGAGTGATCGAATGGCAAAATGCAAATCCTGTGGGGCAGATAAATCCCAATGCAAGTCTTGTAAGAAATGCTGATTGCAGCCACTCTTCATTATCATATACAATAGGGTAGCTCTTTAGTAGGAAGGGAGGCGAGAATCTGTTGCCAGGCTTGGAATTCGTTCTTATGAAGCAGTTGACATGGAATGGGCCGTTGCTTCTTACGCTACTTGGCATTGCTGCCCTATACTTGTTCGCCGTCCATCGATACGCCAAAGGGAAAACGATTCTCCTGCAACCCTTCTGCTTTTTCACAGGCTGTCTGCTACTGCTGCTAGTCGTCGTTAGCCCTTTCGCCATCATCAGCCATGTCTCATTCAGTTTACATATGATTCAAATGAGCATCCTGTACTTCATCGTCCCGCCTCTTCTCCTGTTAGGCATTCCGGAGCAACTGCTTCACCACCTGCCGCGTTTGCTGAAATCCAGATGGCTGAAAATGAAACCCTTTCCCCGAAACCTGACGCTTTATACTTTTGCTGCATTGTTCCTCCTCTATCACACCCCATTCATCCTGACATTTCTTGGTGGCCATCCTGCATTACTAAACAGCTATTTGCTTCTTTTATTCGCTTTGTCCTTCGGCATGTGGCACCCGATCGCGTCGCCCGATCCTTTGCTGCGGTTATGCACTTGCAAAATGAAACAGTATGCGTTTCGCAGCGGGCTTACGATCACGCCGGCCTGTCTTTTATTTATCGGGGCGGCTTTTTTACAAAATACGGCCAACCCGTTACTCATGCAGCTGACCGCACATATTTGCATCCCGTCTTCTTCAGGTGCACCGACCATCCCCTCCCTCGTTAGCCTGAAATACGACCAACTGCTGGCGGGCATTCTCATGATGTTGCTGCATAAATTCAGTTTGATCATGGTCCTTCGGCTGGAACGCAAAATATCTGCGCCCTTCTACGCGGAAGTGGAGAAAGAAGCTGGGCGTTGTCTATAAGATAAGCTTATGTAGAGAGGAGGGTGCTAGTGTAAAGAAATGAGATGGGAAGTGATTTACTTTGAGAATTTTTGATGCTCATTTTCATATTATCGATTTTGATTTCCCCATTGTTGAAAATCAAGGATATTTGCCGCCTAGTTATGTGGTAAAAGACTATCAAAAGGAAGCTGCTGAATTGAATGTAGCAGGGGGAGCGATCGTCTCGGGTACATTCCCAGGATTTGACCAAGACATCTATTTATGCACCAAACCGCGGCTTGTGCCTGTTCCTCCGCGATCGGTTTCGTAGGAGCTCCGATTCCCCCGTTGTTACGTGCCCAATTCAAACGGCCCCCGCATTCGCCGACGACTTAGTGTTCGTGTTCGTGTTCGTGTTCCTTCAAGACACTTAAAATCGTAAAGCTTTCAACAGCGGAATCGTGCTGACAACCTTCCAGTGTATAGTTGAATACTTGTTGCCCTTCCTCCGACACAAGCTCCGAGCAAGTCCTGTTCTCCTTCGCAGGGCTGTTTCCGCGATTTTTATTTTTCGAACGATCGATTTCTAAATTGAATACGGACCCGTCAAAAGCCAAGTCATACAATGTCGGGTCCCCTTCGAGCGTGTAATTGGCTATCCGGACGGAGGCAGCGTCATTCGCCTCTACACTTTTCAGAAATTGTTCGAACCGAGAGAAGTTATAAACAGGTCCGTTCATATTGATGACATCTCCATTTTCCACCGCTTTTTCGCTGTCATATGAACAGGCAGATAGCAGGCATGTCACGAACAGCAGCAATAGATACACCAATTTTCGCATGTCATCCCTCCAACAACGTACTTGGCGTTTCACCTTTACTCTATGCGTCAGAGGAGGGGCTTATCCCGCACACCCTGCCGTTTGCAAATTATTTTAATAGTGTATAATCAAGTGGAAATCCTTCACAATCATAACTGCCTAATTTGTTCGCATCCCTACTCCGGGTATGTCCCAACAAACAAAAGCCAGTTCAAATGGCATTCATTTGAGCTGGCTTTTTTTATTCAATCCTATCGAGGAGGAATGATTATGACTGGTGCATTGAATGGTATTAAGGTTTCGGATCTAACCCGCGTGCTGGCGGGTCCCTATTTGTAGAGGTCACCCCTACAATTCAAACTCTATTCTGAATCGTATTGAATTTGCGCAGGTGACTGTCACCTATCGAACCACAGTCTCTCTTTATCATCCACATCGCCATTATAATTGATGAGGATTTCATCCCCTGCTTTGATATCGGTGAAGGCGTAGAAGTCAAAGGTGTGATTGCCAAAATTGATTTCATACGTCGCGTTCGGCTCATAGGAGTGGTTGAACAACATCCCATACCCTAACAGAATGGCGGTATGGTTGATGCCATATTCGAAAGCGTAGTCCGCAAGTACCGTTTCCTCAATGTGGTGGTGCTGTTCGTTCGGGTACGAGATGACGGGCGCTTCATGTAAAATCTGTCCTTTTTTAATATCACATGTCGCAAATACCCCTCTATTGAATTCGCCATCGCTAATTGTAGATGTTTTTATTTCGATCAAATTAACCGCCTACTCACTTTTAAAATTTTATTGGTGACTGTCACCGTTACTACTCTAGCAGTTCCCCAAGGATTTCATATGAGCGCAGTCGATCTTCATGGGAATAGATGCCCGAGCTGATGATCAATTCATCCGCCTTTGTCGCTTGCAAGAAGGCGTCCATTTTGCGCTGGACCGTTTCTCGATCGCCGACGATGGTGGATGGCCAATTCATCAATTCTGCTATCGCTACCTTCTCATATTCGGAAAAGAACGTGTCCGGTTCATCCACCGGCGGCTTGAATTTCGTCGTAACGCCTCTGCGGATGTTCAGGAATTGTTGCTGATAGGAAGTGGCGAGCCGTTGCGCCTCCTCATTCGTATCCGCCGCGATGACGTTCACGCCAAGCATGACATACGGTTCCGCCAGATCTTTGGACGGCCGGAACTGCTGATGGTATAACTGCAGCGCCTGCATCAAATACCCCGGCGCAAAATGGCTTGCGAAGGAAAACGGCAGTCCTTGCTGTGCGGCAAGTTGCGCGCTGAATCCGCTGGAGCCGAGCAGCCAGATCGGAATGTCTTGCCCTTCTCCCGGAACCGCCCGGACGCGGGCTGTCGGATTGTATTCGAAATAGCCGCGGAGCTCCGCCAATTGCTCCGGAAAATCGTCCCCGCTGCTATGCAGCGTCCGGCGCAGCGCATATGCCGTCGCTTGGTCGCTTCCCGGCGCCCGGCCGAGCCCCAGATCGATCCTTCCCGGATACATCGCCTCCAATGTACCGAACTGCTCGGCAATGACAAGCGGCGCATGGTTCGGCAGCATGACGCCGCCTGACCCGACCCGGATCGTCTTCGTCGCGCCCGCCACATGGCCGATGATGACCGACGTCGCCGAACTTGCGACGCCTTGCATATTATGATGCTCCGCAAGCCAAAAGCGGTTGAACCCCCACTCCTCGGCATGCCTCGCGAGATCGACGCTATTATGGAACGACTGCCCGGCACCGCTGCCTTCGTTGATCATCGCAAGATCTAAAATGGATAAAGGAATGCCCTTATATTTCTTTGATGTTGTACTGATCACTTGAATCCACCTCTATTTTCAATCTACGGGAACACTATTGAATGTCCGTATGTCTTTTATCATATCGTTTTCAGAGGGCAGATTCCATTTCGGGGATTTGGAAGGGGAATAAAAGAAACGACGAGAGGCTGGACCACCAACTATGGCGGTCCAGTTCCAAGGGAACATCCTCATCATTCGCTCAATAGAACTTATCCCTCTCCGTCTTTTCCCGCTGATTCGGTGTCATCGGCTCGCGCTTCGGCTTCAAATTGCCGAGCTCGGCCAATTCCAACGAAATCTCCTCTTTCATGTCCCGTCGGTTCCCCGGTGTTTTCGGATTGGAATATAAATTACTATGCGCCCCTTGTTTCATTGCCAAACCTCCCGTATCGTTTTGCTGATGCAACGTTAATATGGACCGGTTTGCTCGTTTTATGAGAGGCATATTTCCAAGGTTTGCATCGGCAATCCGGCAGGAATTCGGGTTGATTCCCGTCAGCTGTCGTCTACCGGAATTCCCCTTTCCCGAAATCAAGATCCACCGCTTCATACGCAACGGGCTTCCAATCCGGCTCCGCAGGCACCTCGTTCAAATAGTTCTCAAAGTGGGCCGGGGAGAACAACGTGGACGGCCGCAAGTACTTTCGCATGCGTGGATCATTCTCCCATTGCTTCCCCTTTACGTCTATGACCGCCTTGAAGTCCTTCAACGCATAGCCTTCCGCCAATCTTTCGCGAATTAACTGCTGTGACCATTTCGCATTCGCCTTAAAGTCCTTTCCGGTTTTCGCATTTAAGTAATGAATGATTTCAGAGATGACATCGAGACTTGTCTCGCTCTTATCTTTTTTTAACTTCCTTTTAAGTTCTTTGGTTATTGGTGGGGACAACTTGTCACAGTCCTGTGGTGCCAGATTGTCGTTTCGGTTCGTGCCAACTTGTCCCTCCCCGTCAGGGCACTCCGCCCCGCTCAAAGGGACAAATTCACCTGACACCATTTGACACTTCGCGTAATCAATCCGGTACCATTTCGTCCGATCTGTTTTCATCCTGTTATAGGCGGATGTCGAAATGACATAGCCTTCCTCTTCCAACTTTCGCATCGTCCGCTTGATCGTCCTCTCCGACCAGAACGGAAACTCCTCCCGCCACTCCTCATACGTCTTATACACCCACACATGCCCGTCCTTATGATTTTTCGAAATGAGCGAACGAAAATGCAGTTGCTGCAAGATGACGGCCTCGTTGAGTCCCACCTGTTTCGCCAATGACGGAAGGATCAGCAACGGGGATTCGTTGATTAGTAAGTTCATGGTATTACCTCCAAAGAATCATTTACTTACTAAATAGAAACAAATACTCGAAAAGGATACAGGCTGGTCAAAAAACTTTAAAACCATTATGTAAAAATAAAATGCCCACTTCGAAAAGGGGCACCAGAAATTAGATGAAAAAATTATTCAAAACAGAGCCGTTACAGTTTGGAAAGATTCCGTTTCACATGCCGATACAACTCATCCGAACTCCAACCGAGACGGTATTGCAGTTCGTGACAAAACGCGAGCAGAAGGAACGAACCGTCCGAATTCATTTCAAATTGGATGCCTCTAGCGTCCAATTCAACGAGCAGCGGCCGCAGCGGTTCAAAATCACCGTTTTGATACAGAACATCGGCCCCTTCTTTCACTTCCAAGGCGAAACCGTCCATATTCTCTTTCCGCAGCCTATCTTCCGCCGCCTCCGACATATGATAAACGGCCTCAAACAGCAAGTCGATTTTCCCGTTCGTCAACTTAGCCGTTCCAATGAAAATCCGCATCACTTCATTCTCAAGCATTCGGATCAACGCCACTTCTTTCCTGAAAGGTTCAAGCGCATTCAGGATATTCATATAATACCAAGACTGCGAACGCTTTCCGCGGTTGAACCTCGACCAGACCGCCTCGCCCACCTCCCCGATATCGGATTGGATCGAACGGATATTATGAAGCTTATCCGCGACGATGACGGCCAGCTGATCCGGACTCTTTGCCGGCAGCTCTGCAATCGTCCGAAGTTTCCTCTGTTCCCACGGCAGGGATGTATCCGGTTCGGAGGCGGCTTGCACCAATTCGAGGACGTAAGGGCCAAAGCCCGACAATTCCTGTTCCGTCGCATCCGTGTCCTCCAACGTATCATGGAGCAAACCGGCGGCCACGACTTCATCAGGATATCGATGGTGCTTCAAAATCATCGCAACCGCAAACGGATGGGTCATGTAAGGGATCGTTGTCCCCTTCCGATATTGTCCTTCATGTTTTTCCAAAGCGAATTGGAATGCTTTTTCGATAATATTCATGATGCCCTCCTTTCTCCGTTCAATCCACCGCAGCGAGCGCCTCTGTCAGCCGATCATAGCATTCAATAAACCACTCAAAGCTCTCCTCATAAGCCGCTTCGTTGTACACATCCCCGCTTTTTGAATAAAGGACCCGTTTCGCCGCACTCGTTTTGCGGCTCGTATACCATTCCAGCTGAAACCCGCAAATCTCCTCAATGTCCGTCTTCTTCTCTTCCAGCCTTTTAAACGCTTCTTCATTATAAATATATAAACCGATACGCAAAGTCGACTTGCCGATTATATTGAAAAATAAATGATAATCGCTTTTTTCGATATTCACATCATACCAGTTCTGTCCATACGGCTTCCGGGACCCGATATCCTCGCCACGTCCCTGTTTGCTACAATACTCGACGAAGGCGTTCCAGAAATTCAGTTGCAATTCACCCGTTGTCTGGGATCCTTCCTCGGAATCCGCTTCACTCGGCAAAATCCCAGTATCCTGCGGAAGCTCCGGCAGTTCGTCCCGTTCCTCGTTCACGAATCCGATATGCAGCAGTTCGAGCATCTGCGCTTCATCCGCAAACTGGATGTCCCACCGCTTTTCCACGAACCTCAATAGTTTCATCCCACGGGCCAAAATGCGTGAGGCGTCCCAATCCGTTTCGCGGGAAACCTCGATTTCGGAATGAGACCCGTCCTCATACCCCCGACGTCCGTTCACCTTCGAAAACTTCTTCAATTCAAAACTGTCATTTTGCAAGGCGGAATTCACACTTTGCGACAACGGCAATAAATTCCCCAAGGAAGCGGACAGGTACTTAATCTCCTCTTCCGAATATTGTCGGAACTGATTTCGCCAATACCATTTCGTCGGTGTTTGCGGGAGGATATGCTCGATTGTGACCCGGTCTTTTTCAACTTTCGTAAACGGCGTCCACCCTACTTTCTCCACCCCTGTTTCAACGGCTTTCTCAAATTCATACTCATACAATAAATACCGCAGATCGCGCCAGCCGTAAAAACCATCCCCGTTTGAAAACCGCTTCGCCATGCGTGCCAAGAAGCTCTTGATCGCGTATTCCATATCGTCGTTCGTCACTTTCAACAAGGATTGGGTGACATTGTCGAGAGTCGTCTCTCCCCGATACAGTTCACGGGCCTTCCGGTAATAATCGCTGCTTTTATAACTTGCCTGGGACCCCGCCATCCGGAACGACAAAAAGATGAACCGTTCAATCGCACGAAACAACGAAACACGTTCTGCAGCTGCCGAACTATGCTGCAACGCAAGCGACGCGGTGACGAGTGGTCTGAAATGGCCGATCCCTATGCGATTCAGCCGTTCCAGCCAAATCTTCTCTTCGTAAGTCAACCCGCTCTGCTCGGGGAAATATGTATAAAACCAAAACTTCGCCATGTCTTTCAAACTATTGACGTAAGCGGCAATATCACCCGGTACGAGCTTACTGACGGACAGGACGGGCTCCGCATCCTCCTCATCTTCTTCCAAGCCGACTTCGGAATCCATTGCCATGGCGGCAACAACCTGTTTTTCATAAATATTCTTCGCTGCGAACTGACTCAACAAAAACTTTATATAGTCGTCTCCCCTTCTACGGGAATACTGGAAATACATGATCCAATGCGCCCGTAAAAACTCGTCGTCCGACAGCGGCGAGTTTTGATTGCGCCCCAGTTGGAAATAGATCTCTTTCCAAGCATCATTGATCTGTTTCCTCAATTCCACCTTGTCCATTTCATCCAACTGCTCCTCATCGTAAAGCGTCGTCAGATAAATGAGACGGTTTTTCAGCAACTCCAAATTCGTCAGCTTCTTCCCCCGGTTATTCATCGTTTCGAAAGCGACAAACACATCATAATCGTCCTTGATCTCATGAATAGTGAACATCAGCTGCAACGTGATCTTGTGGAAAACCTTTTCGATCCCCTCGAATCCTTCCGATTCATACAGCATGGCGAGGCAATCCGCAAAGAACGACTTCGCATACTTCAGATTTTGCGTGTAATACGTTTCATTGACCGTGCCGCTATACGGCTCCCCATACACTTTATATGTAAGATAATCAGCGCTTGGGTTATCCGTCTCATATCCGAATAAATACGTCGTGATCAAATTCTGCGGCGGCCGTTTCTGCGAAATATACTTTTGGCGGATCGACTTCAACGTCTGATAGCAAAGGACGATCTCCTCCTCGCTCTTGCCAGCATGACATTTCAGGCCTTCCACAAACGCAATGATTTCATTGACAAGAATGGAAAAAGTAGTAAGGCGCTGCTGCCCGTCTACTACATGATATGCCTTGTATCCCGAATTCAGGAGCCACACATCATGGTTCCAGCTATTTGACTCAGCCTTGGGCACAGCCTTCAACGACAGTAAACCGGTATAATGGTAGCGCTCCTCCTGCAAATTCACGACATCTTCCCAAAAATCCACAAGCTGACTCCGTTTCCACGCATACCCTCTTTGGTAATCCGGGATACGGAACAGCTTATTCTGATATAACTCCGAAAGGGATTGTAATTCACTCATGATGGACCTCCAAGTAAGTTTTGACAGGAACCTTACCAAGATGCTGGAACAATTCAGCACTCAGCCAAAACAAGGCACCTATAATTTCTATAGACAAAGAAATTCTTCATAATTCCGTGCTATGAACAAGTATAAATAGTATCACTAGCTATTGCCTGTTTGGATTCATAAATATTCGCAAATGCCCGTGCTTGTTGTTCTAAAGCCGTTTTTGAACAGTTGATAAAATTTAATTGAGTATACGGAGCAAGCGGCTGGGCCAAATCAAACAATCGCTCAATGGCATATCTATTCTTCGAATAGCCACTATACTCCGTCCAATGGAAATTATGCTCTTGAATTAACTCATGAAGTGGCGCAAAATCTGGATGGTAGTAAATAAACGTCGGTATACATAATGCCCCCATCAACTGAATTGGGTCACTGCTCTGTTTGCCACTTTCATCAAAACAGATGGTTAGCTCTGTAATCTTGGCATTGTCCATGCTACACTCACCCCTCCCCTTGACAAAATGTATGTATATCTGTGATAATATTTCATACCAATAAGGATACGGATAACTCACGTCACTCGTACATGCGTTTGCGTATCAGAGAAAAGGGACTCATGTCACTCGTGCATGGTTCCTTTTTTATTGACTAATACGTCTATTCCATGCAACATGTTTTTTCTAGTTACAACTAGGTTCAATCTCTTCATAATCTTCAGAATAAAATATCTGTTTTAATCAATCAAATTCTCCTTAATTCCTCTTTTTACTAGTAATCTTTTTATTAAAATGTATGAGCGGGTAACTCTTATTTATTATTTCTTCTTCACATGTCATATCTCCACAACTGATCAACTTTGCATTCTGTTCCGAAGCAAGAGGAATTCTTATTGGTCAATTTGTATTATCAATTGAACTAATACTATATTACCAATAAAGTTAGACTCCTACAATCCTTCCAATTGGTGTATTATCCATAGCTACAGTAGGGTCCCTCAAGGGTGTCTGTGTAATTGACACAAAAAATCCATCCATGACGAGTCTCCAGGATGGATTTTACTTTATTGGGGAATGACAGCCGTCTGCTTCATCAACCAGGCACCGAAGCCGCAGCTGCTTGATCGGCTTTTGCACAGTCAATCGCCACGACGAGCGCGACAAGAAGTGATTCCGTTTCTTCATTTTCAATTTGCAGCTGGTAGCTATCGCCCCAGGTGAACCATTTCTTGCGGACGGACCCGATCACTTCCCCGTTCTGATACACTTCGAAATTCATGTCCCACCAATTTCCCCGCACTTCCATACCTACCGCGTCGATCGAGTAACGCGATTTCAGGAAGGAAAAGTGCTTCTTAATCGTCACGGTTTCTTGGCCACTCACTTCCACAAAGAAGGTCGGCAGGAAACTAAAAGTCTTTTTTGTAATCAACGCGACTTCCTTCCTCGCTGAATCCGTAATGGAAAACGTCTTTGGAATCCGCAGGAAACTCCCTTCCACGAAATACACTTCATTCTCCTGCTCATCTTTCACCGAAAACTTACCGCTCAGACTAAACACCTTTTGTTTAATATACAGCTGTCTCATACAATCCCCTCCAATATCGGAAAACCATTCCGAGTCAACTATCCAAATGCGCATCCAGCACTTCAGCCACTTTCTCCCTTCCCGTTTCCGACGTCACAATACAGCTGACGGCGGATCGCTTCGTCTGGATTTTCAGTTCATACCCGCCATTCACTTCGGGAGAATATCCGTAGAAGCGATGGTTCGTATCAATCGGCACAAAGTGATAGGATCGGATACTCTTCCAGGGCACAAACCGCCCACCGCTCAAAATCCCGTCCTTGACGATGGCAAACAAGTTCCAGACTTGAGATAAATTAAAGAAAATCGGGATAAATACGAGGTAGGCAGGCCAGTTCGTATTACTGCTGAACAAATTGCCGATAACGAAGATCGTCAAAAAGAGGAGCGTAAGGCCATTCATGAAAAAGCCGGTTTTTTGATGAGATATCCCCGGTAAATCCACTGCTTTTTGCGGCTGTTTCCGAATCGTTCTCCAATCCTCTTCCGTTTTTGGGAAAACAGCAGATTGTTTCATTTTAATTAAAAGCCGAAAGAACCGGTAATAGAAATATCCTAAACATAACAAGAACAAGATGCCAGTTACTATTTTCATCCGAACCATCTCCCTGTGCCACACGTTCAATCGCATAATTCTTTATCTTTTTATACGTGCTACCATGCCAGAAGTTTCATTTTTATATATATAATATCTTGAATTTGGCCGGAATGGGGGGAAAGTACGATGATGTTTTGGGTTTAACAAGTAAAAAGGTGGGGCTGTCCGAAAAGTCCAGGCACAGAGTTGGATACTAGCAAAAAGCAAGGGCGCCGGGAGACTCCTGCGGGAAAGCCGGCCGACGAGACCCTGCACGGCTGTAAGCCGGAGGAGGCTCGTCGGCTGGCCCGCGGAAAGCGACCAGAGCCCTTGCTATTTGCGTGTTTAACCGGAAAATCCACTTTCTGGACAGCCCCACCTTTTCATTTACTTACTGAGCACTTAATTCAACGGCACGATCATAAATCGCTTGTCCGGGTAAGCCTCTTCCTTCCACCTTTTCTATCCACTTGTCAATCGTTGGATTTATAAGGAATTTCCATTCATCGAGTTCCTCTTCACTTAACTCATAAATTTCAACGCCTTTTTCTTTCGCTTGCTCCACAGCGTCTCTTCCGGATTGATCGTGAAGGGCGGCCGCTTTCATGGACAATTTTTCACCAGTTAATTCTCGAATGGCGGTTTGGTTTTCTTCACCTAGCGAATCCCATGTATTTTCGTTCATCGTTGCGTAAAAAGTCGTGGAATAAAAATTGCCGACCGTGGCATAGTTAATCACATCTATCAAACTATGACCGAGCAACGCTTCCCATGGTGCGATCGTCCCGTCGACCACCCCTCGTTCAAGGGCTTCATACGTCTCGTTCATCGGCATCGAAACTGGCGTGGCACCGATTGCTGTCAGCCACTCATTCGTTTCCGCGGATGGGGATCGAATTCTCATTCCTTTTAGATCTTCAAGACTCTTCACCGGCTTTCCAACTGTAAAGATTTGGCCTGGATCGGAAGTGAACAGCCATAAAGGAACCGTTCCCGTATATTCTTCTTCAAATTCCGGGAATTCCTCATACAGCTGCCATAATACTTTTGCCCCTTTTTCCCCTTGATCACTCATGAATGGAAGTTCCATCACTGAAGTGAGTGGAAATTGGTTCGGGTTGTAACTATTCACGCTGAAACCGATATCGATAGCACCTGTGGCAGCTGCATCGAACTGCCCATCCGAAGCCGCCAATGATGCCCCTGGATAGGACGTAATTTTCACCTGTCCATTCGTCGCTTCTTCCACATCAGCAATCAACTCCTTCACCGTGACCGTTTCTTGACCATGACTTGGCGGCCATACATGAGACAAATCCAACGCAATCGTACTTGCAGATCCTGCGTCCGCATCAGTTCCCGCTTCGGCTTTTGGGTCGTCGCTGCCACATGCGGCCAACATCATGCTCGTCGCCATTCCGATACATAATAGAAGAGACTTCTTTTTGATCGATGGTGCTTTCATTTTTTCACACTCCTAAATTTTCATTCTCTACTTTGTGAATTTATGAGATTTGTTGTAGGATGGTCATAAAAGATTAACGAATTTCAACTATTGATGAATGAAAGACGTGGTTTCATTGACTCCTACTATAAAAAACGAGCTTCAATCACAAAACGAACTGAATCGATTGTACTTTCATATCCACCGGATTGATGAAAATACGAGATCGGCCGATTGGCAGATCGATAAAGTGGACCGTCCGTATGCTGTTTTTTGGTATGTGGTTTCCGGTGAGAAAACCATTTTTATCGATGATGTCAAATACATAGTCCGAGCCGGGGATTTCGTGTTATTTCCCTCCCAGACCTCTTTTAAAATACTAGAATCCGACACAGGAACGCCCATGCATCATTTGGAAATCGCTGTAGAGATCAAACTCGGACCGTTTAATTTGATGACTTTATACGATTTTCCAATCATCACCAATTTAATTGGCACAGCGATCGAGACACCGTTAATCAGTTTGTGGAGACGGCTTAAAGCCGAATGGACACCAGACATTCGAACTCCTTTTTCTCCTTCCTATGGAGAGTTGAATTTCGGTCTGGACCAGACGATTGAACTTCTTCAGTTCAACGCCTTAACGCTGGATTGGTTTATAAAGGTCTTCACCTTGCTGCGACCGCATGCAGACAAATTATTTCCGACGTTCGATCCGCGCCTTCAGCAACTTTTCACTTTTATTGAACATCATTTGAATGAAAAACTAAGCTTAAAAAGTCTTGCCGAAGAAGTTTTCTTAAGTGAAAGCCACTTAAGTCTTCTGTTCCGCCAAAACGTGAAAATGGCGCCGATGGAATACGTCCGGAATATCAGATTGCTAAAGGTCCGTAAATTACTGTTAACAACGAATCTCTCTCTGAAAGAAATCTCAAATCAAATCGGCTTTGATGATCAAAGTCAATTGAGCCGAGCTTTTCGCCGGGCTACAGGAATTAGTCCAACCGAATATCGACGTAAGGGCGATTTTATTTAAAAGATAAGAGGGAGGCCGTCTCCCTTTTCCCCTATAAAAACATCGCTAAATTCATGACCGTCAAGACGGATTGATCTGCATAAACCGTACGTGAAGCGACTTTCCAGTCACCATCTACTTTTCTAAGAAGGTCCTCCCGCTCGCCGAAAATTTCTTCCGTGTTCGCCTCGGAACTTCTGCTCCGTTTAAATAGGAAATAGCTGATCACTTTATATTCATCTGGAGCGCCGGTTTGTTCCACCATCACATTACTAATAAAATGCCTTTGTCTCGGCGCCGGATCATCTACCCAAGCGGATTTCATATAAAGTCTTTCCACTTTCATCGTAATGTCTTTTTTCGTATCTGAAAAATACGTCATCTCCTGATTCAAATTGGATCCCATTTTATTTTCCACGGTCACACGCAGCGGCATGACATAGGTAATATCCTCCGCCAGCAAATCAAGCCATTCCCGATAGTTGCGATGGTCCAGTAAATACGCTTCCCGATAATAAAATTTGGTGATTTCTTCTTGGAGTGACAATTGCATCTGCCCTTGCATCAGCCCTCACCTCCGGATTCCTTCGTCATCAGTTCCAACCAATATTTATGCATGCTTCTCGCGATATGGTCAGTGTAACATGTCGGGTACGCTTCACCCGGCCCGGGAAAGGTTTCATCGATTTCCACATTATCAAAGCCCATGAGATAGTTCGCCATATTGTTGTAGCTTAGCGTCCGATCACGTGACATAGTCCCGGAACTTGCTTCAATAATGCGCGCCCAATTTTCCGTGTCATCTTGCTCCAATGTGCCGGCCGCCCCGAACGTTGCGAGGAATCCTTTGTACGAGTTTTCTTTATACTCTTCAGGAAGCGCCTTGTCGATCATATACCAGACCCAGATTTCAATTTTATCGGGCCCGATCGGCCGCCACACCCGCCAATTGAGGTGGTTATGCCGGACCCCCTCCGATCCGCTGCAGGAACTGAGGAAGGATAGATTCGGGAAAACGCCGCCCACAAAGTTCGTTACTTTCGAGAAGATTTCCACTTGCTTCTCATTTAAATTCCTTTCAAACATCTGCCACATATGCTCGGGCATCCCCTGATACTTATTGGCCGATGCCCCGGTTGCAGAGGTGATGACATTAATCCCATGGCCATTTTGCAACACGACTTGGTGTCCATAGGACGCATATAATGGATCGGACGGCGTCAGCTTCATTTCCGTAGCGGATCTATGCGTTGTCTGCACATGATAAGGATCCGCCGCAAAGTTCTCAGCTGTCATTTTCCAGTTCGCTTTCGCAATCCATCGCTGCGGCACTCCCCTGACTTCCATGCCTCCATCACTTCTACCGAGCATAATGTCAAAGTAGAATTTCATGTCTCCTAAATAATCTTCTAACGACATGGCATTCGGATCGAGATTGCCGAAGATCATCCCTTGATAGCTCTCCACTCTAGGTACCGGACGCAACCCCCACTCGCTTTTATCCATTTTTTCACCATACACTTTATTCCCGGCGACAATCCCGATCAATTCCCCGTCCAGATTGAAAGTCCACCCATGATACGGACATGTATGCGCTTTCTTATTTCCGTAATCTTCGGTGCACAGACGGGTGCCGCGATGAGAACAAGAGTTTAGAAATGCTTTGATCTCACCCTTTCGATTTTTCATGAGCAGGATCGGATCATGGACCATCATCCTCGTAATATAGCTGCCGCTTTCTTTCAACTCGGATTCATGCGCAAGAAAAAGCCAAGTTTTGCTGAATACTTTTTCCTGCTCCAACTTGTAAATCTCCGGGTCGGTGACCACCCACTGGGGAAAATAGCCCTCCTCCAACTTTCCTTGCATTTGTTTCAATTCTTCGATGATCAAATTCATAACCCCCTCCGACAAGCTGTTAAATTAATACGAAAATTATGATTAGTTAAAAGTGTAGCATCCGCCAATTTCTTTTAACATCACCTAATCCATTGTTGATTTGACATAAGTTATTATTTAGATCAGGTGACAGTCACCTGATCAATTTAAAAAACCGCCCATATATAAAGCCTTGTATAATCTTCGAGAAGTTAAAAAGGGAAAGTAAATACTATATGATCTACTGCAACGTCCAGGGAATAAAAAAAGATGACACCTGTAGAATAACAGAGGTCACCTTTTGAAAACTGGGTAGGCTTTTTTTATATGTCCTTTAAAAAGGGCACATTTTAAAACAGCGAGGTCTCGCTATTTCAAATGGATTTTTTAACGATCCGAATGCATCATTTCATCAATTGTTCAATGAATTCCATTGGGACGTATGTTTTTGAAGGTTCCAGGAGTGCCGGGGCTACGTCGAAATAACGCAGCGCCTTGTTATAGCCGTATGCTTTTTCTCCGCGTGTAATTGTATAGGAAAGGGCGCCCTTGGAGAGAATTGCCCCATTTCCAGTCGATTCCACTTTATACCCGAGTTCTTCGGCCAGAAGGCGTAGCGGCACCATTTTGGTCCCTTCCACTTCGTAAGAATCAGATGCGATGATTGTTTCGATGACAGAGTCCGTCTCCTCTTCCTTGACAGGTTCCTGGCACCTTCTACTCAAATCTACACATCAAGACTGCTCTTGCCCATCTTTCGTCAAAAGCATCGTTTCTTGCTTCATGATTTCGACGAAATGCTTTAAAATCTTCCCCGTCAACCCCCAAATGGTATAAGTTCCATAATCAAAAAACCATTCTTCCAAATATCGGGTTCTCCATTGATACTGCGCCCCGTTGATAATTTTGTCAAACGGAAAATCGTTTGGCGGTACGGGCTCCACAATGACCCGGTGCATATACGGCTCATAATGCAGCAGCCATTCGACGGGCACGGTGAATACTTCTGCGACCTCGTCTTTGTTGTATGAATGGATGATTTGATCGTACTCGATCGCTGCCACAAACGGATAAATGACAAAGGAAGGGGTGGCCACATACGGACTTAACTGCCCTAAAATCTCTACCGTGGCAGGATCCACCCCTAGTTCTTCCTGGGTCTCCCGTAAAGCCGCCGCGAGCGGAGACGGATCCGTTGCATCAATCCGGCCGCCCGGAAAACAAATATCGCCCGGCTGTGTGCGCATCGTGGCAGCACGAACTTCAAAGAGGACATGCCACTCATCCCCCACCTGCACCAATGGAATCAACACCGCCGAACGCAAAGCCGTCTCCTCCCCGATGAACCGGGATTGATTTTGCTGCAACTGTTCTTTCAATTGAGTACGGAACATAAAAAACCCCTCGCCTTATAAAATAGTTTATCTTATCGTAGCATTGACTGATGGTTTGTGGAAGGAAAGCAGAACTCGCTCTGTAAAGGTGACAGTCACCTAGGCAAACCACCCATAAAAAAAGAAACGCATGCCACTCGCACATGCGCTCCCTCGAAAAGGTCACCTAAACAATTCGGAAACTATTCTGAATCGTGTCAGATTTGTAAAGGTGACTGTCACCACGTCAATCCGCATAATAGTTCCTCAGCCCAACCTGGATATCTTTCACATCGGAATCATGGATGAAGAACAAGGATTTATGGACTTTTCCATCACTGCCGGTCATTGTAATCGTATTGTTTTGGATTTTATACGTTCCTTTTTGATCCTTGCTGGAACCGCTGGCGTTTGTCGAGATGTCGCTATTTGCCGTCAAACTGCCTATGCTTATGCCTGATAGCTCGAACGTTCCATTTTTGCGGAGGTTCAATGTGTACGTCCATGAGTTGGCTGCAGGCGTAACGCCAATCAAGCCGGAGTAGCCCCTATAAATATACTTATTATTAAAAGTGGTCCCTTTCGGAACAGGCTCAACTTTAGTTAATGTAATCCCGTTGATCATAAGAAACCCACTTTCCGACTTCTTGATAGGCAGAGATTTCCCGTTGCTCAGCTTGAGCTGCCCCTTGCCGATCGAGTACGTCAGACATTTTTCCTTTTTGCAATTAATCGTTTCCGGGCCTCCGTTCGCCGGCGGGCCGATCAATACTTTTTTATTCGGCAAGAAGGTGTAGATGTCCCAACACATGCCGGCGCATTCATATCCGCCAAAATCACTCCGGAATCCTGCATACATGCCGTTTAATTTATTCAAATCTACAGGCGTCTTCGGCTTTTTTTGTATTTTAGGCTTTGGGTCCGCTTTTTTCTTGGCTGCCTCTTCCTTAGCTTTTGCATCCAAGTACTTTTTTACCTCTTTATCCAATTCTGCTTTATCAATATGATTATCTTTCATAAATTTCGTTGTAAGAATCGAAACTTCCGCGACGTAAGGGTCCCAGTACACAATAGCCCCCGTAGCATCTCCCACCAAGTGAAGCGGGACTTGCAATGCCCCACCAATATTTTCCGCTGCCGCTTCTAGAGTGATCGTTTGATTATTTACTTTCGCCTTTTTTTCTCCGGCAATTAACGAAACCGCCGTCTTCTCACCGTCTTGTAACGTAAGCAATTGTTTCTTCGGCTCCCAAATGACCTTCATCCCCAATGATTCGAAGACAGCCCGTACCGGAACGAAAGTGGCGCCATTTTTGATCTTAGCCGGAACATTGGTTTCCAACTCTTCCGTATTCAAATAGATTTTAATGATAGAGTCTGATGACCTTGCAGAGGCTTTCCCTTGTTGCGAACATACTCCAATGACAAAAATGGCAGCAAGACAAACAAGCAAACGGAAAATACGACCAGTCATATTACAGCCTCCTCCCATATTTACAACTGAATATTCAGTATATGTTTCAACTGTAACGTTTGCCAGTTACGAAAGTATTATTTCCATATTTTAGGCAAATATGAGGAGCTTCCAATTAAAAATGTTAGCTTCTAGAAAATAATGTTATAATAGATAGAATAGTTGAACGAATAAGAGGTGTATCAATATGTATAAATTTGTTATGCCTGAAATCATCTTTGGAAGCGGTTCCATAAATCAAGCCGGCGAAAGCTGTGCGCGTCTCGGGGCACGAAATGTGCTCATTGTGACAGATCAAGGGGTACTGGATGCGGGGTGGGTGGAGTTTATTGAACAAAGTTGCCAGGAAGCGGGACTCGCTTCGGTTCTTTTCTCAGACATCAGTATAAATCCGAAAGAGATCGAAGCCGAAAACTGTGCGCAAGTTTATCTCAAAAATGAATGCGACGCGCTCATCGGAGTCGGCGGCGGCAGTGCCATTGACATTGCAAAAGCAGCTGCGATCCTGGCAACCAATGGCGGACATATCCGTGATTATGAAGGGGTGGATCGCATTTCCAAGCCTCTTCCTCCACTTGTCATGGTCTCGACGACGGCCGGTTCAGGTTCGGAAGTGTCTCAGTTCTCCGTAATCGTCGATAGCGAACGTCATATCAAAATGACGATTGTTTCAAAGTCGTTGGTCCCGGATATCGCAATAATCGATCCCGACGTACTGGCTACAAAAAGTGCGCGTCTTACGGCATCCACTGGGCTGGATGTGCTGACACACGCAATCGAATCCTTCGTCAGCATTGCCGCTACCCCGCTGACGGATGTGCATGCCAAAAATGCGATCCGCTTGTCTTCCCAATTCCTGCGGCCATCCGTCGCTTCCCGCTTTAACATGGAAGCGAAAGAGAAAATGGCGATGGCCAGCCTTCACGCCGGACTCGCCTTTTCCAATGCCATCCTCGGTGCTGTCCATGCCATGTCGCATACAATCGGGGGCCGCTACCCTTTTTTGCACGGCGATATTAATGCCGTCCTGCTTCCTCACGTCATGGAATTCAATGCGCTGGCTGCACCGGAGAAGTTCAAGACGATTGCTGAATTGATGGGAGAAAACGTCAGCTCCCTCTCCGTCTCAACAGCCTGTGAAAAAGCGGTAAGCCATGTAAGGAAACTCGCGGTCGATATCGGCGCGCCTTTAACATTAGCTGAAATGGGGTTTGAAGAATCAGCCATTCCCGTCATCAGCGAAATCGCGTTATTGGATGCGTGTATGATCACCAATCCCCGTGATATTTCAGCGGAAGAAGTAGCGTATCTTCTTCGGCAGGCTTTGTAGGTGTTTGCGATGAATCGACTTGAAATGATTGATTTATTAACCGGCGTCCAGTCTTCCAAACGGAATTATTATTCTGAGCTAAAAACAACAGTAGACCAATTAAAAAAGAAAAACAGCCAATTGGAAATCATCAATGAAGTGATGCGCAGTTTTACGGTTGATTTTTCGGTAGCGCATATGTTGGAAAATGCCCTTGCCAAACTAAAGACCGTGTACCCGATTGATCGAGTCAGCGCCGCCCTGGTAGATGACCATAAGCTCGCCCTATCCTATGTCTATCCGGAACATGATATTTACTTAGAAAAAAACACGCTTTTCCCGAAGGAGGACTCGCTCTATCATAAGGTCTTTACAACAGGACAATACGCCTTTTATGACGAAAATGAAAACGAAGCTTTCTTTGAAAAAGAAGCATTCCAGCATCTTGGTCTCGCCTCCGTGCATCTTTTCCCATTGAAAAGCAGTGGAAAAACGATTGGGGTATTGTCGCTCGGCAGCCGAACCCATTTTCAGTGCGATGAAGACGACATCTCTTTCTTTTTTCATTTTGCAGATCAAATAGCGGTTTGTATGGAAAATGCACGGCTTTACGGAGAAGTGCTAGCTGGAAAACAGCAGTGGGAAGAGACTTTCCGAGCCGTCTCTGACGCAATTTTGATCATCGCTCCCGATGGCACCATTTTATCAAGAAATGATGCTGCTCGGTTGGACTGGCCATTTGACATCGGGGAAAATATTGGCCAATTCATGGAACAAGCCGCTCGGTCCACAGAAGACCCTTTTCAAATGACCATTCAAACAAAAAAACCGCAGTCCGCCGAACTGCATTATAAAAACAAAATTTATGATTGTTCCTGCTACCCGCTTTTCGGAATTGACGGCTCCATTGATGCGGTTATTCTCTACCGGAAAGATGTGACTGAAAAACGTCTCATGGAAGCGCAGCTTATGCATTCCGGACAGTTGGCGGCCATCGGGGAAATGGCGGCAGGCGTTGCACATGAGCTGAATAACCCGCTAACCGCCATCATCGGCAACACACAACTTCTATTGAGGACCCAGTCTGCAAATAAGGACATCAAACCATTGCTCGATGACATCGATCAGTGCGGGAAAAGATGCCGGACGATTATCCGCAGCTTGCTCGCTTTTTCACGCCAGGAAATCCCTATCTTTAAACCTTGTTCGCTCAGCGATGCCGTCACAGAAGCTCTTCGTTTGACCCGCAGGCAAATTGAACAGCATCATATTTCAATTGAAGTAGATCTCGATCCTGCCCTTCCTCTATTGAACGGCAACTTACAGCAGCTCGTACAAGTGGCCGTCAACTTGCTGATGAATGCCAAAGATGCGCTGACCATCGCTCCGGTAGATGAAAAGAAGATTCACATTCAAACTGAATTCCAAAACGAATCTGCCATTTTATCTATCGCAGATAATGGGATAGGCATCGCGAAAGAAGTGCTTGACGACATTTTCCATCCCTTCTTTACGACAAAAGATGCCGACAATGGAACCGGGCTCGGCTTGTCCGTCAGTTTGGGGATTGCACAAGCGCATGACGGGACATTATCCGTCACAACCAATGAAGGCAGCGGCACTACATTTTCTCTGTCCATTCCATTATCTGCTGAAAGGCTGTGAAAACTTGAAGCATATTTTAATTGTTGAAGATGAAATAGAACTCGGCCGATTCTTATCCCGTCTTATTGAATTAAAAGGTTTCAAATCAACACATGTCAAAAGTGGAGATGAATTAGATAGAATTTCTGATTTTTCGTCGTTCCAACTCGCCTTCATCGACGTTCGGCTTCCTGATCGAAACGGCATTGATGTGTTGAAGATGATGAAAAGGCAAGCACCGCATTGTCCCTGTGTTGTGATGACCGGTTACAGCACAGTAAAAATTGCGGTAGACGCCATTAAACATGGGGCAACGGATTTTATTGAAAAACCATTCGAAGATATTAACGCAATCGATCAATTGATTGACCGTCTTCTATTGGATCAACCATCCAATGCGGGGGAAGAAGCGAAATATGAACGGATCGCCCAAGAATTGGGTTGCTTTTTAGGGACCAGCCGTCCCATGCATCAGCTTTATGAACTCGCCTATAAAATTGCCTCTAAGCAGATTACGGTTTTAATAGAAGGCGAAACAGGCACTGGAAAAGAAGTGCTGACCAAATTCATCCATGCGGCAAGCGAGCGGTCTGCCGGTCCCCTGCTGAACATTAACTGTGGCGCCCTTTCCGAATCGCTTTTGGAAAGTGAGTTATTCGGCCATGTAAAAGGCGCTTTCACCGGGGCCATGACAGATCGGGCCGGTTTTTTTGAAGCTGCTTCATCAGGCACTTTATTTCTTGATGAGGTAGCGGAAGCCTCCCTATCGACTCAAGTTAAATTATTGCGGGTGCTCGAAACAGGCGAGTTCATGAAGATCGGAGGCACGAAAACGGAGCGCACATCCGCCCGGATTATTGCTGCTTCACACGTCAATCTCGAAGAAGCCGTACAGCGCGGGGCTTTCAGAGAGGATCTATTATTCCGGCTCGATGTTGTGAAATTGATCATCCCTCCCCTACGGGAACGACAAGAAGACATTCCACTATTGGTCGACTTGTTCCTGAAGCGTTACGGGGAGACGTTCACTTTTTCTCCAGACGCATTGGAACTATTGAGCCAATATGATTGGCCGGGAAACATGCGGGAGCTATCCAATGTAATCCGGAGAACAGCCGCCATCTCAAGCGAAGGGGCTGTCATCACACCCGATTTGCTGCCAGTTCGACTCACAGGACAAACTAAATCTTTTCCTGTTGCTCCATCAGTCGAACCCGTTCGTTTCCCCGATGAGTGGAACAAATTTTCAAAAAAAGTGATGGACATTTATAACGGGCAAGAACAACGCTCTCTGGACGACGTGCTTTCCCTTATTAAAAAGATGGAAAAACGTACAGCCGCCGCCCTCATCAAAAAATCGCTTCACGAAACAGCAGGCTGCCGGAAAGAAACCGCCCAAAAACTCGGAGTTACCCAAAGAAGAATCCGCTATTATTTGAATGAAACCTAAAAAAGAGGGCTATCCTTCCGGTTCGTCATATACCAAACCGGAGGACACCCTCTTTTTTCTGCTATTAAAAGAACCCTTGCTTATTTTCCGCATAACTGACAAGCATATTTTTCGTCTGTTGATAATGACTTAACATCATCAAATGGTTTTCCCGACCGATTCCCGAAGCTTTGTAGCCCCCGAATGCGGCATGCGCCGGATAAGCGTGGTAACAATTTGTCCAAACACGTCCCGCTTGGATCCCGCGCCCGAAACGGTATGCCGTATTCATATCACGCGTCCACACACCCGAGCCTAAACCGTATAATGTATCATTGGCGATTTCCAATGCCTCTTCTTTGTTCTTGAACGTAGTCACGGATACAACGGGACCAAAAATTTCTTCCTGGAAAATGCGCATTTTATTATTTCCTTTAAAAACAGTCGGTTGGATGTAGTATCCACCTTTCAACTCGCCTTCCAATTTATTTTGCGCACCGCCGATGAGGCATTCAGCCCCTTCCTGCTTCCCGATATCCAGATAGGAAAGGATTTTTTCCAGTTGTTCGGTCGAAGCCTGTGCCCCCATCATGACGGTCGGATCCAGTGGATTTCCGATTTTAATCGCCTTCACCCGTTCCAAGGCACGCTCCATGAATCGATCGTAAATGGACTCTTGGATTAGGGCACGCGATGGACAAGTGCAAACTTCCCCTTGATTCAACGCGAACATGACAAATCCCTCAACGGCTTTATCCAGAAACGCATCGTCCTCAGCCAGCACATCCTCAAAGAAAATATTTGGCGATTTTCCTCCAAGCTCCAACGTTGCCGGAATGATATTTTGAGAAGCGTACTGCATAATTAGGCGTCCCGTCGTCGTTTCACCCGTAAAAGCAATTTTCCCGATCCGCGGATTGGATGCCAGCGGTTTTCCGGCTTCCAGCCCGAACCCGTTGACCACATTCAGCACGCCTGGCGGCAATAAATCCTCAATCAATTCCACTAACACCATAATGGATGCCGGCGTCTGTTCCGCCGGTTTCAGCACGACACAATTCCCCGCAGCAAGCGCAGGAGCGAGTTTCCAGACAGCCATGAGCAACGGAAAATTCCACGGAATAATCTGCCCGACAACCCCGATCGGCTCATGGAAATGATACGCAACCGTATCGTCATCCAGCTGACTGACGCCGCCTTCTTGCGCTCGTATGGCAGAAGCAAAATAGCGGAAATGATCGATTGCAAGCGGCAAATCCGCATTCAATGTCTCGCGCACCGCTTTTCCGTTTTCCCATGTCTCCGCCACGGCGAGCATTTCCAGATTCTGTTCCATACGTTCTGCAATTTTCAAAAGGATATTAGAACGGACTGCAACAGATGTCTTTCCCCATTTTTCTTTCGCAGCATGTGCCGCGTCCAAGGCCAGCTCAATATCTTCAGCGGTCGATCTTGCGACTTCGGTAAACTTTTTACCCGTTACCGGCGTTACGTTCTCAAAATAGAGACCATTGACAGGAACTGTCCATTTTCCGCCGATGTAGTTGTCATAACGCTTTTTATAATTTACTATGGCTCCTTCCGTATTCGGAAAGGCATACACTTTGTTCTCGATAGCTTGCACCATCCATGATCCCTCCTCGTCCCATCCTCTATCTATTTGGCAATTAGGTTGCTTATATCAATCAAATGTCAATACGATTCGTCCGTTGATTTTCCCGTTCGTCATTTTATCCAAGATGTTATTCACTTCGGAAAGCGGCGCGGTTTCAATCTGGGCCTTCACCTTGCCACGCGCAGCAAAATCCAGTGCTTCTTTCATATCGATTCGTGTACCGACGATGGAACCTTTCACGGAAACGCCATTTAATACCGTGTTGAAAATAGGGATTGGCAACTCATCATTTGGCAATCCGACTACGACGAGCGTACCCCCGCGTTTGACCGAGCGATAGGCCTGTTCAAATGCACTCTTCGTCACGGCAACACTGATAGCCGCCTGCACTCCGCCGACTTGAGCTTGAATCGCATCAGCCGGATCCCCTTTCAAGCCATTCACCGTTACATCGGCCCCTAAATCTTTCGCAAGTTCAAGCTTTTCATCTGCAATGTCAACTGCCACTACATTGAATCCCATCGCTTTTGCATACTGCAACGCGACATGCCCAAGTCCACCGATTCCATAAATCGCGACCCAATCACCCGGCTTCGCTCCACAGACTTTAAGCGCCTTATAAGTCGTCACACCTGCGCATAAAATAGGGGCCGCATCCACAGAACTGAGACCTTCCGGAATTTTTGCCACGTAGTCCGCTGCTGCCAGACAATATTCTGCGTAAGCCCCGTCAACAGAGTACCCACCATTCTCTTGGTCAAGGCAAAGCGTTTCCTCGCCGCTTAGGCAATAATCACATTCCCCGCATGCCGAATACAACCATGGAATCCCGACACGATCTCCCACTTTCACGGATGTCACGCCCGGCCCAATCGCTTCTACGACACCGACCCCTTCATGCCCCGGGATGAGCGGAAGTTTCGGTTTGACTGGCCAATCGCCATTCACTGCATGCAGATCGGTATGACATACCCCACATGCTTCCATTTTCACAAGTGCCTGACCAGGCCCTGGTGTCGGTTTAGGCAGCTCCTGAACTGCCAATTCCTGTTTGAATTCGCTTACAACTGCCGCCTTCATGACCGATTTACCTTTTTGGACATTTCCTCTTTCGACTGCTGCTTTCATGAATGATTCCTCCTTTTTTGTTGTTCATTCTAACTATTGCAAAAAGCGTGCCAACTTGAAAATCCCGCTGACTCTGCGTTTTTTAATTGGAAAAATCGATAAAACGGCGAAACGGGCCGATTTTTCGGCTGAAATTGACAGGAAAACGGCAAGGCGTAAAGGAGCGATTGAATTTCAATTGGCGACAAGGCATTGCATAACGGTGGCAGGCTCCTGTTGAATCGGCATCGGTCGGGGAGTATAATGGATAAAATGAGGTGAATCGGATGGAAAATCAATTGATCGAAATGATGGAAAAAGTGATGGAGAAACTCTCTTCCGTTGAATCGGAAGTGAAAGGCATGAAGACGGGCATGGGGGACATCCAGTCTGACATGGATAGCATGAAATCTGAGATGAACGGTATGAAATCCGAGATGAACAGCATGCAATCTGAGATGAACAGCATGAAATCTGAGATGAATACAAGATTTGACGCTGTCGATAGTAGGTTGGATCGAGTTGAAGCCAAATTAACAGGGGTCGGAGAGCATTTTGAGGAACTGTCAAAAAACACCTTACACGTCAAAGATAATTTGACGAAAGAACTTCGATATATTACTCATAAAGTGAATGAGTTGGACCGGGAACTCTTTATGCGCACCTCGCCGCAATAAAAAAAGAACAGCCCTTTTGCAAACTAGACAGTTTAGTTCATGTCGATTTTGCAAAAGGGCTGTTGTTTCTTTCAAAGGAAAAGTTTTCACGGAATGGAATAACCGACTAGCCCCATTGCCAATTTCCTATGGCGATTTCTATAAAATGCAAGTACAATGGGCATAGGAAGATTGTGGAGGGGAATGAATTGCACATCCATTTAAATCATCTGCTTTCACAAAACAGAAACTTACATATATTGTATCAGTACTCGGATGAAGAGGAGTACAAGCGCCAATCTTTGACTTACATTGCGGAAGGAATTGCAGCCGGAGAGCAGATCATTTTCATTGAAAATGAACGATTCACGTCCCTGCTGCAACGAGAGCTGCGTAGCCGTTTGTCAAAAGAAGAACTGGATGCGATCCACTTCATCAATAGCCTATATTTTTATCAATCAAGCGGAAGCTACAAACCGTCCGCTATCAAACAATACTACATGGAGATTGTTTGCCCGTATCTTCATAACGATATCCTTTTCAGATCATGGGCACATGTGGAATGGTCCAGCGTAGGAGAGCCCTATCACTTGATTCCGGGATTGTGAAAGCTACTGCGAAGAAGTCGTCAACCAATATGCCTTCCCTCATGTTTGCGCGTACAGCAAAAACAGAATTCCCGCTAGCCTGGCCAAGGTGCTGCTAAAAACCCATTCCTACCAATTAACGGAGAACGAGCTGGCCGTCTATACTCCCAATCTCGACTAAGGTATCCGGTATTCGAACAATCGAGCGCCGGTTACTTTAGCTCTCCCGCATTCTCTCGGCACGATCCCAACTCACCTGCAATCACTTCCCTATTAAACCGTTTCGTTTCCAAATCAGCCAATCGTACCGGAACGGGCAGCCGACTCACAAAAACAGGCGACCGAAAGGATTCCACTCTTTCAGTCGCCTGTTTTCCATTCGTTGTTCTTCTCACTGTCCGTTTCGGAAACGGGCCGCTCCGCCCCTCCCAACGGACCTTCGCGGGTTCAACCCGTTCCCCTACAACACTTTGCTCAAAAACGCCTTCGTCCTTTCATGTTTCGGATTGGCGAATAGTCCTTCCGGTTCCCCTTCCTCGATCAACAGCCCTTCATCCATGAACAGGACCCGGTCGCCCATCTCCCGTGCGAATCCCATCTCATGAGTCACAACGACCATCGTCATCCCTTCATAGGCAAGCTCTTTCATGACATCCAACACCTCTTTTACCATTTCAGGATCAAGCGCTGAAGTCGGTTCATCAAAAAGCATCACTTTCGGCTTCATGGCTAGAGCTCTTGCGATTGCAACCCTTTGCATCTGGCCCCCCGACAACTGCTCGGGATAAGCGTCCGCCTTGTTCGCCAAGCCCACTTTCGTCAGCAATTGCATGGCGAGTTCCTTTGCGTCCTTCTCGCCCATCTTCCTCACTTTGATGGGCGCGACCATTATATTATCGATCACGGTCATATGCGGAAACAGATTGAACTGTTGGAAGACCATTCCGACTTCCCGCCGCAACGCATTGATGTCCGTCGATGGATCATTGACTTGCACGCCTTCAATCCACACTTCGCCACCCGAAATGTCCTCCAGCAAATTTAGGCAGCGCAAAAATGTGCTCTTCCCGGACCCGCTCGGCCCGATGACGCAAATCACTTCTTTTTCTTTGATTTCAAAATCGATTCCGCGCAGCACTTCCAAGTCGCCGAAGGACTTCCTCAATCCTTTAATCGATATCATTCGCAGCACCCGCTTTCAAACGTTTCCGTGAAGACGGGACATAGCTATTGCTAAATCGCTTTTCCACGTATTCGATAAGTTTCCCGCAAATAAACGTCAAGATCAAATAGAGAATTGCGACGGTCAAATAGGGCTCCCAGAACCTCGCGTACGCTCCCGCGACCACTTTTCCCGCATATAACAAGTCGCTGGCGGCAATGACAGTCACAAGGGAAGAATCTTTCAACAAGGCGATCAATTCATTGCCAAGCGGCGGAATCATCCTCCGGAACGCCTGCGGCAAAATAACGATCCGCATGGCAGTGTTCTGCGTCATCCCAAGTGACCTCGCCGCTTCCATCTGCCCTTTTTCGATGGATTGGATTCCCGCCCGGATGATTTCCGCATTGTATGCAGCGCTGTTCAACATGAGCGCGAGCGCTCCTGAAAAGAAAAAGCCCAAGGAATGGCCGACCACCGTCGGAATCAAGGCAGTATGAATCAGGAGCAATTGGACGAGCAAGGGAGTCCCCCTGAAAAAATCGACATAAAACTTCGACGGATAATAGAGCCATTTACGCTTTGACAATTTCCCCATGCCAACGAAAAGTCCGAGGAGGAAGCCGCCGACATACCCGACCGCGGTCAGTCCCAATGTGACCAAAATCCCTCTGAAAAAAAGTTCTCGATACTCCCAGATGGCTCCCATCATATCCAGAGAAGTCATCGGCCATCACCTCCATGGCGTGTATGGACAGGATGGAATTTATTCCACATCAAATCCAGTGATTTCTTTCAATTTGCCATTCTCTTTAATTGTTTTGATTCCTTCGTTCAACAGATCTAGAACTTCCTGGTTCCCTTTTTTGACCATCAACCCGTAATATTCTTTCTCGAAGCTGTCATCTTCCACCGTTTTCAATTTCACTTTCGGGTTGTTCTTCTGATAATCGATGATCACCGCATTATCCCCGACTGCCGAATCCGCGTTGCCGTTGATCATTTCCGTGATGGCGAGGGGCATCGTTTCGGCCGCCAGGATTTTCGAGCTTGTTTTCCCGAGAAGTCCTTGGACGACCATATGTCCTGTCGTATTGATTTGAACAGCGACCCTCTTATCCTTCAAGTCTTCGAATGATTCTACATCGGACCCTTCCGGCACGAGGATCAATTGGTTCGCGATGAAATATGGATCGGAGAAATCGAAGTTTTTCTTCCTGTCGTCTGTGATGGTGATGGAAGAGACGGCAAAATCGACTTCCGAATTATCGACGGCCGGGAATAAGGGATCCCATCCATAATTTTTGTACTCAACTTCGAATCCGGCTGCTTCCGCGATGGCGTTGACGACGTCGATATCGATGCCGACAATGTTCCCTTTCGAATCCATGTACTCCATCGGGGCATAAGTCGCATCCGTTCCGACTATCAATCTCTTCTTGCTATCGGTTTCGGCCTCGCTCGTCGGCGAGCCTTCCGTACTAGTGGACTCGTTCCCTCCGGAAGAACCGCTCGTACTATTTGAACTGTTCCCATCCGATGTACCACCCGTGCCGCAACCGACCAAGAGGATCGATAGGAGAATAAATGCCACTCCTGTTATAAAGCCTCTGAATACTTTGCTCATGTGAACTCCCCCAACTATTTTTTTAGAAACATATCACCTTATGAAAATTGTATAAGAAAGCGCTTTCTTTATCAACTGAATATTTGGTCTAATTGAAAATCAAAAATATTGCAACACCCGGTAATGATTGTCGCCGAGGTAAAGTTACTTTCTTCTTACTTCGCCACGTCGGATCTTTTGCCCTTTGGAGGCCCCAAAAGAGGATGCCGTGTTATGAAAGCGCCAAAGGAAGGACATGCTTTTAATTACATAAACAAGAAGGAGAAAGATGCCAAACAAACAACAGGGTTTATCACGCAAGGATTTTCTAAAGACGACGGGGATTGCGACCGGTGCCGCCCGATACGCCGGCCCGGGGATCGGAATTCAACAAAGCGTACATCCATAACCGATACTGACATCGCCCCCTACCAATCGACGTAAAATACAGGCGGCACGACAACGGGAGCAAGCCCCGATGATAGTGTCATCAACCATTACTTGCAGCACTGGGATGCGGAAGGAATTGTAAAATGTAGTAAAAATGGCGGTTCACTTGTCTAATTGAAAGGAGAGATGCAACATGAGTTTAGCAAGCATAGGCGTACCAGGTCTGATCATCATCCTAGTCATCATCCTCATTTTATTCGGGCCACGAAAATTGCCGGAGGTCGGTTCGGCAGTCGGCAAGACGTTGGCGGAATTCAAAAAGTCGGCCCGTGAAGTGATGGAAGATGACGAAGGGAAAGATGAAAAGCAGAAGAATACGGACCAGTTGTGAGGCGCCGCAATGGATCCATATAGCGAACATCGAAATATGCGCAGTCCTCTCGATCCGAAGCCAGTGAGTTCCATCGTCGACCGTCCGCCTGCCGAAAGCGTCCCGGAGACGGATAAGGAAAACGAGGAAGTGGTGCAGCCGGCACTTGTCGAGCATTTGAACGATTTGCGAAAACAGCTCCTTAAGAGCATCCTCACGTTCTTGGCATTCTTCCTGTTCATCTTCCTGACGATCAATAAATGGTTCCCTTTCGTCACGAGGGGCCATGAATTGATAGTGCTCGGTCCAATGGAGGTCGTGACGTTTTATACGTCCATATCGGCAGCCTTGGCATTCGGATTGGCATTGCCGTTTCTCTGTCATTACCTATGGCAATTCGTAAAACCGGGCCTGACGGAGAAAGAGAGCCAATTCCTGAGCCTTTATTCGCCCGTGATGTTTTTACTTTTCGCAGTCGGCCTTGCTTTCGGATACTTTGTCGTCAACCCGTTAAGCTATCATTTTTTAGTATCGTTAGGAGCGGTGAATTTCACTGTGATGGTGTCTGCACAGGAATATGCCAAGTTTCTGCTCATGACGACATTGCCGATCGGTCTATTGTTCGAACTGCCGATCGTCGCCATGTTCCTGTCTGCTATCGGTCTATTGACATCGGCGACGTTGAAAAAGGTCCGGAGATGGTCCTATGTTGTTTTAGCCATCCTGTCCGCCCTCTTGACACCGCCCGATTTCATCAGTCAATTACTCGTACTCATCCCGATGATTGGCCTATACGAAGCGAGCGTGCTCATCGTCGTGTACAAAGAAAAGAAGAATGTCGCGGTGAATTAAGGGGCAGACACCTGGTTATGTTTTTCCGATCTAACTGTAACGGATAAGAGCGCAGGGCCAATAAACAAAAGAAACGCAGCACTCCGGAAAAAGGAGGCTGCGTTCTTTTTATATACAATAGTTCAAACGTTTTCCGTGCCCGCTGGTACTCCATCTGCATCCGGCTCGCCGAGAACGCCTTCCGTCTGGGCGACGACGACCGCACATGCAGCATCGCCTGTAATGTTGACGGCAGTGCGGACCATGTCGAGCAGGCGGTCGACCCCAAGGACAAGTGCGATCCCCTCAACCGGCAGATTGACAGACGTCAACACCATTGCCAGCATAATCAGGCCTGCACCCGGTACAGCAGCCGTTCCAATGCTGGCCAACACGGCAGTCAGGACGACCGTCAACAGCTGTCCTATCGACAGGTCAATCCCGTAAGCCTGCGCAATGAACACAACCGCTGCTCCCTGCATAATCGCTGTGCCATCCATATTGATCGTTGCACCAAGCGATTGTGTGAACGAGCTGATGGACTCGGGCACCTTCAGCCTCTCCTGTGCCGTTTTCATCGAAATCGGTAGCGTCGCGGCAGAGCTGGCTGTACTGAATGCGACAACCTGTGCCGGAAAGAAGTTCTTAAAGAACCAGACCGGATTCCGCTTGCCAAGCAGCGCAACCGAACCGCCGTAGACGAGGATTGAGTGAATGAGAAGTCCTCCAAGAACTACGCTCATGTACATTCCCATCGCTCTGAGTGCGTCGAAACCCTGACTGCCGACAGCAGAAGCAATCAGCCCAAATGCCCCATATGGTGCGAACTTCATGACAAAGGTGATCAGGTACATGATTAAGTCATTCCCCTGCTCGAACAACTCCGTGACCCTCTCAACCTTCTTGCCGAGCATGGCAATCCCGAAACCGAGCAGTGCCGCAAAGAAGATGATCTGCAACATGTTTCCTTCCGCCATGGAGGTGATCGGGTTCGTCGGGATGATTCCTAACAGCGTATCGGTAACCGGCGGAGCTTCAGTTGCTTCATAATTCGCTGTAGATGTCTCGAAGTCACCTGCTGCTCCCGGCTTCATCAAAAGGGCCAGAGTGAGGGCGATCACAATTGCCACGGCAGTCGTAATGAGGAAGTATCCGATTGTCTTCCCACCGATTCGCCCCAGCTTTTTTGGATCACCGATTCCAACTGTTCCCAATACAATTGAAATGAAAACGACCGGGACAACAAGCATTTTCATGAGGTTCAGGAAAATGGTGCCCAGCGGCTTGAATAAAAAGGCATCCAACTTGGTGAACGCGTCGGGAGTAAAGAGATTCAGGACAAGACCGATGACAACCCCTGCAATGAGCGCAATGATGATATTCCTTGCCAGCTTCATGAAATCCCCTCCTTATTAAATTTTATTCATGTAATTACAACAATATGAAAGCGCTTACTCAATACTAGCAATTTGCTCGTGAAATTGTCAATCTATCCATCTTCCAAAACTGAGCTTTTTCGACAAAAAAGGATGCCCGTCCAACAAACGATTGTGTTTGTTGGACAGGCATCACACCTATTTACGGAGCTAGTATGTTGATCGTCGTAATGATGATTGGTGCACCGAACACGACATCCATCAGGAACCCACCGACAATCGGCACGACGAGGAAAGCTGTACGGGACGGGCCAAACTTGTTGACAGTCGCCCCCATGTTGGCCATCGCATTTGGCGTGGCGCCGAGTCCGTGTCCTAAAAATCCGGAAATCATCACGGCAGCGTCGTAATCCTTGCCGAGCGCCCGGAACATCACAAAGACGGCAAACAGCACGATAAACAGGACTTGGACGGCAATAATGCCGATGAGCGGAAGTGCCAGTCCTGCCAATTCCCAGAGCTTGATGCTCATCAATGCCATGGAAAGGAAGATGGAAAGGGAAACACTGCCGATCAGGTCGATCTCTTTCATGTTAACTGTTCCCGGAAGGAAACGGTCCATCAGGTTACGAACAATAACTGCGACGAACATCGCTCCAATATACGCAGGGAGCACAAAACCGGTCGCTTGCGTGAACAAATCGCCGAGGAACGTCCCGCCTGCCATCGAAACTGTGATCAGTGCAACCTGGATCATGAACGAGCGCTCTTGGATTGGCTTTTCATCTTGTTCTTCATATTCTTCGACTTTTCCTCCCGCCGGCTTCAGATCATATTTGTTGATCAAATGCCGTGCAATTGGACCGCCGGAAAGACTACCGGAAATCAAACCGAGAGTGGCGGCAGCCATACCGATCGTTACGGCGGATGTAATGCCCAGTTCCTCAATTGTCTGTCCGTAGGCGGCAGCGCCGCCGTGCCCGCCACTCATCGTTACAGCACCACTCATAACTCCGAGCAGTGGCTCAATTTTGAATACTTGGGCGAGCGAGACACCGATGAAGTTTTGCATGAAGATGGTGACCCCACACAACAGCAAATAGATGATCAGAAGCTTGCCGCCCAATTTGATCAGCTTGAAGCTGGCCCCAAGCCCAACCGTCGTAAAGAATGCAACCATGAACAGCGATTGCAGGGACGTATCGAGAGCGATTTCCGCAACACCTGTCGATTGCAGGATCAAAGCCAGAATGGCAAAGATCAGACCACCGACAACCGGCGCCGGGATCAGAAACCGATCCAGAATACCGATTCGGTTGACGAGTGCCATTCCGAGCAAGTACAGCGCTACCGCCAAGAACAACGTTGTGATCTGGTTGATTTCAATCATTTTCATTCACCTTCCCAAAAAAATCATGACGGCTTCGGAACCACTGCGGACCGAGCCGTTCTAACTGGATGTATTGTAACTGTGCCAGCCTTGATCCGTGTTTTCAAGGTACGCACATTCCGCGATTGCGCAGACAGCGTTTTCATCATGCCCCGACGCGAAACGAACATTGGATATTTCGTCGATGCGGAGGATTCAAAGATCCTGCAATGGAACAATGCCGTATCGCTTTTTGATTCAAACAGTCTGCCTTTCCACTAATGCAACATGTTAAAGTATAGACTTTGGCGGATTCTTTTGCAATAGTTCCACCCAAACGCGTACTATTCATAAAAGTGCATCCCTTGAATGAATTCAATCAATCCGAATAGAGGGAAAACCAACTTCCCTTCATTCGGATTGATCCATCCCTCTCCTTCTTTGATTCCCTGAAACCGCCCGCCGTACCCTATGCCGTTCGGACCATTTCCTGTGGCCTCTTTCCCATCAAAAAGACTTAGCGGTCAGTGCATGCTAACTTTCCGGGTGAGCCGTTTTGACTTGTTCAAAAGCGTTCACAAAATAAAAACGATCGCCTAACGCCTTCACATTAAGCGATCTGTAATAGCAGGTGATAATGATGAAATAACCCTCTCCATTAATCCTGATAAGTATCTTACATCTATAAAAAGGAATCGGACAATCCTACATCCGATTCCTAATTTTTTAAACTTAAACGGAAGTCGCCCCTTGTCCACCATCAATACGGTAATAAGATCCTGAGATGAAGGATGCTTTATCAGAGGCTAAGAACGTGATTAAATCTGCAATTTCAGAAGCCTCGGCGTAACGGTTCATTGGAACGGTTGCTGCGAATGCCGCTTTCGCTTCTTCCTCCTGGCCAGGCATCGCATTTGTTTCGATCGAGCGCATCATTTGTGTATCGACACCGGAAGGACAAACTGCAACGGAACGAATTCCATTTTCCGCACCTTCCAATGCGGCCGTTTTATTCAAGGCGATCACTGCATGTTTAGAAGCTACGTACGCACTCATCCCAGGCGCGCCAAGCAACCCGCCGTTGGATGCTAAGTTTACAATCGACCCTTGTTTTTGTTCGTTCATCACTTTCATGACATATTTCAAACCTAGGAATACGCCGACCACGTTAACATTTAACACGTTATGAAAATTTTCGACAGTTTGATCCACAATATTTGCAAAATGACCGTTAATGCCGGCATTATTTACAAATGAATCGATTCTTCCAAACTTTGCAACCGTATCATCGACATATTTTTTTACTTCATCTTCTTTTGTCACGTTTGCGGTCAATAGCAAAGCATCTTCGATTCCTGCTTCTTTTACCGCTTTTTCTAATGCCTCTCGATTGAGGTCAACTAATGATAATTTAGCGCCTTGTTCCGCAAAAGCTTTGGCAGTAGCAATACCGATGCCACCAGCAGCCCCCGTAATTAAGACAACCTTGTCTGTAAAGCTTCCCATTCTAAATCTCTCCTTTAGTTATGATATTATTTCGCAAAAGTAATGCGATTAACTATATTATATCTCTCCGAAAAGATGTTCTCTAATGAAAAGCCTTGAATTCAAGTTAATGTTTAATGAAATGAGTGCAAAAAACCATTTTGCTCTTTCTCAAAAAACCAATTGCCTCAATCACTTCAAATAAAACAAGCCGCCACTAATAATTTCCACGTAGATCTTCGCTTCGTATTGCTCCTCAATCGCTTGCTTTTCCATTTCATAGCACTCGGGCCTGTCTTCAATCCCTTCATAAAAGTATTCGAGCACCCGTAAGTCCTTTTTTCGCCTGGCTCGTGCCTCTTCCGTCCACTTGTGGTCATCTTCCTGGATGAGCTGATCGATTAGTTCATCCAACCGATCCAAGGCGCGCATCGGTTTGATGATATACGGCAGATGGAAAGTGTTTGCCGGTATGGCCGGCTCCAGATTCCGTTCACTGAGACTTTCCTGGAAGCCGCTCAAGATGGCGCCGGTCATTAGGTTCATGCCGAGCGAATAAAGCATCTCTTTCGTCCGGTCGCTGGAATAAGTGATTTTATAATTCACGGCGAGCCACGGGGTCAAGATGACTTGTTTGCCGGAATCGCTCACCGCCCGTTCGTACATTTGGACGAAGGACCCCCGCTCCCTTGTCACTTGGAACAGCTGGTTGAGCCGGGGGGACCCATAATGCACCGCTTCCCCGGCCAAGTTTTCGGTGAGCCGGTTCTTATCCGTGATCAATGTCAGTTGTGCTGGATTGGGCTGGCCGCCTGTGCTTTCCACATAGCTCCAGTAAAAAGGCCGGTTCATAATTCGTTTGTCCATCTCTACCGTCAATTGGACACGGAGGAGATGTTCGCTTTCCTGCACAATCGGGCAATTGTTCTCTTTGAAAAACTGCCGCACATACTGATGAATCTGTTGCGGATACATGCATATTCTCCTCTCATTTAGATGGACATTCGATACTCCGACAAAATATCATCCAACTCCCCCACCACTTGCTCAAAGACGTCAATTTTCCCTTGAAGCAGTTCCAGGATGGAGTCTTCGATCGTATCGCGGATGGCCAAATTGTAAATATGGACATCTTCCGTCTGCCCGAGCCGGTGGACCCGCCCGATCCGCTGCTCCAATTTCATCGGGTTCCATGGCAGGTCATAGTTGATGACATGATGACAGAATTGGAGGTTGATCCCCTCACTGCCGGATTCCGTCGCAATGAGCACTTGGGCTTGATCCCGGAAAAGTTGCTTCATCCATTCCCGCTTGCTTTTGTTGAATTTTCCGTTGAATAAAACGCTAGTGATGCCTTTTGAGTGTAAATAGGCTTGCAAAAAGGCCTGACTCGCCCGATATTCGGTAAAAATGATGACCTTATCCTGTGCCTGTTCAATGATTTCATATGCTTTTTCCGCTTTTGAATTGATTCGGAGCTCCCTCAGATTTCGAAGAATACTATCCACGGCCGCGAGCTCTTCCGGTTTACCGCATTTCTCGCGTACTTTTTCCAGTGTTAGATAAGCTGCTTCCTTACTGGAGCATAATTCCCGTTGAAGCGTCAGTAGTGTGAAAGCATCCGAAAAGAGCGTAGAAATTTGTTTCAGTTCCAAAATCGACTGGTAGATCTCCTTTTCCTCTGCACTGAACTCGATCGGCATAATTTGGACGCGTCGGTTCGTCCATTCAATCCTGGTATCCTGTCTTGAATTCCGCACCATTACTTGATGAATCAATTCTTTCAAAAAGTCATCTTCGTCCACATGGTGCTTGCCCGCGGAAAAGACGCTTTGGAATGTCTCGAAATTGCCCAAATGACCGGGTTTAAGAAGAGAGATGAGGTTGAACAGTTCAAACACATCATTCTGAATCGGCGTCGCAGTTAACAGCAAACAGAACTTCTTCTTAAGATTTTGTACAAACTCATAGTTTTTCGTTTTATGGTTTTTCAATTTATGGGCTTCGTCTATAATAATCAGATCAAAATCCTGCTTATAGATATTTTCCTTATGAGGACTTCGTTTGGCCATATCGATACTGACGACGACGATATTACATTGGCTTAAATCGTATTTTTTATGGAAAGGCATGGCCGGGATATGAAATTTTTGATTCAGTTCGGTAATCCATTGATTCATCAAAGAAGCCGGAGTCAGGATGAGCGCTTTCTTTACAAGGCCTCTGATCAAATACTCTTTTAAAATCAGTCCCGCTTCAATTGTTTTCCCGAGACCAACCTCGTCCGCCAAGATGGCTTTGCCGTTCATCCGTTCAATGACCGTTTCCGCCGCCTCCAATTGATGGGCAAAAGGTTTCAATCCCGGTAAATACTTAGGACATTGCAGTCCGTGGAAATTCGTGATCAACTTTGCTTTTTCCACTTCATAACTCATGTTATACAACGTCCAATTATCCCATTCTTTTCGACTTTCCAATCGTTCTTGAAAACCATCTTTCCATTCGGAGGACCTTTCAATTTGCATGGACATCCCCTCATCCGATATTTTCTTTCTTGTTAGAATGTCCAAGTAGGAAGTTTCTATGTATTTTAGTAGCCGATACCTAAATGTTTATTTGAATGCGAGGCACCTTCGCGCCCACTTTTGCAACCTTCTCCCCTCAAAACCGTCCAATGCTTATGGTATGATAAGTAGATGTGAGGTGAGGGTGATGACGATCCGATACCCGAATGGGAAGAAGTATGTGCGGCCGGCCGAGCAGCTGGGAAGCCCGAAAAAGTTGGATATGTCTTATAGTAACCGGGGCAAGTCATTGGAAGATGAGCTGAATGACTCGAATGCCTATTACTTGAGCCAAGGCATCGCAGTCATCCATAAGAAGCCGATTCCGATCCAAGTCGTCAATGTCCACTACCCTGCCCGGAGTGCCGCCGTCATTACGGAAGCGTATTTCCGGACTCCGTCGACGACCGATTTCAACGGTGTCTGGCGCGGACGTTATCTCGATTTCGAGGCGAAGGAGACGAAAAGTGCCACGTCCTTTCCACTGCAAAATATCCATGCCCACCAAGTGGACCATATGAAACAAGTGACGGAACAGGGCGGCATCGCGTTTCTCGTCGTGAAATTTACGACGCTTGACCGTTATTTCATCCTACCGTATGATAGTCTCGAAGAAAAATGGGAGCGCATGAAAGCAGGCGGCCGGAAATCGATTACGCTTGCGGAATTCGAAGACGCGGCCTACGAAATCATGCCTCGCTTCCAACCCGTGCTAGACTACTTGCCGGGACTTCATTTATTATTTCCACAAATCGGTGAACCAATCGAAAGGCAGGAAAACCTATGAGTGATCAAATACATTCACGTGCCGCCCGCCGGAAGCAAATGGAAGCGGAGCGGACAAAGAAAAAAGGAAAAAAGCCACAGAAGAAGAAAGGCTTGATCAAAAAAACCTTTCTCGCCATCATCGCCGTTGGAATGGCCCTTTTCCTTTTCGGGGTCGGCTTGTTCGCTTATTACGCGAGCACGGCGCCAAAACTGGATGAAGCTTTGCTGAAAGACCCGTTGACTTCCGAGTTTTTGGACAAGGATGGCAATGTGTTCATGAAATTTGGAGCGCAGCGACGTGAGTATGTGCCGTATGATGAAATTCCGAAAATGATGGAAGATGCGATTCTGGCGACCGAGGACGTCCGGTTTTATTCCCACCACGGGATGGACTTTTGGCGGCTCGGCGGCGCGGTATTGGCCAACTTCCGGAGCGGTTTCGGTTCCCAAGGGGCCAGTACGCTCACCCAGCAGGTTATCAAGAACTCCTTCCTCTCCGATGAAAAGACATTGAAGCGGAAAGCGCAAGAAGCTTGGCTCGCCTTCCAGCTGGAACGGAAATATAGTAAAGAAGAAATTTTTGAAATGTATTTCAATAAAGTGCTCATGTCTGGCCGCGTACACGGTTTCGGAACGGGAGCGGATTATTTCTTCGGCAAGGAACTCGATGAGTTGGAATTGCCGGAAATCGCGATGCTGGCAGGGATGCCGCAATATCCGAACGGTTACAATCCGTATAAAAATCCGGAACGGACCGAAAAACGACGCAATATCGTGCTAGGCCTCATGGTGCAGCATAAGAAGATCACGCAAGCGGAAGCCGATGAAGCGAAAGCGGTTCCGGTCGCTTCTCTCATATTGCCGGAAGATCAGCGCCCGACGACTGATTCCAAATATCCGGCCTATGTCGATGTCGTCCTCGATGAATTGGAAGAGGCGGGCATGGTGGATATCCTGTCGGAGGGAGTCAAAATCCAGACAAACTTGGATCCGGCCGCACAGGAAGCGGTTGAGAGTGCCATCAATAATCCGAACTGGTACGAATCCGAAGAAATGGAAGCCGGCATGACTGTCGTAGATACGAAAACGGGTGCCATTGTGGCGATCGGTGGTGGGCGGGACTATGCCGGCCGGGACCTGAACTTCGCGACCGACCAGAAACGTCAACCCGGGTCATCCATCAAACCGATACTATCCTATGGTCCGGCGATTGAAAACTTCAGCTGGTCGACCGGGCAAATTACGAATGACGATCCGTACAACTACCGTGGCACGAACCAGCCGATCCGCAACGTGGACGGACGCTACCAAGGGGCCATCACGATCCGCGAAGCGCTGTACCGCTCTCGAAACGTGCCCGCTGTCAAGATCTTTGAAGAAGTCGGCCCTTCCAAAGCGGCCGATTTCGCAAAAGACCTAGGCCTGCCGGTCGATAAATTGAACTCTTCCAATGCCCTCGGCGGCGGAGAAATCCAATTTTCGACTACGCAGATGGCCGGTGCTTACGCCGCGTTCGGCAACGGCGGGGTCTATACGAAGCCGCATGCGGTGAAGGAAGTCATTTTCAGGGACGGCACACCACGGAATCTGACGCCGAAACCTCAAGTTGTCATGAAAGACTCTACCGCCTATATGGTGACCGATATTTTACGGGACGTCATGACGGAAGGGACCGGGAAAACGGCGAATGTCAGCGGGCTGGACGATGCCGGGAAAACCGGAACGACCAACTACTCGGCGGAAACTGTCCAAAAGCACGGCATACCAAATGGAGCCGTGCCGGATTCCTGGTTTGCGGGATACACGACCGACTATACGATTGCGGTCTGGGGCGGATATAAAGACTATACGACCCCGATTACGACGTACAACCCGGGACGGTTAGTACCGCAAAATCTGTTCCGGACGGTCATGGGTGAAATTTCCGCCGGGAAAAACACGGCTTCCTTCAAACGCCCCGGCTCTGTAGAGGAAGCGAATATCGTATATGGTTCGAACCCGCTCGTCTTGGCCAGCGCCTCGACGCCAGCCAATTTGCAGCGGACGGAACTATTCGTCCGAGGCACTCTCCCGGAACAGCAAGCGCGGGAAGAAGAAACAGTGGAATTGGAAGCTCCGAACAATTTGAATGCCAATTATGATCCGAATACGGGCACGATTACGCTTCAATGGGGCCATAATCCGCCAGATCCGGCGGTCGCTGAAGGCCCAATCGAATTCGAAGTGTATGTCGGCGTCGATGGCGGCGAACTGCAATTGATGACGACGACATTTGATTATTCCGTAACGTTCAATTCCGCGGAAATGGGACGCACCTACTCGTTCTCAGTTGTGGCAAAAGCCGGGGAACTGACAAGTGATCCGGCCTCCACGAGCCTGCAAATCGAGGAATTTGCAGAAGAAGAGCCGGAGGAGGAGCAACCGGAAGAGAATCCGGACGAGGAGGAAAACCCGGACGACGGATGGAACGACGGAAATGGCAATCCGAACGGCAATGGATGGAACCAAGGGAACCAAGGAAATCAAGGCAACCAAGGCAATCCTGGGAATCAGAATAACCAGGGTAATCCAGGAAACCAAGGGAACCCAGGGAATCGGGGGAATGGCGGAAACCAGGGCAATGGTAACCAAGGCGGCAATCCAAATGCCCCAACGGATCCAAACAACCCAGACAACGAGACCCCGACCCCTGTTGACGGAACGGAAACCACCCCATAATTGAAAAAACCGGGCAAACAGTCGATTCTTGACTGCTTGCCCGGTTTTATATTTGTACTGTACTTTATTCAATCATTTTAACCTTACTGCCAGCCGCGCTGCCTTCTTCTTCATTTCCCCGAACAAGGCGTCCAGTTGTACATACGCATAGTGACTGGTGAGTTTCGCCTTCACAAATTCCAGGCGTTCGTCCCCATTCAATGGGGATAAACGATACACTTCCCGCCCGCTCCGCACATCGGTCTCCACACCGCCCAGTTCGAGCAGCCGTTCATACATTTCCACCGCATCCCGCATCTTCTCCGCGGCTCGTTTGTCCTTCTGTGCATACAATGCCTCGATCGTCTCCCGCTTCGTTTCCCAATCCGTAAAATACGGGGAAAGGGCCTCCTTGTCGAACCGCTTCCCGTCAATCGGCACGTTCTTTCATCCTCTTCTTCCCTTCCCGGCAAAGCGGCAGCAGCGGGCATTCCGGACAGTTGGGATTTTGCGCCTTGCAGTGGTAGCGCCCAAAGAAAATGATCCGATGATGCGTATCGGTCCATTGCTCCCGCGGCGTCCAGCGCATGATCTTCTCCTCGACGGCGAGCGGGGAGTCCTTCCAACGGTTCATGCCGAGCCGTTTCGCCACCCGCTCCACATGCGTATCGACCGCCATCGCAGGAATCCCGAATGCGTTCGAGACGACGACATTCGCTGTCTTGCGCCCCACGCCCGGGAATGTCATGAGCACATCCCGGTTCGGCGGCACGATGCCTCCGTATTCGTCAATGAGCAATTGGCTGAGCGCCCGGATGTTTTTCGCCTTGTTGCGATAGAGGCCGATCGAACGGATATCGTTTTCCAGCTCCGCCGTCTCGACTGCCAAATAATCCTCCGGCGTCTTATATTTTTTGAATAAATCCGCCGTCACCCGGTTCACCAGCACATCCGTGCATTGGGCGGATAACAGCGTAGCGATGAGCAACTCAAACGGATTCGCATGCACCAGCTCGCAATGCGCCTCCGGAAACATTTCCCTGAATTGCTCCAGGCAATATCCCCATTGCTTTTTCGTCAACATCTATATCTACTCCCGTTCTTCCAACCAATTGTAAAAAGGTACGCGCTTGACTTGGATTTGCTGTTGAAACTGCGGAGTCCGTGTCCCGCTCACCGTACGGAACGATTTCGTCTGCCGTTCGACATCCGCCAAAGTTTTGACATTCTTCTTTTTCCATTCGAATAAAATCCGGTCAATATACCGCAGACTCAATTTCTGGGCAAGGACCGCTTCCTTCAACGCCGCCCGGATGATTTCCACGGAATGGCCGTCTTCATCGAGCCACATCGTGATCGACTCGCATTCCATGGGCGACAACAGCCGTCCGAATTCCTGCTCGAACAACGTGAAGATCTCGCCCTCCTCCTCTTTCTTCTGCTCCTCCGCCGTATCGCATGCACTCAGCAGTACATGATCGACCAGGCGATTCCAAAGAGGCTGCAAAGTGAACGTTTCAATCAGGACACCGTCCACGTCCTTGCCCTGCTCGATTTGAAGAAACCCGTTCTGCATAAGCCGCTGCAAAATTTGCGAAACCTCATTTTCCGTCAACTCCATCCGGTCCGAAAAATCGGCAGGGGTCGGAAATCGATTGCCCTCCATGTGAAATGAAGTCATCTGTAAAACGAGCATCGCGTCCAGGTCTTTGATCCCCAAGCTTTTATAATGGTGAAAAAAAAGCTGAGAAACTTGTACATTCCCCTGCTCAATCCAAATCCGGAGCCGTTCTTCGTGCTGCATGTCCGAACTCCTCTCTATTTTCTATGTATCCATCGCGCCACGGCGTGAGGTGATTTGTACTCAACTCATCGTCTATCGGGGTGGATGGAGATAAACAGGCAGGGGTACGCGATATCTCGCAGCACCCCTGCATCCGAAGATATTTTAAGATTTCCAGTTCTCTTCCACAAACGCATGGATGCGGCGGACCGCCTCTTCCAGCAGGTCGATCGATGTTGCGTAGGACAAGCGGATGGTCGTCGGGGAACCGAATCCGGATCCCGGAATGACGGCCACATTCGCTTTTTCCAGCAACGCTTTCGCAAAGTCGTCGACGTTGGCAAAGCCTGTCTTTTCCACTGCTTCCGAAACTTCCGGGAGCAAGTAGAAAGCGCCTTGCGGTTTGATCACTTTAAAGCCCGGAATGGCCGACAGCTTCGGCATGATTTGATTCAACCGGGATTCGAATGCTTGTCGCATCGTTTCGACTGCATCTTGCGGACCGTTGTAGGCTTCCAACGTCGCATATTGGGAGGTTGTCGTCGGATTGGATGTCGAGTGGCTCGCGAGGTCCGTCATAGCGCTCACCACTGTTGCGTCACCCGCGATATAGCCGATCCGCCAGCCCGTCATGGAGTGTGATTTGGAGACGCCGTTGATGATCAACGTCCGCTGTTTTGCATCATCCGATAATTGGGCGATGGACACATGCTTCGCGCCGCCATATACTAATTTCTCGTAAATCTCGTCCGAGATGATCCATACGTCTTTCTCTTGGCACACTTTCGCAATTTCTTGCAGTTCATCTTCTGCATAGATCATCCCTGTCGGATTGCCCGGTGAATTGATGACGACCGCTTTCGTTTTCTCCGTGATGGCCTTGCGGATCTGATCGGCCGTCACTTTGAATTGTGACTCGGCCGTCGCTTCCACGTAAACCGGCTTGCCGCCCGCAAGCTTCACCTGTTCCGGATAGCTGACCCAATACGGGGTTGGAATGATCACTTCATCGCCCGGATCGAGGATGACTTGGAATAATGTATAAAGGACATGTTTCGCGCCGATTCCGATCATGATTTCCTTGCGAGCGTAATCGAGCCCTTGATCTTTCTTCAGTTTTGCGATGATGGCATCCTTCAACGCCGGGAGCCCGCCTGAAGGCGTATATTTCGTTTTCCCTTCTTTCATCGATCGGTAGGCCGCTTCAATGATGTTGTCCGGCGTATTATAATCCGGTTCCCCTGCGCCCAGCCCGATGACATCGATTCCCGACTCTTTCATCTCTTTAGCTTTCGCCGTGATGGCCAGCGTCGTCGAAGGTGAAAGCGTATTTACTCTGGATGCCAATGTTTTTGTCATTTTCTTTCGCTCCCTACTTATAAATTCAAAATTCTTTTCCACCATTGTCCACTTTCGAATAGGACGTAGACGTAATTCAGTTTGCCGTCCTTGCTCGTGAAGGCGACTTCCCAGACTGGACCGACTTCTTCCATCCCGAGGGACGCATGGAGCACTTTTTTGACGTCCAGTTCTTTTTGAACCGTCTCGATTGCGGTCTTCGCAGTGACCCCTTCGGCAAGCTTCACTTCCTGATAGGTCTTTTCCGCTTCCCGACCGACGAATACGGCTTTCTCCACGCCGTCACCATCCACTCCCCGGACAGTCACCCAGGTGCTGCTCCCCTGATAGGCATCCGCCCGCTTGACGTCTTTCAACTGCCCCGTCTTCAGGACGGAGTCGATTGCCGCCTGCTCCACATCCGCAAATGGCTTGTTCGCGTTATACAGCACGATGATCGTAATGGCGATCGTCAATGCCAATAGGAAAGTGGTGATGAACTTGATCCAATTCAGCATATTTCCACTCGTCCTGTCCGTTTTGGATTCGTCCATTGTTCCATTTGTTTCCCTACCTTGTTTTCAATCGAATACTTAGTCATTATAACAATCTTCAAGCTCATCGACCATATTTTCTAGCGTCACTTTCCGGATCGGCACATCAGGCAGCGACTCGAGAAAACGGCGTCCATATGATTTCGTTTCGATCCGCCGATCCAGCAGGATGAAGAACCCTTTGTCGGACGATGCGCGGATCAGGCGCCCGAACCCTTGCCGCAAGCGCATGACCGCCTCAGGCAACGAGTAGCCGTTGAATGGATGGATTCCCTGTTCCGTCAGCTTGGCTGCCCGCGCTTTGAATAAAGGATCTTCCGGCGACGAAAACGGCAGCCGCACGACGATGACGGCGGATAACGCCTCACCCGGCACATCGACCCCTTCCCAGAAGCTGTTCGTTCCGAAAAGGACGGCTTTGCCATATTGGCGGAACGACTTCAACAACCGCATGCGGCTGCCCGAGCTGACCCCTTGGGCAATGAGCACGAACTCTTCCAGCTGTTCGCTTTCGACAATCAGTTCATACGTCTTGCGCAACATATCTTGCGAGGTGAATAAAACGAAAAGCCTTCCTTTCGTCACGAGCACCGTCTCCACGACCGCGTTGGCGACCGCCTCGATATAATCCGTCTGCGCAACTTGCTGGATGTCCGGCATGTCTTCGACGATGAAAATCTCGGCCCCCTCGTAGAAATGGGGCGGTGCATCGAATTTCAGGAGCGGAACCGTGTCGGCGATCCCTAGCTGCCTCATGACGTACCGCTCATCGCCCGCCACCGCCAATGTCCCGGACGTCCACAGGAGGCCCGCCTGTTGCTGCTTCATCCGTTCGGCGAATCGGCGAATCAAGCCGGTGCCGGTTAACCGGGTTTTCATGACCATCAAGCTGCCCGGAATGCTCCGGCGGTCTTTTTCCACCCAGACGGCATAGTCTTCCCGATTCCTATCCAGGAAAATTTCAATCCACTCGCCCGCCTTGATTTTCAACTCCTCCACCCAATACGCCCATTCTGACAGGATGGCGGACCCTTTTTTCGTCAATTGATCCCGATTGTCCGCCACATTTCGTGCGAACCGCTCCGCCTGTTGCAAATAGACGGATAAGCTAGTCGAGACGTCACGGAAGCAAGGCTCCGCCTCCGTATCGGGCAGCGGGAAGACGATCCGGTTGCCTGCTTGTTTGTCCGGCGCAGTCGGCTTATGGGCTGCCAGATGATCGACAGCGGCTTCGAAGGCCATTGCAAAGTCAAGGTAAGCGGCATCGAGTTCCAGTTTTTCCTTTTGCCGATAGGATTCTCCCAAGCACTCTTTGAGCAGCGACTCCATCTGCTGAAGCAATTGCCCTTCCGCGTCCGAGCCGAGCTGCCCCATGCAATATTTCCAGTTCGTATAGGAAAATGCGGTTTCATTCATACGGGATGCGGTTTGGATGAATTGATGGGCTTCATCGACAATCACCCCCGCAAGCGGTTGGAATACTGTCTGCTCCCGGTCCAGATCGGAGAGGAGCATCGCATGATTCGTAATGATCAAGTTGGCATCCCGGCAAGCAGCCGTCTGCCTGGCATGGAAATCGGCGGAACGCTCATCGGGCGCCAGTCGCTCCGATCGCTTCCGAATCCGGTTCAGAAACAGCTGGCCGCCGCCTGAAACGTTCAGCTCTTCCAAGTCGCCCGACACCGTTTCGGTCAGCCAGACGAGGATCTGCATCGCTGTGAATGTTTCATCGTATGATTCATCGGTAATGCGCAGCAGCTCCTCGAACTTCCTTAGCGAGATATATTGCTCCCTGCCTTTCAAGACGGCGACCGGCAGATCGGCCCCGAGCAGGCGGCGCACTTTCTCCATCTCTTCCTCGACGATTTTGTCGACGAGATGGTTCGTATATGTACTGACGACAACCGGTTTGCCGCTTTTTATGGAATGGATGGCCGCTGGCAGGAGATAGGCAATCGTCTTGCCGATACCCGTCGGCACTTCAGCAGCGACTTCCGAATGCTGTGCAAGGACATCCCGTACCGCATCCATGAAGTCGAATTGGGCATCCCGCTTTTCGAATCCATCGAACTGCTTCGTGAATAAAGCGATTTTGGCCTCCTCGGTGTCTGGATATGCCGGAAGCTCGACGACCTTCCCGGCAGGCTTCGGGCCGACCCGGTACGGAATCCCCCGGAATGCCGAGATGCCGCGCTCTTCCATCGATCGCATGCGCGCGGCTTTCAACGCTTCATAGAAAACGGTGGACAGGTCCGATTTCAGCAGGAAAGACCGTCGATGCAACAGCTCCAACGTCCCTTTCGGCAAGTCTTCCAATTTGGCGAGGCAGGCAAGGAAAAGCTCGGCCGTTGCCGCCGCATCATCATCGGCCCGGTGTGCGGATTGAAGCGGAATGCCAAGCTCTTCCGTAATATCCTGCAACCGGTAGCTCGCCGAAGACGGGAACATGATCTTCGCCAATTCCACTGTATCGATTTTCTGCCCCGTCCATTTGCCGAGACCGCATCGTTTGAATTCATTTTGCAAAAAGGCGAGGTCGAAGTCTGTGTTATGTGCCACAAAGACAGTGCCTTCCAACCGATCCGCCACTTCCTGCGCAATGTCTTCGAACATCGGCGCCTCTTTGACATCGTCGTCCGAAATCGATGTCAACTGGCGGATGAAGGCGGGAATCTCCTTGCCGGGATTGACGAACCGGACATACGGTTCGCTGATCCGGCCATTCTGAATGAACACGATGGCAATCTGGATGATCCGGTCCCCGTTGGCCGAAGAATGGCCCGTCGTCTCCAGATCCACCACCGCATAAGTTCTATTATCCATTCCATCATCAACTTCCTGTTTTCATACTACAGCAAATTGTATCATACTCTCGGCGGCAGTAGAAACAACCGAATGCCTATCTTCGAAACAAACACGATTGTTCCGGTGCCTGGCAACAAAAACGGGAGCAATCCGGATTCCAGATCACTCCCGCATGATGTCATCAGATCGTCATGGCTTCCTTTTCTTTGATGATTTCCCGGATGCCATTGTTTTCATCCATGATCAACACTGTCGGTTCATGGGTGCGCGCTTCTTCATCCGTCATATAGACATACGACAGGATGATCACGATATCGCCCTTTTGCACGAGACGTGCAGCCGCACCGTTGACGCAAATGACGCCGCTGCCGCGCTCTCCTGCGATGATATACGTTTCGAAACGGGCGCCGTTGTTATTGTTCACGACGTGGACTTTTTCGTTCGGCAACATGCCGGCCGCATCGAGCAGGTCCTCGTCGATTGTGATGCTCCCGACATAGTTCAAATCCGCTTGCGTCACGGTCGCACGGTGCAGTTTACTGTTCATCATCATTCTGAACATAATAACCATCCTTCATTTTAAGATTATATTATCAATCAATCGAGTCTTTTCAAAATGCACGGCACAGGCTAAAATGGCTTCTTCCGATGACGGGTCATACTCGGTCAATTCAGGGTAGGACAGCAAAGATACGTAATCGATCCTTCCCGAACTGTTACCGGTTATATACGCCGCCACTTTTCCCTCGATCTCCCCTGCCGGCTTTCCTTCGGCAAAGAGTTCCGCACCCAGCTCCAGCGCTTGCCGGATGGCGGGCGCTTCCTGCCGTTCCCTCTCCGATAAATTGACGTTGCGCGAGCTTTTCGCCAGGCCGTCTTCTTCCCGGACAGTCGGGACACGGACGATGTCAGTCCGCAAGTTGAAATCCCGGACGAATGTCTCGATGATCGCCAACTGTTGTGCGTCTTTCATTCCGAAATAGGATCGGTCGGGATCGACGATATTGAACAATTTCAGGACGACTTTCAGCACGCCGTCGAAGTGGCCCGGGCGGGATGCTCCGCAAAGTGCGGTCGCTTGGGCTCCCGGCAGGATCCGGATGCCTCCGTCGGTCGGATACATTTCTTCCACGGAGGGGATGAACAAGTAATCGACTCCAGCGCTTTCCGCCAGCTTCGCATCCCGATCGGTGTCGCGGGGATACGATTCGAAATCCTCCCCCGGCCCGAACTGGGCGGGATTGACGAAAATGCTCATGACAACGGCATCATTTTGCCCCTTCGCTTGTTTGGCGAGCGCCAGATGGCCTTCATGCAGGAATCCCATCGTCGGAACGAGGCCGACTGTGCGGCCCGCCCGCTCATTCCGATCCAATTTCTGTTGCAGTTCTTTTATCGAATGGATGATTTCCATCGGTTCAACCCCCATACAGGACAGCCAGCTCTTCTTCCTTCATCGTGAAGCGATGCTCTTCCGCGGGGAATGAACCCTCTTTGACCTCAGCGACATACTGTCCGATCCCTTCTTGGATGATCGGGCTGAGGTTCGCATACGATTGGACGAATTTCGGAATCCGGTGACTGCCATATTTCAACGTATCGTGGAACACGAGCACTTGACCATCGGTTTCGGCCCCGGCACCGATGCCGATAATCGGAATGGAAACGGCAGCTGTCACTTGTTCCGCCAACTGGTACGGAATGCACTCAAGCACGATCATGCACGCGCCCGCCTGTTCGCAGGCGATTGCATCGTCGATCAGTTGTTTCGCGGCATCCGCTGTCTTCCCTTGCACTTTATACCCTCCGAGAACGGCAGCCGATTGCGGCAGCAGTCCAAGATGACCGATGACCGGAATGCCTGTCGAAGTCATGAGGCGAATTTTCTCGATAACATCGCCTGCCCCTTCCACTTTCAAAGCATCCGCTCCAGTTTCCTGGAACATGCGGACCGCTTCCGTCAATACCCGGTCGTCGGAACCGTGGCACGAACCGAACGGCATATCGACAACCGTGAACGTGTTCGGCGCACCCCTTCTGACCGCTTTCCCGTGGTGGATCATATCATCCACCGTCACCGACGCGGTCGACTCGTAGCCAAGAATGACCATTCCAAGCGAGTCACCGACCAGCAATACATCGACGCCGGACTCTTCCGCCAACTTCGCCGACGGGTAATCATACGCGGTCAGCATGGCGATTTTCTCACCATTTTGCTTCATCTTCATAAAATCCTGTGTACTTTTCTTCACTCCATTTTCCTCTCCTCTCGGGGAGAAAACCTGAAAACCAAAAATCAAAAACCCTTCTTCCCAAAAATGGACAGAAGGGTTGTGTAGGCATCAATAGATGGTTTCCTCCGTCCCTGTCTGTTTGTAGATCAAGGCAGATCTTGTTGAAATATACAATTTTCTAGGTGTCCTTGAAAGGTGCAGTTCCGATTGATACCGCCCTTCGACATTACTATACCAAATTGAGACTATTTTGTATACGACTCATTTCGGAATTTCGATGTCCGCCGAAAAAATCCCTCGTACCGAACCGTCATCGAGACGGACTTCGAGCACGCCTTCATCGGAAATCCCGACCGCCGTCCCCTCGATCGTCTCATGGAGCATGACGGCACGAATCCGCTTGCCCATCGTATTCGAGTACCCTTCCCAGATAAGCTTGATCGGTGCGAAACCATTTTTGACGTACATATCAACATACAATTCGAGATAACTCAATATTTTGGCGATCATTTCCGCCCGGTTCACATCTTTTCCGGTGACGTGCTTCAGCGAAGTGGCGATTTCTTGCAATTCTTCAGGGAAATCGGCCTTGTCCTGATTGACGTTCATGCCGATCCCCAAAATGATCGCCTTCACCCGATCCGGATCTGCCTGGAGCTCAGTCAAAATGCCGGTCACTTTCCGGCCATGGACCAAAATGTCATTCGGCCATTTGATCGCCGGTTCGATGCCCGTCAAATCTTCAATGGCGCGCGTCACGGCGACCGCCGCCACCAACGTCAATTGCGGCGCTTGCTGCGGCGTGAGCGACGGGCGCGCGATGACGCTCATCCAAATACCTTTGCCCGACACCGAACTCCATGGCCGGGACAGCCTCCCTTTTCCGGACGTCTGTTCCTCCGATATGACGACCGTTCCATCCGCAGCACCGTTCTGCGCTTCATCATGCGCGATGAGCTGCGTCGATGGGCACGTCTCATAATAAAGGATATTCCTTCCGTACGTTTTCGCAGTCAAATAGTTATGGACGTTCGCCTCGTTCACCAAGTCCGGGGATTGGATCAAATAATATCCCTTTTTCCGGATTGTGCCGATTTCATATCCTTCCTGTTCCAGTTCCTTGACATATTTCCAGATCGCCGTCCTCGACAGGCCGAACTGTTCCGCGATCTCTTGCCCGGAAACCGGTTCGCCTCCCGCTTCGAACAATCTTTTCAGCAACTCATTCTTCACGATTGAACTCATTCAAAAACCATCCCTTTATATCGTCCGGATCATTGGTGCATTTCCTATGGAGAACGGCCGATTCGATTTTTTGTATCCAGTCGCCGGTCCATTTTCCGCCCTTGACACCGGCCCAGCCGATTAGATCGCTTCCTCTTACCGCCAAGTCCGCCTTCGAGCGGATCGGAAGCTCACGGTGCCTTCTTTCCATTTCGTCGAATGAAGTCGGCTCGATTCCCGGAGCCAATTTGCGAAGAAGCTTTTCACAGACGAGAAGGACTTCCATCGCATATGTATAGAAATCCTCCACTGCATACGGACGGAATGCCCGTTTTTCCATCAATTCCTCGACGTCGTGGAGAAACTGCTTTTCCCGATTGGATAATTTATAAGCCCGTGCCACTTCGGAAGATCCGAATTTTCCGGCGGCCATCAAACCGGCCCAGCCTTCCGATGCCGTTTCGTACGGGGCTGTCCGAGCAAGTGCTGCTCCGTCTTCCGGAAAAAGCGGCAAAACTTTGCTCAGTCCTGTGTCGGCTGCATAGCGGAACGCTTTTACGGGATTTGTTCCGGTAAACAGTTTATCCATCTCCGCTTTGATCCGTTCGATGGCGATATGCCGAAGGAGCGCTCTCTTCTCCTTGATCGCTTCACAAGTGTCGTCCTCGATCGTAAAATCGAGCACGGAAGAGAAACGGATGGCCCGGACCATCCGGAGGGCGTCTTCATCGAACCGTTCCGTCGCCTCGCCGATCGCCCGGATGACGCCCTGCTGCAGATCGTCTTTTCCCCCGAACAGATCAATCAATTCGCCTTCCCGCGTCACTGCCAGCGCATTGATCGTGAAATCCCGGCGTGCCAAATCCTCCTGCAGCGACCGGACAAACTGGACGTCATCCGGCCGCCGATGGTCCGTATACGTCCCTTCCGTCCGGTATGTCGTCACTTCGATCGCTTCCCCGTCGAGCAAGACAAGTACGGTGCCATGGGCAATTCCGACGTCGACGGTATTCGGAAATACCGCCTTCACCTCAGTCGGTTCCGCTGATGTCGCTATATCGAAATCTTTTGCCGGCTTGCCGAGCAGGAAATCCCGCACAGCCCCCCCGACAAAGACCGCTTCGTATCCTTCCTTTTCCAGAGCTGCAATGACCTTCTTTCCTGCCGGAGTCCCGAATTGTTCGATCATGCTTTTCCCGCCACCTCGTAATAAATGGTTTCATATTCGGAAACGATCGTTTCCGTATTGAACTTTTCATTCGCGATCGCCAAGGCATGGCTTTTGAACGTATCAAGCAGCGCATTGTCATTCAGCAGCAGGAGCGCCTTGGCCGCCGCTGCCTCGCAGTCGCCAAGCGGTACGAGAAATCCGTTGACCCCATCTTCGATCACTTCCGGAATGCCGCCGATCTCCGTCGCGATGGACGGCACCCCGCATGCAAGTGCTTCCAGCAGAACCAAGCCGAACGCTTCCTTTTCGGACATATGGAACATGACATCGCTGATGGCGAGCAATTCAGGCAGATCATCCCGTTTTCCAGTGAAGATGACGTGGCGGCCAAGGTTTAATTCCTCAACGAGCCTTTCCATTTCCGGTTTTTCCGGACCTTCCCCGACCAGCAGCAATTTGACATCGGCCATTCGTTCGACCACTTTTTGGAAACTTCTAATGACATCCGGAATCCGCTTCACTTCCCTGAAATTCGAAATATGGATAATCACTTTTTCTTCCCGGCGGATTCCGAGTTCCTGCTTGAGCAGTCCCGGGTCGACCGGATAATAACGTTGTTCATCGATGAAATTATATACTCGCGCAATCGGACCATCCGGCCGGATCAATTCCATCGTTTCCTGCACGAGAAAGTCGGAGACCGCGGTCGTCCGGTCCGATTTGTTGATGCCGTAACGGACCGTATTGCGCAATCCCGGGTCGTGCCCGAGGATCGTGACGTCTGTTCCGTGCAGCGTCGTGATGATGCCGATATCGGATTGGGCCATGTCCTTCGCCAGCGACGCCGAAATCGCGTGAGGCACCGCGTAATGGACGTGAAGCAGATCCAGCTGCTCCTCCACGATCACTTGTGCTATTTCGTTGGCGAGCGCGATATCATAGGGGGGATATCTGAAAACGGCATACCCTTCGATTTTCACTTCATGGAAAAAGATACGGGGGTTTTCTTCAGTGAGTCGGAAAGGGCGGCCCGATGAAATGAAATGCATCTCATGGCCCCGCTCCGCCATCTTTTTGCCCAGTTCCGTTGCGACAACGCCGGAACCGCCTAAGGAAGGATAGCAGATGACTCCCACTTTCAGCTTATTCACGCGCGCTCCCCCTTCCGGATCCTCGGTTACTCGATAATATTCTCCAATCCATAGATGAAGTCTTCCCCTTCCATGACGTGACGAATCGCCATGATAATACCCGGCATGAAAGACTTGCGGTCGAATGAATCATGGCGGATGCTCAGCAATTCGCCTTCGCCGCCGAGCAGCACTTGCTGGTGGGCAAGCAGTCCCGGCAGGCGGATACTATGGATTTTCATGCCGTCCACATCGGCTCCGCGCGCTCCCGGTTGATGCTCCTGCTCTTCGGGATGACCTTGGATATGCGGCGTCCGGACATCCTTGATCATATCCGCCGTCTTCACTGCGGTCCCGGACGGCGCATCCAGTTTGCGGTCATGGTGCATCTCCAGAATTTCGACATCCCCAAGATAGCGGGCTGCCATGACGGAGAATTTCATCATCAGCACGGCACCGATGGAGAAGTTCGGCGCAATGATGCCGCCGATTTGGGCTTTTTGCGCCATATCGGTCAAAGTATCGATCTCCTCGGCAGTCAAGCCCGACGTACCGATTACCGGCCGGATGCCAAATGAAATAGCCTCCGTCGCATTTTGGAAAACGGCGTCCGGATCTGTCACATCAAGCAAGACATCCGGCTTGTCGAAATCGGCCAGGTGGGCAAGCGAAGTGTAAATCGGAATCCCGCCTCCGTCCGGTACGATTGCGCCATCCTTTATATATTGTCCTTCGAATTTATAATCGAGCGCTGCCACCACTTCCATGTCAGGCGCTTCCGTGATCGCTTGGATTGCAGTCGTGCCCATACGGCCCCGTGCTCCTGCGATTGCCACTTTGATTGTCATTTCGGTTCCTCCTTTTTAGTCCAGCGATCGGCATCCCGCACTTTGAACTTCTGCAAGACGGTGCTCAATGCATCATCCAAACGGATGCCTTGGGAATTGGCAAAGCAGACGAGGACGAAAAACAGATCGCCCACCTCTTCTTCCATTGACCGGATCGCTTCTTCCGGCTTTTTCTTTTTCATTCCATAGACATGCTGCACTTCCCTCGAAAGCTCCCCCAGCTCCTCCGTGAGACGGGCCAGCAGTTCCATCGGGGGGAAGTATCCTTCCTTGAAACCATTTATGTATTGATCGACTTCTTGTTGCAGGTGTTCCAATGTCTTCGCTTGTTGCATAAACGTCAACTCCCTACCTCATCGTATTCATTACCACCAACATTGTCAAAATAAAAAATATCATTGATAATGGCTTTATTGTACCAAAAGAAGGGAGTGCAACGATTGCTCGAAACAATTAAAATCAAAAACATCGTATTCATCATTCTCGGCGCAGCCATTTTCAGTTTCGGCCTTGTGCATTTCAATATCCAGCATGCACTGGCAGAAGGCGGCTTCACCGGCATCACGCTCATTTTGCTTTTTGCGTTCGACTGGGATCCGGCCATCATGAACTTGGTGTTGAACATCCCGATGTTCTTCCTCGGCTGGAAACTGCTCGGCAGGCGGATGTTCATCTACACGATTATCGGCACCGTGGCCGTATCCGTTTTCCTGAAATTGTTCATGAAATACCAGATCGATATCCATCTGCAAGATGATATGTTCCTCGTCGCCCTCTTCGCCGGTGTCTTCATCGGAGTCGGCCTCGGCATCATTTTCCGCAACGGTGGAACGACGGGAGGCGTCGACATCATCGCGCGGCTGATGAATAAATACATCGGCTGGAGCATGGGGAAAACGATGTTCCTTTTCGACGCACTCGTCATGGCCGTTTCCTGGATCGTCTATTTGGATCATCGCTCGATGATGTACACATTAGTCGCCCTATACGTCAGCGCCCGCGTCATCGACTTCGTACAAGAGGGGGCCTATGCCGCCAGGGGAGCCTTCATCATCTCGGAACACCCAGACGCCATCGCGACAAAAATCACGTTGGACATGGACCGAGGCGTGACCGTTTTCCGAGGATACGGCCATTTCACAAAAGGCGATCGGGAAATCCTCTACTGTGTAGTCGGGCGAAATGAGATCATGCGGCTGAAAAACATCATCACATCCGTCGACCCCCATGCCTTTGTCACCTTGACCGAGGTCCATGACGTCATGGGAGAAGGCTTCACCCTCGACGAACAAAAACGCCCAATCGATCGGTGACAGTCACCATTACAAATCCAACGCAATTCAGAATAGTGTCCAAATTGCAAAGGTGACTGTCACCTCTTCAAGAACCAAAAAGGCTGTCCTTTTCCGGACAGCCTTTTGCTTATTCCCTGTTCGTGAAAATCAAGATAAGTCGGATTAGCTCCAACACGGCGACAGCTGCTGCTGCGACATATGTCATGGCGGCCGCGCTCAACACTTTTTTCGCGTGCGGCTCTTCCTCGTTGCGGATGATCCCGAGCTCCACGATTTGATTCATAGCGCGGCTGGAAGCATTGAACTCCACTGGCAATGTGACAAGTTGGAAGACGACCCCGACCGCCAACAGAAGAATCCCGATCAACAGCATGGAATTCATGCTGGAGAAAATCAGGCCGATCATAATGAAAATCCAAGAAGCATTGGAAGTCAAATTGACGGCAGGCACCATTCGATGGCGCAAACGCAAGAATGAATAGGCTTCCTTATCCTGAATCGCATGTCCGACCTCGTGGGCTGCGACAGCTGTTCCCGCAACCGATGCTTCCCGATAGTTTTGCGGTGACAAAGCGACTGTCTTCGTGAGCGGATTATAATGATCGCTCAGAAATCCTTGGCCTTCCACGACTTTCACATTGTGGAGCCCGTTGTGATCCAAGATGAGACGAGCCACTTCGGCTCCTGTCATGCCGGATGTCGAGCGGACTTTTGCATATTTTTTATACGTACTTTTCACTTTGAATTGTGCATAGAGCGGCAAGATGATAATCGCTGCGAAGTAAATCCAAAACATTTTCAGTTTCCTCCCCTTTCTTTCTACTCTTCATTTTAATATGCCCCGGGCAGTACCGCAACTATTTGCTATTCCGGTTGCGTTCTCTTCCTCCATACCCAATACGCAAGCGTGATACACGCCAACGAGAGCCAGAATGTGAAATAGCCGATCGGCTGCATATACTTCATGATGTCATAATAAATCGGCATTTGACCGAATACATAGTCAATCACATCGTTATGCAATGTCCAGATGGCGGCCAATGCGATATGAACGATGCCGAACCGGTAAAATGAGCTGTACAATACTGCTTGGACCGCCATGGCAAAATGAGAGGCGACGAGCATCCAGCCGGTCGGGTCAAGAGAACCCGTTTCCCATAGTGTCAGCAAATTCATGACGACGGCCCACAGACCATACTTCACCAAAGTGATGAGAGCGAGCGCTTCCACCAGTTTGAAATTCCGTCCGACAATCCAGCCGAGAAGTGCCAAGCAAAAAAACAGGCTCGCTGTCGGACTATCCGGTACGAAAATCCAGAAAAGCGGTTCTGTCATATGAAGCTGCCACATATACCAATAGTATCCGTACACCGTCCCGAATATGTTGACATATAACAAAATCCATAAAAACGATTTATGCGATAAGATCGACCAACCTAGTCTGACTATGGAACCCATGGACACCTCTCCGATTGGTTTAATAAATAACTTGTATGTATGAAAAAAAGAGCCAGTTTCCTGACTCTTTTTTATTCGGACAAATCGGAACGCCTATCAAGCATCCGATACCACCCGTATTACTCTTCGTTGCCCAATTCTGAGATGAATTCAGCCATGACTTGGAGATCTTCCTCCGAGCCATCCCAAGTTCCAGGAGGCATGTCGCCAATCCCGTCATGTGCAATCGTTATGATTTCTTCCGGAGACAGACCGGTTCCCGCAAGCGGTTTACCGAGCCCGCCTTGGAAGGCATCGCCGTGACAGCCGATACAAGAAGAAGCGGCATAGATCTGATACCCTTCTGCTTCCGCATCAAATTCAACCTCTTCGACAATCGCACCTTGCGCTTTTGCAGCTTCCCAGTCATGGTTCACGTAAGATTCCCAAGTCAAATAGAAAAGTGCTGCGAAAGTCAATAGCATGAATGCTGTCGGAAGCGGGCGTTTCAACGGACGGCGCTCTTTCGTTGTATCCATGAATGGCACGAGCATCAAAGCACCCATAGCCAGTCCAGGAATGATGATCGCTCCGATGACGTTCCATGGTCCGGAAGCGAACTCATATTTCAGCAATTGGTACATCGAAAGGAAGTACCAGTCCGGAACCGGCATATATGTCGTGTCCGTCGGATCTGCTTGACGTTCAAGCGGAGACGGATGAGCGACTGTTAAGATCAAGTAACCGATGAGGAAAACAGCTCCGACCATCCATTCCTTCAAAAGGAAGTTCGGCCAGAATGCTTCCGTTTTACCAGGATATTCTGAGTAGTCTTTCGGGACGTTCGGCATCTTGCCTTCAGCCTTGATACGTGAGTCCCCGACAAACTTCATCCCTTTACCGCGCTGCATAGTGTCCCCTCCTTAAATAAAATCAACGTTGGACCTATTCGCTTTCTTATAGCGGTCCGGAAATACCTTGTCTTCGGATCATGATAAAGTGTGCCGCAAGCAACCCAAGCAAAGCAGCCGGTAAGAAGAATACATGAATCGCGAAGAAACGTGTCAATGTTTGTGCACCGAGGATAGTCGAGTCCCCTGCAAGAAGGATTTTGATCGATTCCCCGATGAACGGGACGGAAGCGGCAATCTCGATCCCTACTTTCGTAGCGAACAACGCTTTCATATCCCATGGTAATAGATAGCCTGTGAAACCGAGACCGAGCATGACAGCGAAAATCAACACGCCGACAACCCAGTTCAATTCACGTGGCTTCTTGTAAGAACCTGTAAAGAATACACGTAATGTATGTAGGAACATCATGACGATGACTAGCGATGCCCCCCAGTGGTGCATCCCGCGCACAATTTCACCGAAAGCTACTTCATTTTGAAGATAGTAAACGGATTTCCAAGCATTTTCAATGTCCGGTGTATAATACATCGTCAAGAACATACCGGATAAGATCTGGATGACAGTGACGAAAAACGTCAATCCCCCGAAACAATAAATGAATGCGGAAAAGTGGTGTGCAGGGTTTACGTGCTCAGGTACTTCGTGGTCAGCGATATCGCGCCAAATCGGGGTGATATCCAACCGTTCGTCAACCCAGTCATAAATTTTATTCAGCACTTCGGTCGTACCCCCTTACTTTTTAGACTAATGTGTTCGGTATTGTTTTCCCGAGATAGACAAGCCCATCTACCACTTCGACTTCATACTCGTCAAGTGGACCGATTGGCGGGGTCCCTTTTACGTTTTCACCGTTTTTCAAGTAACGTCCTGCGTGACATGGGCAGAAGAATTCATTCGCATGCGCAGGGTCCCCTCCCCAGTTCACCGTACAACCCAAATGCTTACAGACAGGGGAAAGCGCGATGATTTTATCGCCTTCTTTATAGACCCAAGCCGTGTTGGATACGTCGGACTTGTACCAAGCATCTTGTCGATCCTTGATCGTGAAGTCGACACGAACCGGCTCCTCCGTAAGATCGGCCGCCTTATGCTCTGTCGGGATGAAATCACCGCCGCCAGAAGCTTGCAAGACCGGATCGATTGCAAAGCGAACCATCGGCATCAGCATTGCGGAAGCCATGAAGCCGCCCGTACCCATCAATGTATAGCTAAGGAATTGGCGTCTAGACACTTTCTTGCTCATCAATTTCCCTCCTCTTACTTAAAGGTCAGTCCAACGGACATGCTTTTTCTAATTGTAATACTAGGACATATCTATGATATATCAATGCGTAGCGAAATTCAATCATGCTTTCCATACGTATTTCAGTTTGTGAACAAATCTTGAATTTTTGATGAACATGTTGAGGCGGGCTGCGCAGGGCCCGATTTGCCGCATTTTCATGCACTTTGCAGGAATTAAGGAAAACAGAACGCTACGCTGTCCGATTTTCCGGAGCAGTGCCCACGGAAAGCGCCCGCTCATAACGGAAATCAACGGCGGGAAGAAGCTATTTATTTCGACATATATTGCTCGGAAAAACTTGTCCCGAGCTCATTCCCTTCATTGCCCCGCCCAGGCTGCGGAAAATTTCGGCACCAATTGGCGAAGCTGATCCTCCAGGATGGATTGCCGCAATTTGGCGTCCATGCTTTCCAGAGGTATCGCAGGGAGCCAGATCACCTCTCCCGCAAGCTCCGTGCTCGTCCAAGCCGGATCCGTCGTCAGGAAAAAGATATGTTTGAACGGCATCCGGGACAAGTCTTCCGACCATGTTCTGCCCATCTGTGCAAGATCGACGGAAGGCGTGTAGGAAAACGGCGGCACGAGCACCATACGCCCTTTGAATTGCGTCTCGATGAACATCGTCAAATTCATGAGGAAGTCCGTAGATGATGCCCCATTCTTCATCTTATCCAAATCCGTCTCCACTTTTACAAGAGGGACGAGCAATGTGTCGATATATTCCGTCTGTTGCAAATAAGTATCCAGGTCCTTGGCAGTCCAATTCATTTGAAATCCCCCTTTATACATGATGAAATGACTCCATCTAAAAGGATGGAGTCATCAGTTTTTTGATAATTTCATATCGTTCAACATGGCAGACAGCTTGATGAACCGTTCCTTGTCATTGGAATCCAAGGCCTCATCGACCCGTCTCATCAATGATTCCAGCGTCATCGATTCGATACTCTCTTCAATCAATCGCTCCGCCAGTTTCCGATCGCTTTCACTCACTTGCAAATAGGCTGGGAGGAACGGGTTTTCCTCACGGACGCTTGCATATTGCGGGCAGGCATGGCTGTTCGGGAAATTCAGTTGGATATACATTTTGTCGTCGGGATGCAGACGCAGATCATGGAATGATTTTTCGGCATCCGCTGTCATCAAATTCCCCTTGTAAAAACGAAATGGTATGCTTTCCGAATCCGTTGTCGACATGACCATCGCCCGTGGGCAATAATGCGCCTCATCCGTGAAATGTACGTTCTGCAGAAGGTGCTCATGGCTTAGGAGATAATTCAAGATCCACACACATTCACGGCGTTTCAATTTATACCGTTTCAAGAACCATCGAACGAAGTCCTTTTTCGCTGTGACAGGAATCATGGCCGTCATATCACACCTCCTCGTCAGTTTGCGCTTCCAAAAAAGCCCTCCAATTCTCATCAGCAGGATCGAGCCCGACCAACTCTCGGACGATTGCGAGCGCCTCTTTGCGCCGGCCTTCTTCCAACAGGAAGTTGGCATAGCGTTCAAGGAACCCGAAATCCTCTCTCATCCCATCATATGCCTTGGCATAGAATGCGTATGCCTCTTCAAATTGTTCCAGCCGTTCCTGGGCATAAGCCATGAACGCATGCAGGATTGGAATGTCGCCAATTTCCCCGTTCGGATCCGCCAACAAACTTAGCAATTCCTCGTCTTTCTGTCTTTCATTATACAACGAGGCAAGGGTGATGAGCGGCTCGATATACTCGGGATCGAGTGCGAGCGCTTCTTCCAATTGCTGTTCCGCTTCATCCGGAAGGCCTAACTTCAAAGCGGACTTGCCCGCCGCAAGCCGGAGTTCCTTGTCGAAAGGATCCCGCTTGATGCCTTCAAGGAACGACTCATACGCTTTCCGGTCGTCCCCCGCCAAAGCATGCGACTGGCCGAGGAGCATATAGGCGGAGAAGTAGTCCGGATCCATGTCGATCAAATCCGTCAGTAGACGGATCGCCCGTTCCGCCTGGCGTGTCTGGTAATAGGCAAACGCCGCGCCGAATAAAACATCCGGAGTCGCCTGCGATTCCAGCAATTCCTCATAATAGGGGATCGCTTCTTCATAGGCAGCGCCTGCGCTATAGGCTTCAGCGAGCCGGGAGGCGATGCTGACGCCCCCCATGTCATCGGTCTCTTGTAAGAGGTCCAGATAAAAACGGGCCGCTTCCGCATACTTTCCCGCATCCAACAGCAACTCCGCATAAGCAAAACGGATGATGGGCTCATGCGGAACAAGTGAATGGGCTTCTTTGATCTTACCGATTGCCGCTTCCGCCATGCCGGTCATTTGGTAAAAATCCGCAAGCGCAAGCAAGGCCTGGACGTATTCTTCGTCATCAGGTTTCACATCTGACAAGAGAAGAAGGGCCTCATCTTCTTCCCCAAGCTCCAGGAGCGTTCCAGCCCTGTCAATTTTTAATTGGGCCTCATCCGGAAGATGAACCCGTAAGACTCCGTACAGACGATCGGCTTCTTGAATGAAGCCATAGTCACTTAACAAACCGGCGACATCATAGAGCGCATCAAAATCCGTCGACGCTTCCAGCTTGTCGATCGCCCGCTGAAGTGCCTCGAGATCGCCGTCCAATAGATACGTTTCGACTTCCTGTAACTGCCCCATATTTTCACCTGTTCTTTCGCGATATATACACACCGGCCGACTATTATTCAGCGCCTTCGGATCCCGTCAACTTTTCCAGATCTTCGAAAAAGGACGGGTAGGAAATGGCGATGCACGCCGGGTCCTCGATCGTTACGGCGTCGGACGCGGCAAGCGCGGCGATGGCAGCCATCATGCCGAGGCGATGATCCCCGTAAGAGGACAATGTCCCACCGGTAAGAGGGGTCGGCCCTTCGATGATCATGCCGTCTTCCGTCTCCTCAATGGACGCACCCAGCTTCTTCAGCTCCGTCGTGACCGCTTTGATGCGGTCCGTTTCCTTTACGCGCAGCTCCTCCGCGTCTTTGATGACCGTCCTGCCTTCCGCCTGTGTCGCAAGGAGGGCGAGGATCGGCAATTCGTCGATCAGCCTCGGGATCAGGTCACCGCCGATTTCCGTCCCCCGCAAAGTGGCATGGGAAATTTGGACCGTCCCATACGGCTCGCCCTGCTCCCCGTTCTCCTCCATATACTCGATCCGGACTCCCATCGCTTCCAATACGTCGAGGACACCGGTCCGCGTCGGATTCAGCCCGACATCGACAAAGACGACTTCGCTGCCCGGAACCATGGCCGCAGCCACCATGAAAAATGCTGCCGAAGAAATATCGCCCGGCACGAGGACATCCGTACCCGCCAACGACTGGCCGCCTTTCAAAGAAACCGAATTCCCGTCCCGCTGCAAGTCCACACCGAATTGCTGCAGCATGCGCTCCGTATGATCGCGGGAAACCGTCTCTTCTGAAACTGTAACCATTCCTTCCGCTTGTAAACCTGCAAATAGGATAGCAGACTTCACTTGGGCACTGGCCACCGGCATTTGGTAATCAATCGCCCGCAAAGAGGCCTTCCCCTTAATCCGCAGCGGCAGCAGATCGCTGTCAGGCCCTTCCGCCGTTATGGAAGCACCCATCGACGTAAGAGGAACCGTCACCCGTTTCATCGGCCGTTTCGATAAATACTCGTCGCCGGTTAGAACCGATTCGACCGGGGAGCCTGCCAATATGCCGAGCATAAGCCGGGCAGTCGTCCCGGAATTCCCCGCGTACAACGCATCCTCCGGTGTTTTCCATTCCGCCATGCCCGGGCTGTCAATCGACACATCCGTCCCGCTCCGCTCGATCGAGACACCGAGCTGCTTGAATATTTCAAGCGTCCGCAAACAGTCTTCCCCTTCGAGAAAACCGGAAATATTCGTCCTACCCTTCGCGATGGAACCAAGCATGATGGCGCGGTGGGAAATCGACTTGTCCCCCGGCACCCGGAGCTCGCCGTCCAATCGCGGTTTGTGAAACGCTACCGTCCTCTTTTCCACCATGAAGCGATTCCCCCCTTAGATGATTTGCATCGAATAATCCGTTGATTTCGACAAGGCCGCCCTCGCCCGCTTCCGGTCTTCCGCCGTCTGGAAACTGATCACGAGGATACCGTAGACATCCGTCCTCGTTTCCACAATCCGGATATTCGTCAAGCTGATCCGCTCTTCTGCCAAGATTTTCGTGATTTCTGAAACAATCCCAGGAGTGTCCGGAATATCAATATGTAGATCAAACGTCATATAGAGCGCTCCTTGGACCGCTCCTGCACGAGTGGACGGCAATTCATCCCGGAACTTCTTCGCCTCGGCAAAGAAATCATAAATCTGCTCGGGATCATTCGTCTCCAGCATTTCCCGGATGTTGCCCATCTCCTCGATCCAGCCATTCAGCTGGTTCAATAATTCTTCCCGGTTCTGGATGGTAATATCCCGCCACATGACCGGGTCGGCGGAAGCGATCCGCGTCAAATCACGGAAGCCGCCCGCCGCCAGCTTCTTGACGAAAGGCTGCCCTTCCTGCTGATCCGCCAGCCGGCCGACCAAGGAGGAAGCGACGAGATGCGGGAAGTGGCTGACGATGGCCGTCATCCGATCATGATCTTCCGCATCCAGGACGACGATCTTCCCTTTGGTCGGCGACAACAGATCCTTCAGCTTCTCCACTTGGTCCGCGGAAGCCCTATCAGAAGGTGTCAAAATATAATAAGCATTTTCAAATAAATAACCTTTGGCCGCTGAAACGCCGCTCTTGTGGGAACCCGCCATCGGGTGCCCCCCGATGAATGTCCAGCCTTTTTCCTGCAACACTTGGGCCGCTTCCATGATAGGCCGCTTCGTACTTCCGGTGTCCGTCATGATGACGCCCTCTTTCAACTCCCAGCGCTGCACTTCCGACAGAAGGGAAACGGTCGTATTGACCGGCGTCGCGAAGACGATGAAATCCGCTTGCGAACAAGCGGATTCCGCGGATGGAGCAATGGCGTCAATAATGCCTCGGCGGTACGCTTCGTCCGCCGTCGCATACGACCGGTCAAATCCTGTTACGTGGATAGCAGGGTTCCGTTTGATGGCAAGACCGAGTGAACCGCCGATCAAGCCTAGTCCAATGATTGCTACTCTCACTTTACCGGATGCCTGCCTTTTTCGGAAATTAACGCAGACATCGCCTGGAAGAATCCGCTGTTCTGCTCTTCCGAACCGACCGTCACCCGGACATAGCCCGGCGTGCCGAGCGCATTCCCGCTCCGGACGATATAACCGTACTGCAACAGATACTCGGATGCTTCATCCGCGTCTGCCGGCACTTGGATCAGCACGAAATTCGCCTGGGAATCGAAAATGTCCAAATCATTCGCCTCAGCGAATTCTTTGAAACGTTCCCGTTGGACATGGTTCATTTCCCGGCAGTTCGCGATGAATTGCTCGTCTTCCAACGCTTTTTCCACCACGGCAGTACCAAGCGTATTGTTATTGAATGGATTCCGCACTTTGTTCAGCTCTGTGATGATCGCTGGCTGCCCGACCGCATAGCCCACCCGGAATGCCGCCAATCCGTATGCTTTCGAGAACGTACGCAAGATCAGGATATTCGGGAATTTGTCAATCAGTTGGATGGAATCGACATGTGAAGGCTCTGTAATGTATTCAAAATATGCTTCATCCAGCACGACGAGGATATGATCCGGCACTTGTGCCAAGAAGCTTTCCAAAACGCCCGCCGGAATGATATTCCCGGTCGGATTGTTCGGATTGCAGACCCAGATCACTGACGTGTTCTCATCGATCGCTTTCAAAAATCCGTCCAGATCATGCTGCCCTTCGACCAATGGCAACTCCCTCACTTCGGCGCCTTCCACTTTCGCATTGTGGGCGTATTGCGGAAACGTTGGGGTCGCCATGATCGTATTCGTATCCGGTCCAAGCAGGGAACGGGAAATGATGGACACGATTTCATCCGATCCGTTACCGAACAGAAGGAAATCCTCGCCCACTTGATGTTTATTGGCCAATTTAGTACGCAATCCCCCCGCGTGGCCTTCCGGATAAATTTCAGGATGCAGCAGCCCTTCGCGTATGAATTCCTTGACCGAAGGCGCGCAGCCGTATGGATTTTCATTGGAAGCCAATTTATGGACTTCAGTCAATCCATAATCCTGCATCACCTCTTCAATCGATCTGCCTGGTTTGTACGGTCTCATTCCACCGAGTTCCTTTTTCCATTTCATCGTCTTTCCCACCTGTCCATACATTACGTATTATTTTTGTAAATCGGGTCTTAGTTTCACTGCTTCGTTCTGGTATACATGTTCCACATCGTGCTGGGGAATGGTTGAATTCGCGTGCATCAGCACCCGGATGCACAACGGCAATCCGCCGGTCACATCCATCTCGTGGAAGCACATGACCGGTACGTATTTCCATCCCTCGATCGTGCGGACCGCTTTCGCCGGAAATGTTGACTTCACATCAACGGTTGTCGATATCATAACAGAAATGATATCCTCCGGGTTGACATTATTCGCCTTCGCCATTTCAAGCACGAGTGCTTCCGTCGCTTGGAGGACGGCTTGTTCTTCATCTTGCTGGACGGTCGTCGCCCCGCGGAACCCTCTTACTGTCATTGGCTCGGTTCCCCCTCCGTTCTCTCTCTCATTATATCAAACGCATGTTCACATTGTTCTTTTGAGAGCTCCGTGACATACGGTTTTCCCACTTCCGTCAATAAAACAAAATTCAATCGGCCGAATGATGCTTTTTTGTCCTTTTCCATATAGCCGAGGAATTCTCCGAAGGTATGCTCGTGCACCGGCCCGAATGTATAGCCGTTGTCCAGGGCGAATCGGATGAAGCGATCCGTCACGTCTTGGTCGATCGACCCTTCCTGCCCTTCGCTCAAAATCAGGCTGTATGCCATCCCGATCATGACGCACTCCCCATGGCTCAAGCCTCCGAAACCGCAAACCGCTTCAACGGCATGGCCGAACGTATGGCCGAAGTTCAGGAACTTCCGGGTCGAGTGCTCGAATTCATCCTCCGCAACGATTTGCGCTTTGACCTCGATCCCTTTCAAGAGCTCCGTCGCCAGCCAGCCGACCGGCGGTTTTGAAAATGCCGGGTTGGCCAGTAAAGCGTCCGTCCATTCCTCGTCGGAAATGAACGCATGCTTCAGAAGTTCGGCCATGCCGGAGCGGATTTCGCGTGCCGGCAATGTTTCGAAGAGGCCCGTCTGGAAAAGGACCCCGGACGGTTGATGAAAAGAGCCGACCATGTTCTTCCCTTCCGGCATATTGATGGCCGTCTTCCCCCCGACTGCGCTGTCATGGGCGAGGATTGTCGTCGGACATTGGATGTAGCGGATGCCCCGCATGAACGTCCCGGCGACGAACCCGGTCAGGTCGCCGCAAGCCCCTCCGCCGAATGCGATGAGCAGCGAATCCCGCGTGAAATGATGTTGCAGGAGGAAGGCTTGGCACTCGATATAGACAGCCGGGGATTTGCAGTTCTCCCCAGCCGGGACCGTTTTGACAACGATCTCCCTCCCGGTTTCACGCAACGCCTCTTGCAGGAGCGGCAAATGGAGTTCGGCGACGTTCTCATCCGCGATGATGCCGACGCGGTCCGCGCTATCCAATAGAGGCGCATACGCCGTAGCGAATAAAGAATACGCATCCTCTCCGATATGGACATCATATTCATGGTTTTTGATCTCGACAGTCAGTTTCCCCACGGTTTAAAACTCCTTTGCATAGCGTCTATACGCTTCCATATCCTGCTGCAAGGAATCCATCCGATCGGAACGGAACTCGTCCATGATCGCTTTCGCCAGCTCTGTCGCGATGACATGCTCCGCAACGACGGACGCCGCGGGCACTGCACAAGGGTCGGAACGCTCGATTGTCGCGACAAACGGCTCCTTGGAATCTATATCGACGCTTTCCAGCGGTTTGTAAAGGGTCGGGATCGGTTTCATCACCCCGCGGATGACGATCGGCATCCCCGATGTCATGCCGCCTTCCAGGCCGCCGAGACGATTGGATTTCCGATAATAGCCGCGCTCCGCATCCCAGGCGATTTCATCATGGACTTCACTTCCATATTTCTTCGCCATTTCGAAACCGAGGCCGATTTCGACACCTTTGAAGGCGTTGATGCTCATCATGGCGCCTGCCAATTTGCCGTCCAGCTTCCGATCGAATTGGACATGGCTGCCGATTCCCGGGGGGCACCCTTCGATGACCACTTCCACGACGCCGCCAATCGTATCGCCGCGTTCCTTCGCAACGTCGATTGCTTCGACCATCCGTCGGGACGCTTCCGGGTCTGCGCAATAGACCGGATCGCTCTCAACGATCTCCCGGAGCTCTTCCGCCCCTTTCTGCGCGTACGTATCCGGATTGGTCGGGATGCCGCCGATTTCCGTCACATGGGCGACTGTGCGGATTCCCAATTCGCGAAGGAATTGTTTGGCCACTGCCCCGATTGCCACACGCATCGTCGTCTCCCGTGCGGAAGACCGTTCCAGGATATTCCGCAAATCGCGATGGCCGTACTTGATGCCGCCGACCAAGTCCGCATGTCCGGGACGCGGTCTCGTGATTTGTCTCCGGATATCTTCAGGTTTCGTATCCTCGGGAAGCGGTTCGATGCCCATGATCGACGTCCAATGCTTCCAATCGTCATTGACGACCGTCAATGTCACCGGCGAGCCGAGTGTCTTGCCGTGCCGCACGCCGGATGTGATTTCCACTTGGTCTTTCTCGATTTGCATCCGTCTGCCCCGGCCATGGCCGCCTTGCCTTCTTGTCAGTTCTTCATTGATCATCTCGGCAGTCAATTCCATTTGGGCGGGCAGCCCTTCGATGATTGCCGTCAGTTGTGGACCATGTGATTCACCGGCCGTAAAATATCTCATTTCATTTCCTCCTATGGCGCCTTGATAACATCTGTATGAATGCACTTTATCAAACTAAAGGGTCTTTGACCATGGTAAATAGAAAAAAATCCGGAATATCCGGATAATGAAAACATTCTTACAATAGGTCAAATCTTGCGATAGAAGAACGTATCTTCCGATTCGAAACCGTATTTTCCCGGATTGAAAATCTGTTCGGTGCTTCCGACAAAGAGGATGCCACCCGGTTTCAACGAGTTAGCGAAGTTCATGTAAATCTGGTCCTTCGCCTCTTCTGTGAAATAAATCATCACATTCCGGCAGACGATCAAGTCATAACCGGTGTCATATCGATCATCAAGCAAATTATGCTGCTTGAATGTCACGGTGCGTTTCACTTCGTCCTTCACTTGATAGAAGGCGCCCTCATTATTGAAATACTTCGTGATGATCGGGGCGGGGACCTCTTTCAACGACCGTTCCGGATACAGGCCAACCTTCGCTTTCTCCAATACGCCGAGGTCAAGATCGGTCGCGAACACCGAGATATCGCGCAGCGGAACATGAGTGGACAGCACCATGGCGATCGTGTACGGCTCTTCTCCCGTCGAACAGGCAGCGCTCCAGATTTTCAGTCTTTTATTGTTCGCAAGCAGCTTCGGGAAGATTTTCTTTTCCAATACGTCCCAACGCGGCGCATTTCGATAGAATTCCGACACATTGATCGTCATCCTGTCTAAGAATTCATCGAGCATTTCTTCATTATTATGTATAGCGGAGTAATAATCGTTGAAATTCCGATACCCTCTTTTTTCATAAAGGGAAGTCAACCTTCTTTTCATCTGGGCTTCTTTATAAAGCGATAGGTCGATCCCCGTTTTCCGTTTAATGTTTCCGATAAATGTCTCATAATCAGCCAATGTACACCCTCCTGCTCCACCGATCCATTGATCCGCCCAAACAACAGGCACGCTGACCAATACAAACTGCTACACCTTGCAGATGCCTTGCGCTTCTGTCCATTATAACTGATAAATTAAAACTTTTGTATAACAAAAACAGCCACGCGGTGAGCGCATGGCTGCTTTTCGGATCAGTTGATCCAATTGTTCATCGATTTGTCATAAGACACAAGCTCTTCTTCTTTGAAGAAAAGGCCGATTTCACGGACCGCCGATTCAGGGGAGTCGGAACCGTGGATAATGTTCTTGCCGACCGTAACGGCAAAGTCGCCGCGGATTGTGCCAGGTGCAGATTCTTTCGGGTTTGTCGCACCCATCATCAAACGTGCTGTCGAGATGACGTTTTCGCCTTCCCACACCATTGCGAACACGGGGCCAGATGTGATGAACTCAACCAATTCGCCGAAGAATGGACGCTCTTTGTGCTCACCGTAATGTTGCTCCGCAAGCTCTTGGGAGATTTGCATCAATTTACCGCCAACCAATTGGAATCCTTTGCTTTCAAAACGGCTCACGATTTCGCCGATTAGATTACGTTGCACGCCGTCAGGCTTTACCATTAAAAATGTTCTTTCCATTCCATTCACTCCTTGTGATATATGTATCGGAAATTATCCTCATAAATCGTACCATCCGCTACCGGAACTTTCAACTTTTAGTCAATATTTCCGTTTGCCGATAAACGCCGCGATTTGCATGAATGCTTTTTTCGCATCTCCATCCGGGAAAGCTTCAATTTCACCCAGCGCTTTCCGCAAATAAAGGTCGCTCACCTTTTGCGCTCTTTCAATCGCGCCCGAACGTCGGATGAACGCGAGCATTTCACGCCGTCCGCTTTCGGTCAAACTGCCGTCAAACGCCCGTTCCATATACGGCCGGAATCGGACATCGTCTTTGATATACAAAATGGGCAATGTCAAATGGCCATTGAGCAAGTCGCTGCCCGCCGGCTTCCCCAATTCTTTGTCTGTCGACGTGATGTCCAAAATGTCATCGACGATCTGGAAAGCCATGCCCGCATAGTAGCCGAAGCGGCCCAACCGCTTCACGAGGGCGGGTTCTACATTGGAGACGAGGCCTCCCAACGCACAGCTGGACGATAAAAGGAGTGCCGTCTTCCGTTTAATGCGCCGCAAATAATCCCGGATGGACTGATCCACTCTTTGCTGATATTCGATTTGGATGATTTCCCCTTTGCATATTTCCAGCATCGTATCGGCCAGAAGCTGATGGACGGCTTGGACTTCGATTTCTCCGATTGACGTGAGCGCCCGGGAAAAGATGAAGTCGCCCGTGTACATCGCCACCCGGTTATCCCATCTCGCTTTCACCGTCTCCATCCCTCGCCGCATATCCGAATCATCGATCACATCGTCATGCACGAGAGAGGCCATATGAATGAGCTCCAATGAAACGGCCACCTTCGCCATCTCTTGCATGGAATAGTCTCCGAATTTAGATGCCAGGATGACGAAGATCGGCCGGATCCGCTTGCCGCCCGCTCGCAGCAGATGCAAAGAAGCTTGTTCAATGACAGGGGAAGAAGAGTGGACCGAGCGCTCCAATTCCTTCTCAACATACGTGAGGTCTTTTCGGAAGTTGGTATACAGCGACATCAACTTCATTTTTTCCAAAATGATCCACTTCCCTCAGGGTAATTATTGTTTGTATCCGATATGTCCTGCCGCAGCGCCGCCACTGTATGATTTATAGGAGACGCCCTCGAAGCCGACATCCACAAATAATTGGGCCAGCTGCTTCATGCCCGGGAAATCGTTTGCCGATTCCTGCAGCCAAGAATATTCCTTGTAGCTTTTGGCAAACACTTTTCCGAGCACCGGCATGATGAACCGGAAGTAGAACCGGAACAGTTGGCGATAGCCCGGCGCCTCGGGCTGGGAAGTTTCCAGGCAGGCGATCATCCCGCCCGGTTTCAGCACACGGTGCATCTCAGATAGGACAGTGGCATAATCCGGTACGTTGCGCAAACCGAAACCGATCGTCACATAATCGAACGAATCATCTGCAAAGGGCAATGACATCGCGTTGCCTTGCTGAAGCGTAATATTCGGGCGGTCCACCACTTTCGGCCGGGCGGCTTCCAACATGCCCTCGCTGAAATCAAGACCGACCACTTTCCCCTCCGGCCCTGCCGCATCCGAAATGGCAATTGTCCAGTCCGCCGTTCCACAACAAACATCAAGCGCATGGGCCCCTTTCGGAATCGCCATCCGCTTCATGATATCCTCTCGCCATTTCTTATGTTGGTTAAAACTGATGACTGAATTCATCTTGTCGTAATCGCCGGAAATTTTCTCAAATACTTTATGTACTTTCTGTTCTTTAGAACTCGTCAAAGGATTTACCTCTTTTCTTTCAATGGTGGCTGGAAAACGGGTAAAACGGCTCGGACCGCGGCAGGCATGCGGAAAATCCGAAGTCAGATCAACTTGCCTGTCAGGGGTGCAACAATACGCTGCATTTCATCCCGCAAAAACGGGGCAAGGAAATCGGCCGCTTCCACCACTTCCTGCAACTGGCGAGTCAGAAGGGCGACGAGACGCCGATGACTTTCGATATCCAATGTACCTCCGGATCGGCTATCCACAAAGAATCCATCTTCTTTTTCCATAGCAATCAAACGAAGCAGAGGCAGCGCACAGCTGGCAAACGGAGCATATCGGGAAAAACCGGATAAGTTCAGGAAATCCAATATGCAGCCCGCCTCGATCAGCCGAAATGCGAGGAGGAGCTCCTCAACGGAATCGGGCATTTGTTCATGGCAGATCGTCTTCATCTCATTTATATGGCCGATCGTCCGGGAGACGGACCGGATCAGGCCGAAATCCGGGAGAGAGGCGAGAAGTTTGTAATGGATCCCGCTGAAATGGTCCCCTGCCAAGACAGTCAATTGCTGCTCTTTCGTCGAGACGGACCGGGCGGAAATCGAATCATGCGCTTCAAACGCCGCGTGGACTGCCCCCACGGCGATGGCAGCCGTATTCAAGCCGGACGTCCACCTCTCTCCATTCAACAATGGCAACAAAAGAAAAAACGCCTTGTCCGAATCGATTTCCGCAGTTCCGATATCCCGTTCGACAATCGGTTCCCGGATGGCGCGTTCCACCTCAAGTATGTAATTTTCGATTTGCCATTTCATTTTTTGTCTTTCCATCATCGGATCTCCAATCAAAGGCGCCCCTCGACATGAATGTCAAGCGGCCGTTATTCCTTGCCTTCACTTCTCACCACTCCGTAAGCTGTGTGGATTTCAGCATCTCCGCGGATTTTCATCGCCGAAGTATGTTCCGTGAATTGGGCAATCATCACTTCACCGCGGTCCAGCTTTTCCGTGTGGTGAAACTTCGTATTGTTTCCTCTCGTCAGTCCGATGACATTGACACCGTCTTCTTTCGCTTTAATGACGACATATTCGGGCTGTGTCATGATCCCCTCTCCCATCTGTCAATAGTTGTCCCCATCATACCATAGAAGAGGAGACTGCCGCAAAGCACTCAGGACATCCGGATGAGGGAAAGAATTTCGGCACGTTTCACCTCATCATGTTCGTACACCCCGCGGGCAACCGTTGTCACTGTCTTGGAGCCGGGCTTTTTAATTCCCCGCATCGTCATGCACATATGCTCCGCTTCGATGACGACATAAACCCCATACGGATTGAGCATATCCATCATCGCATCGGCAACCGTCGACGTGATCCGCTCCTGCAATTGTGGACGTTTCGCCGTCGTTTCGACAGCCCTTGCCAATTTGCTGAGACCTGCGACGACTCCGTCACGTGGGATGTATGCGACATGGGCGAGTCCGAAAAAGGGGACGAGATGATGTTCGCACATCGAGTGGAACGGTATATCTTTCACGAGGACGACCTCGTCATGATTTTCATGGAATACGGTTTTGAAATATTCTTTCGGGTCTTTCCCCATGCCTTCGAACACTTCGGCATACATTTTGGCAACCCGCTTCGGCGTCTCCAACAATCCTTCCCGGTCCGGGTCTTCCCCGATCGCCTCCAGGATCATTTTGACCGCCACTTCGATTTTTTGTTGATCGAACTCTTGCATTTAGTAAGAAACCTCCTCAATCGGAATGTACTGATAGCTAACCGGAGGGGATTTCTTCCCGCATGGTTATCTTCCCGGCGCAGGCCTGTCCGGGCAGTGGTGCCCGTTACTTTGCCGCTTGGGAAGCTAGTACAACAAAAATAGTAGCATACTCCCGCATATCCGTACAGTTTACAAACTTTTTTCCGGACTAAGGCAACTGGATGAGGCAACATCAGTGCTGGAAAGCTCGCGTAGCGGCTGATAACTTCGCGCAACCGCTGATAACGCCCGCGACAACCGCTGCTCAGCCACGATTCCGCCGATACCCCTCTGCAAAATCAAAGCCAGCCCTCCCAACCCACTGAAAAGGAGCCCATCCGATCAGACCGCTGAAGCAGCGGTGACGGATGGACTCCTATGTAGGATTTCCAATTATTTCACAGCGTCCTTAAGCGCTTTCCCCGCTTTGAAAGCAGGAACTTTGCTTGCTGCGATATCGATTTCTTCCCCGGATTGCGGGTTGCGTCCTTTACGAGCTGCACGCTCACGAACTTCGAAGTTTCCGAAACCGATCAGTTGCACTTTATCTCCCTTTGCAAGAGTCGCCTGGATCGTATCGAATACAGCCTCAACAGCTTTTGTTGCGTCCTTCTTCGTAAGACCTGCCGTTTCGGCTACAGAGTTAATCAATTCTGTTTTATTCACACCATTCACCTCCTCTCAAAAGGGGATGTCACCGCTAATAACACTGTAAAAAGAGTATCATACCCACATCTGCGACGCAAGAATATTATCGAGTTTTCCCCATAATGACGCAGTTTCTGCATAAAAAACGAAAAAAGATCCGTTTTTCACGGATCTTTTAGGCTCAAACGATGAATGTGACCATGCCCTTGTTCCCATCATTGACCATTTGTTCAATCGTTTCGCGCAACCGGTTTCTGGCGCGGGACGGCACAGAGTTCGTTTTGAAGCGGATGCTTTCCTTCATCACTTCATGGAGCGGCGTGCCGAACAGCGACGTTTGCCACAAGGCATCCCGGTCATGCAGGTACGCATGTTTCAATTCCTTCAGCAAATGGTGGCTATGGAATTCCGAACCGATGAGCGGCGAGAATTCCGCCTCCATATCCACCCGGATGACATGGAGCGATGGAGCCGTCGCTTTCATCCGAACCCCGAAGAAGTCGTTCTGTTTGATCAGCTCAGGCGGAGATGGGTTGAAATCATGCAGCGACGGCAAGGCGATTCCGTAGCCGTCTTGCTTCGCCTTTTCAATCGCTTCCGAATACAGATTATACGATTTCTTCGCTTTAGCCGCCTCTTTCACAAAGAGGAGCCAATCTTTTTTCGTGCCGATCTCCTGCTCCATGATATCTTCGCACACTTGCCGGAACGCCCCCTCGTCAATTTCAATTCGGACGGTGGCTTTCCCTTTTCCTGCATCGACTTCGACGACTTCGGAAAACTTCACATGCTCTTGATCCCGTAGGCTTTCCGCGATTTCCTGCACTTTGCGGATCTTCGAAACTCCGAGGAATCCTTCATTGATCACATTGTCGATGGAGGCGTTCAGCTCATGTTCGCTGCCGAGCACGTCCATCCAGTCCGGCTTTTGCAATTCGATGTCCGAAATCGGAAACTCGTAGAGCGCTTCTTTCAGGATCAATTGAATCTCCTGGGCGTTCAATTGGTCCGCACTGATGGCGATGACCGGCACCCCATGGGTCTCATGCAGCTGCTGCTTCAGCAAGACCGTCCGTTCATGCGCAGGCATTTTGGAATTCAACACGATGACGAACGGCTTCCCGATCTCTTTCAGCTTACCGACGATTTCCGTTTCCGCCACTTCCGCCGCCTCACGCGGAATATTGTTCACCGTCCCGTCCGTCGTCACAAGGATGCCGATTGTGGAATGGTCACGGATCACTTTATCCGTCCCGATGCGCGCCGCCTCTTCAAACGGGACGGGTTCATTATGCCATGGGGTATGGACGTATTTCGGACCGTCCTCATCCTCATATCCTTTCACACCGTCGATCACATAGCCGACGCAGTCCGCCAGCCGGATCTGGAACTTCAAATCCCCTTCCCCCACCGAGACCGATGTCCCTTGTGCCGGAACGAATTTCGGTTCCGACGTCATAATGACAGGCCCCGGCGAGCTTTGCGGAAGTTCGTCTTGCGCCCGGATTCGGTCGGACTGCTCTGTCATATTCGGAATGACCACTTCTTCCATGACCCGTTTCACGAATGTCGATTTGCCTACCCGGACCGGGCCGACAACACCGATATAAATATCACCGTCTGTGCGTCTAGCCAAGCTCTCATACAATTCTTCTTTCATCCCATCGTCCTCCTTTTCTGCGCATAGTAGTTTATGAAAGTAAAAAACGTTTCATGCATAAGACACGAAACGTTTTTCTAAAAGCCGCCTATTTCAGGAAGACGGGCTCATTATCGCTATTCACAGTGTATGGCAAGGAGTAAGCCGGCAGTACCGGGTATTCATCCGCTAATATGCGACGGATATCTTCCCCTTCTTGGACATCCGGGTTTTCATTTTGCAAAATCCGATGTAAATCGATGGAGTAGTCCACATAGAATTCCCCGTCGCCCCCGATGACGATCGGCAGTTGGGCATCGGAGTACGGACTCGGTACCGTCAACGGCTCTTTGAAGCCCATTTTTTTATAATCAACCGCGTAAACATGATCCCCGACCGCTTCCTTGAAAGGGACGGAGTTATTGATATTCTGGCGCAGCTTCAGTTCCCGGATGCGTTCCGCGGAGCGAAGGTCGACCAGTTTCACAACCGGGTCGGTTTCTACGTCCATCAGCACATATTGATAGATGCCGCCGTTCTCATAGGCATTGGATGGAATCTTTTCCATATAGGCCGGGACGATTTTGGAGAATTCCACCGGATATTTGATATACGGATCGGTTTCCTGATCGCGGGTCTTGATCGGCAAAAGACCACCCGAATTCTTCTGATATGTATCGACGGCCTGCTGGACACTTTGCAATTGATCTTCATAGGCAATTTCGCGGGTCGCCTTGTCATCGCCGGGATACATGCAGCCTGTCAACGTCATCAAGGAGGCAACCAAAAGGAAGATGCTCGCCCATTTCTTAATATATGTCATTACGCCCCTCCTGTAGGACCATTAAATACGAGATAGACCATGGCAAAAAACGAAATGATCAGAAGGGAATAGGCCACGAGGGCAAAGATCGCTTTTAGAAATCGGTTGTTCAATTTGTGGCGGCTCGCGTAAATCAGACCCATGGAGATCGCCATGAATCCCATCGCGTAAAATGACAGCCACATCTTATCCATTGCTGTCAAGAGTTGTCATCCTTTCATCATCATACATCAACGGTTGCCGAAAAGATCTTCGACTTCCTGTTTTTTCATTCGTTTCATCAATTGATCGACCGCTTCCTTTGGGGGCACGTCTTCGAACAGAACGGTATAGAGGGCTTCGGACAGCGGCATCGGTACATCATAGCGGATGGCCAGCTGATGGACCGCTTTTGCAGTGCGGACCCCTTCGATGATCATGCCCATGCCGGCAATGACCTCGTCCAAGCTATTTCCTTGTCCAAGCATGTTCCCCGCTTTCCAGTTCCGCGAATGGACGCTCGTACATGTGACGATCAAGTCCCCGAGCCCTGTCAATCCGGAGAAAGTGAGCGGATTCGCCCCCATTTTCACACCGAGACGGGTAATTTCGGCCAACCCTCTCGTAATAAGGGCCGCCTTCGCGTTATCGCCGTACCCGAGCCCGTCCGACACACCGGCCGCGAGCGCGATGACGTTTTTCAGCGCCGCCCCGATTTCCACCCCGATGAGGTCGTTATTCGTGTAGACGCGGAAATACGGGTTCATGAACAGATCCTGCACCTGCTCCGCCGCTTCCATGTCGATGGAGGCAGCTGTCACCGTCGTCGGATGGCGCAACACGACCTCCTCGGCATGGCTCGGCCCTGACAGTGCGACGACCGCCGTCCGTTTTGCGGCATCGACCTCTTCTTCGATCATCTCGGAAATCCGCTTCAACGAATCCGGTTCGATCCCTTTCGACACATGGACAATCAATTTAGGCCCGGCCGCCATCCTGTTCAGCTCAGCACAGACTTCGCGCATCGCTTTCGTCGGGACAGCGAGGACGATCGTATCTCCATGATTCACGGCTTCCTGCAAATCGGAAGTCGCCTGCAATGCGGCAGGCAGTTGAATGCCCGGCAAATAGGCTCCGTTCGAATGCCGGGCATTGATTTCATCGGTTTGTTCGGGACGTCTCGCCCAAATGAGACAGTCATGTCCGTTTTCGGCCAAGACGAAGGCGATGGCAGTTCCCCAGCTGCCTGCTCCGAGTACAGCAACTTTTTTCATCGTCAACCCTTCCTTCCTAATACAAAAGCACAGGGCTAGCGCCCGAGGCTGGATGTGGCGATTAGATCAGCTTCTCGCCCGTGTTATGAGACGGATCGGCGTCCCTTCAAATCCGAATGATTCCCGTAGACGATTTTGCAAAAATCGTTCGTACGAGAAGTGCATCAATTCCGGTTCATTGACAAAGACGACAAATGTCGGCGGCTTGACGGCCACTTGAGTGACATAATAAATGCGCAAGCGTCGCCCTTTGTCGGTCGGAGCCGGATTTCGCGCTACCGCATCCTCGATCACTTCATTCAGGACGCTGGATTGGATGCGCATCGCATGGTTTTCGCTGATCATTATTATTTTTTCGAATAAACTATGAACCCGCTGTTTCGTTTTCGCGGAGACGAACGCGACCGGCGCGTAGTCAAGGAATTGGAAATTATCCCGGATGTCTTCGGTGAAGCGGATCATCGTCTTGTCATCCTTTTCAACAGCGTCCCATTTGTTCACGACGATCATGACGCCCTTCCCGGCCTCTTCTGCATAACCGGCAATGCGTTTGTCCTGCTCCCGGATCCCTTCTTCGCCGTTCAGGACGATGAGGACGACATCGGAGCGTTCGATCGCTTTCAATGCGCGCAGCACGCTATATTTCTCGGTGTTCTCATACACTTTCCCTTTTTTGCGCATCCCTGCCGTATCGATGATTTTGAACTTCTGCCCCTCGTATTCATACGTCGTATCGATGGCATCGGTCGTCGTGCCGGCTACATCGCTGACGATGACCCGGTCCTCGCCGATGAAGGCGTTGACGAGGGAGGATTTCCCGACATTCGGCCGGCCGATGAGGCTGAAACGGATCGTATCCTCTTCCACTTCCTCTGCGCCCGGTTCAGGGAAGCTGGCCGTAACTTGATCGAGCAAGTCGCCCAAGCCGAGCCCGTGTGAACCTGAAATCGGATAAGGATCTCCGAAGCCGAGGGAGTAGAAATCATAGATCATTTCACGCATATCCGGGTTATCGATTTTATTCACCGCCAAGACGACGGGCTTTTTCGTTTTGTACAGGATTTTCGCCACTTGCTCGTCCGCATCCGTGACGCCTTCCCGGCCATTCGTCAGGAAGATGATCACGTCCGCTTCGTCGATGGCGATCTCCGCCTGGGCGCGGATCTTTTCCAGGAACGGCTCGTCCCCGATATCGATCCCACCTGTGTCAATTATGTTAAATTCATGGGCAAGCCAATCTGCCGAACTGTAAATGCGATCGCGGGTCACGCCCGGCACGTCTTCCACAATGGAAATCCGCTCGCCGACAATTCGGTTGAATATCGTGGATTTCCCGACATTGGGCCTTCCGACGATTGCCACTGTTGGTTTCGTCATACGTTACCATCCTTCCAGCTTATCTTCTGATAGTATACACAAAAAAAGATGATGATGCCCGTACAAGCACCATCACCTCAAAGAATTTGATTGTCACCTAAACCGGGTCATTCAGAGAATTTCTTCAACTGATCTCCGATGACGTCGCTAATGGAAAAGCCTGATGCTTCTTCTGGCATTTCATAGTCGCCGTAGTTGTTATCCTCTTCTTTTTCAATCAAGTCTTTGATGCTGAGCGATAGACGTTTTTCATCCGCATTGACATCCAGCACTTTGACTTGGACTTTCTGGCCTTCCTGCAACACATCATGCGGTGTGCCGATATGTTTGTGGGAAATGCGGGAAATATGGACAAGCCCTTCGACACCCGGAAGAACTTCAACGAATGCGCCATAAGAGACGAGTCGTTTGACGACGCCTTCGAAGATCGAACCTTTCGGCGCCCTCTCTTCGATTCCTTCCCAAGGGCCAGGCAATGTGTCTTTGATGGACAGGGATATCCGCTCCGAATCCCGATCGACGGAAAGGACCTTGACATTTACCTTGTCCCCTTCTTTCAACACGTCGGCCACTTTGTCGACATGTTCATGGGACAGTTGAGAAATATGGACAAGTCCGTCCACGCCGCCGATGTCAACGAAGGCACCGAAGGAAGCGAGTCGTTGGACCGTCCCTTCCATCACTTGACCGGCTTTCAGGTTCTCGAGAACTTCGTCTTTCTGTGCAGCTTTCTCTTCTTGGATCACGGCGCGATGTGAAAGGATCAAGCGGTTCTTCTCTTTATCCATTTCAACGATCTTGAATGTCATCGTGCGGCCTTTGTATTCATCGAAAGATTCGACGAAATAGTCCTCGACAAGCGAAGCCGGGATGAATCCGCGGACGCCGAGGTCCACGACGAGTCCGCCTTTGACGACGTCCTTCACTTCCGTTTCGATGACTTCCCCACTGTGGAATTTCTCCTCCAAGGAGTCCCATGCGTCTTCCGCATCGATTTTCCGTTTCGAAAGGACATAATTATCCTCTTCCACTTTGATGATGCTCAACTCAAGCTCTTGGCCGACCTCCACGGCATCGGAAGCCTTTTCAATATGAAGGCTGGACAGTTCGCTGATCGGAATGACACCATCGAAAGGTGCTCCTGCAATTTCGACCGTTACCGATTTATCTTCGATTTTCGTCACCTTTCCGGTGACCCGATCTCCTTCATTATAGCCTGTTTCAGTTTCAAAGTTCATCTCTTCAGTCATTATGTAGTCCTCCTCCATAAAGATCCTAACTCTATAGTATGCGAATCTATCCATAAAAACAAAAATTTACCCTTGCATTCTTCATTTATTTTGCTGCTGGAGTTTACGGATTTCCTCCATGATGGCTTCCGTCACCTCTTCTGCGGAGGCCTTGCGCTCACGGTAGGGGGTCATATCCATCGGTTTCCCATAGACGACCTTCAATTTCCGGAACGGTGCGTAGGGACCGATGATGGCGCACGGGACGACGGCGGCATCGCCTTTCAGTGCGAAAAAACCGGCACCTGCCAATCCTTTGCCGAGTTCCCCGGTTTTGCTCCTGGTCCCTTCCGGAAATAGGCCGACGACTTTTCCGGAGCGGAGATGCTTCAGCGTGTTCCGGAAAGCTTCCCGGTCGCTCATTCCCCGTTTCACAGGATATGCCTGGAGGCTTGGAAGGAGATTCTTCAACACCGGCGCGTGGAAAAGCTCTTCTTTTGCCATGAAGTGCACCGTCCGCGGGCAGGTGATGCCGACGACAGGCGGATCGAAGTTATGGATATGGTTCGTACATAACAAGACGCCGCCTTCTTGCGGAAAATGCTCCCTGCCGATCACTTGGATGCGGAACAATGGATAAAAAAGCGTGCTGACGACCGCTTTTCCGAACGGATACAGATTCATCGGACCATCCTCTCTTCCGCCAGCTCCCTGATCTTTTCCACGACATCCCCGATAGCCATCGAGGTGGAGTCGATCAGAATCGCGTCTTCGGCCTGCCGAAGAGGGGATGCTTTCCGTTCACTATCCGCCCGGTCCCGCTCGCTTATATCAGCTTGCAATTGCTCCAAAGAGGTATGGATGCCGCGCCCGTCATTTTCTTTGAAACGCCGCAACGCCCGCTCTTCCACCGAAGCAGTCAGGAAGATTTTCAACTGCGCTTCCGGCAATACATCCGTGCCGATATCCCGGCCATCCATGACTACGCCTTTATTGGTCGCCAACTGGCGCTGTTTGTCCACCATCAACAGACGGACGGATGGATGTGCCGCGACTGCCGATACCGCTTTCGTCACTTCTTGGGTACGGATCGCTTCCGAAACATCCTCTCCATCCAGCAGAACGGCTTGCCCTTTCGCAGATGGGAGCAGATGGATGTCCGTATGCAGCAACAAGCGCTTCATCGCATCCTCGTCATTTATATCTATGTGATCGATGAGCGCCTTATGCGTCAATGCGCGATACATCGCCCCTGTATCAATGTACGTAAAGCCCAGTTTCTCGGCCGCCATTTTGGCAACGGTGCTCTTCCCCGCGCCCGCTGGACCGTCAATCGCAATTTGAATGCCATTTACCATATCATCTACCCCCGTAGTCAATTCGAAAACATTGTATCATATCGAAAAGGGAAAAGTCCCGTTCACGCAGACTTTCCCCTTTGTATGGATCTTGATCGGAATGAAAAGCATTTCAAATCCGTCTCTTACGATTCCCGGTTTCTCGATTGCAATTGCCGTTCGAAACAGAAACGGATGATATATTGCCTGTCGACGGCTTCGATGTCTTCGAATTGAAAGGAGCCGATCGTGCGGCCGTTCTTCTCCCAGATGCGGACCGCTTTCGCAAGGGTCCGGACATATTTGATTTCTTTATCCAGGAAAGGGAGGACAATTGTCATATTGACGACATCCCCGTCCCGGAATGGGACCTTACGGGGGAAATTGAGGGCGATGCCGCCCGCGCTCAAATCCTCCGCTACGAACTGGCTGAACCCTTCTTCCGTTTCTACCGCCACGTCGATTGCAGTTTCCACTCTGACGAATTCGCGCCGCTGGATTTTGTACAGCTGATCGTCTCCGGGATACGACAGCTTCAACATGGGGATTCCTTTATTGAGCCGGCCGCATACTTCTGTCTTGAACGCATACGAAATCTTATTTTGGTCAATGAACGTAACGAGCAACGTCGTTCCGTCAATGATGAAGGTCGTCCGGCCCGTTTCGACATGGGTCGGATAATCGATCATGACGTGATCGTCCCCGATATCCACTACCTTGCTTTTATATTTTTCGCTGTCTTTCGTATATTCCTTATCAATCAAAATGATCGTACCGACTGTCAATAGCATTGTAAACACCCGCCATCCTGAAATCATCCGAATACCGTTTCATGGCATCGATCCGAATCGGTCTGCACATGACTAAGGTCGCAAGCCGATATACAATACCATACCACTATTCCTATTTCCATTATGGCATGTCGGGAGGGAAATTCCAATATGGATTTTGGGTGCCCATGCTAATCCAACTTCTCGGTTTTGATCACTTCTGCTGTTTCCGTATCGACGACGACGGCATAGGTGCCCGGTATGCCGTGTTCATCGGATAGGACTGTCAAATAATGCGCCAACCGTTGTTCCAGCTGTTTATTCTCCACGTAGGCGAGTTCCTTTTTGACGATTTCAACGTCCGAATGGAAAAAAGTGTTCCAGTCGATCTCAATGATCGGTTGTTTAGTTGTGTTTTCCTTCCGGATATACTCGGAGGCATCCAAACCGACCACATTCGCATTGTCTTTGGCCACTTTCAAGTGGATGACATCCGAAAAGACCTTCGCGTCGTATCCCGGTTCGACGCGCACATAGACGAGGTGCCAGACATTGTGATTTTCCCGTGCTTCTTCTAGCACTACGTCACGATAGCCGGCAGCTTTCAAAAAGCGTTCCGCATTCCGTTGAATATCTTCGAAGGGCAGCTCTTCCCTGCCGAAAGGTCTCTCGGCCAGAAAAGAAAGGACGTGTCCACCCTTTTTCGTAATGTCGACATAGCCGATCGACTCGTCTTCCGCAAAGCGGATATGGTAGAAAGGATAAGGCGACCCTGCCTGACTTGAACCGACTTCGACGATTTCATTGGAAACGGAAGGGAATAATTTTTTGAAGCGCTCCACCGCTTGTTCCCGTGTCACTTCGGCATCCTTCATATTCCGGAGCTCTTTCTTTTTCTGGGAATCCGATTCGCTCGCCGTCAACGGAAAATCGCTTTCCGTGTATTGTTTCAGTGTATTGCTCATCTTCGACCAATCATGGCCGGATTTCGTATCGTTCAATCGATCCGTCCATCCGTCCATGGACAATCTTCCACTGACCATGCCAGCGGTCGCCACTTGCCATTCACTCGCCAGCTCGCCTAAGTTTTTGGACGCTTGCCTCATCACTTGATGGAATTTTTCAGGGTCATGAGTGCCCTCGCCTTCCTTGGCATAATTGCCCAGGCGCCCTAAGTAGTTCATCCATGACGTTGAAAAGCCCGGATCTAACGGTAAAGCGGAGATGGAGCTCTTGATATCGGAGGATAACCGCCAAATATCTTCTCTTGCTTGTGTGGAGCCATCCGATTCATTGAATAATAAAGTCTTCTTGACTGCCGTGTCGAGTTCTTCCAACTTTTCCGAGGCGTCGGCCATTTTTTTCGCGTATTGCCCGCTCAGCGCGAGGGCCAGCTTTTCACTCTCCGTCGTTTTGCCATAGGCATAAATCGAAATGGCTGCAATGGCGTACACTAGAACGAATATTGTTTTTTTCATATGTCGGCAAAATGATACGTCGGAATGGTAGATTTCCCGCTCACCTTTGCCTGCCTCCTCTCATTGCCGTTGTCATTACCGTCGTCCGAATCACATGCAGAAAATATGAAGCCCGATTTTTTTGATTTGCGGGCGCGACCAGATCCATTTGCTTGTCGCCGTGATCGGATTGAAATAATAGAGGGCATTTTCAGATGGATCCCACCCGTTGATGGCATCTAGGACCGCTTCTTTTGCCCGTTCATTCGGCTCCAGCCAGATTTGCCCGTCCGCGACCGCCGTGAAGGCGCCCGGCTGGAAGATGACCCCGCCTACCGTATCAGGGAAATCGGGATGTTCGATGCGGTTCAAGATGACCGCAGCAACGGCTACTTGCCCTTCATACGGCTCGCCGCGGGCTTCCCCGTAAACCGCATTGGCCAGAAGCTTCAGGTCCTGGTCGGAATATTTGGCGGGCAATTGAATCCGGTCTTTTTTGGCACCGCCTTGGGACACTTGCGATGATAACGGTTTACTTCCATAATAGGTGAATTTGTTACCTTTCCGTATGTTGTCTTGTACAAATTTCTCATCATACTGGGAAGCAGCCGTTAGTTTCTTCTTCGTTTGAGCTCCCGCAATCCCATCGACCGGCAGACCGAATTTCTCCTGGAAATTCCGCAGTGCCCAATAGGTCGAATATCCGAATTTCCCGTCAATGGCTCCATGATAATATCCGATATATTGGAGTCTTGCCTGGAGTTCAATAACGTCGTCTCCGTTCGCGCCCCTTGCCAGATCGCGCGCGCTAAAAGCATCGATTTGATTTGGAGAAGTGGCATACGCTGTTCCTAGTAAAAGGACGATGGCCACCATCCGGATCACCATTCGTTTCACTTGCATTCCTCCTTTCCCTCAGCTTGCCCAAAGAAGGGATTTTTATTAAAAATAAAAAATCCCGCCGGGGCGGGATCAGTCTTGGTTGATTCGAGCTTTTCTTCTGAATTGGCGCATCGCGAAGGTATGCGCATATTTTACCCGGGTCAAGCCGAACCACCAGAGGAACAGCATGAAGGGGATGATCAGGTATAACCAGATGTCGTGAATTAGCAGGATCGTATTATATACACAATGGAGGAAGTACGGTGCGAGGAACGCGATGAAGAGCGCCCAACGTTTATTGGACTCGACCGCGAATTTGGCTCTTCCGATATAATACCCCATGACGACCCCGAACAACGCGTGGCTCGATACCGGCAGCAAGGCGCGGAGGAAGGCGGTGTCCATGCCGAACGTCAGCAAATAGATGATGTTCTCCACCGTCGCAAATCCAAGCGACACACTCGCCCCATACAAAATACCGTCGTACACATCTTCGAACTCCATATGCCGGTAGATGGCGATCAATAAGATCAGCCATTTGAAGAATTCTTCCAACCCGCTCGTGAAGACGACAGCCTGTAGGAATTCACTGGAAAATACATGTTCTTCTTCGAACACGTATTGAATGAACAAAATCGGGAACGTCATAATCGCCCCGTAGATGAATGTATGGAACAACGTGCGGGACGGCTCTTTGGCAATCTGTTTGCGCAAATAAAAATAGCTGAAGAGCGCCAAACCAGGCGCAATCGCCACAGTGAGCAATATGAACATGGATGGCCCCCTGTCTCAGCCGGCAATCGAACCGAAGCCTATTCGCTTGCCGTTAGTTGTTTTTTCGCAATGTCCTCCGCAATCAACCCTCCATGGAATCTGCCATTCTCGATGAAAATCCGGTTGGCGTCATTTCCGGCTGCGATGACTCCGGCAATGTAAAGGCCTTCCACGTTCGTTTCCATCGTCTCTTCATCAAAAACAGGACTGCCGCTCGTTTCATCAATTTGAATGCCGATCTTTTTGAAAAAGTCATGATCCGGATGGTAGCCGATCATCGCAAAAACCGTATCGTTTTCGATCGTGAACAGCTCATCACCTTTCCGGATCGTCACTGAATCCTCGGTGATCTTCTCGACGGTCGCGTTGAAATGCATCGTAATCGCTCCATTGCGGACCAAGCTGTCGAACCCTGGCAGGATCCACGGTTTCACGCTTGGGGAATAGTCGGAACCGTGGTAGACGACTGTCACATGCGCACCGGCCCGCTCCAATTCCAGAGCCGCATCCACCGCGGAGTTCTTCCCTCCGATGACGACGACCTGTTTTTTGAAATAGGGATGCGCTTCCTTGAAATAGTGATGCACTTTCGGCAGATCCGCCCCTTCCGCCCCCAAGCGGTTCGGATTATCATAATATCCAGTCGCGATGACGACATGCTTCGCCTCGTATTCCGCCTTGTCGGAAACGATGCGGAAACGCCCCTTCTCTTTTATGACGTCCAACACCTTTTCATGACTGTTGATTTCCAACTCCTTCAGCATGGCGACCTGCCGGTAATAAACGAGTGCATCATTGCGTTTCGGTTTTTCAGACGCCGTGATGAACGGGATATCGCCGATCGATAATTTGATGCTGGAGCTGAAAAAAGTCTGATGGGTCGGATAGTGGTAGATCGCATTCACAATCGTCCCTTTTTCGATGATCAAAACATCCAACCCTTTATTCTTCAATTCGATGGCTGCCGACAGACCACATGGCCCGCCACCGACGACGATTGCATCTTTCACTATCATTTTTTGCATTGCACTCCTTCACTGCAAATCCCCATACTTGATCTTGATGACATGGCATTCGGGATCGGCCCCCAATCGGAAGGGGACCGTGGACGTGCCATAGCCGTTGCTGATCAATTTCGCCCGCCCGCCTTCTATCCAGAACTTCCCCTTATCTTGGATGCCGAGCTTGCCAAGACGGATTTGGCCACCATGGGTATGGCCCGCCAACAGTAGACAAGGCTGGTATTGCCGCTCCACCTTGCGAAATACGGACGGTGTATGAGTGACTAAAATACTATATTTTCCTCTATCAATATAACGTAGAGTGGAATCAATATCGACCTTTCGGCTCGACGGATCATCCGTCCCGCAAATCATCCAATCCGGATGGCCTGGTACGGGTGCTGCCCGATTCTCCAAAATGACGCAGCCATGGCGAGCCAAAATATCCCGCATCAGCGGTTCCCCCACTTCCCGATCATTGTTACCCCAAACGAAGAAAAGCGGACCCAGCTCGGAAAGCCGTTTGACATTCTCATCGATCCGACGGGGCGGCACCCCTCTTTCCGCCAAATCCCCGCCGAGGATGACAAGATCGAACTTCCCGGCTTCCCGTAATTGGACGAGAAGTTTCTCATCGATTTCCCTGCGGTGAATATCCGAAATGAAAAAGACCGATAATTCGCCCTCCCCGCCGCGGGTATCGTTGACCGTCATTTCATGGAACATGACATTTCTCCGCTTGGCATTTACGTACATATAGGTTAGGAAACCGACCATAAGAGAAAAGAGTGCCCCAACTATCTTGCTTCCCGTAATGACGCACCACCTTTATGATTCAGCAAATTGTTCCGAAAACGCGTGCAAAAAGGCAAAGTGCGCACTTTGCCTTTTTAGTTTCTGTTCTATATCAAGGAATGATCAACTTTTGCCCTACTTGGATAGTATTCGACGACAGGCCATTGGCGCGCCGGATTTTCTCCAAATTTGCATCCGAGCCCGAGCCGTAATAGTTTACAGCAATCCGGTACAATGTTTCACTCGCAGCGACAACATGTGTTTTGCCGGTGGCCTTGGGCTGTTCCGGCTTAGGGTCCGCTTTCGGCTTTTCTGCTGGCTGCTCCGGTTTCGGAGGTGCCGGTTTCGTTTCCGGCTGCGGGTCTGGCTTCGGTGTGGAAGTCGGCTCCTTTGCTGCCTCAACCGGTTTTGCCGGTTCGTTTGAGGTGCTGCCTGTTTTTTCCGCTAATGTTTGCTCATCAGGATCGGACTTTTCCGCGGCTGCATCTTTGCTTTGCGGTTCCGAACTGTCGATTTCAAACCGTACGCCGGAATCCACCACCTGGGCGGATGTTTTATCATCCGGTGAATAAAAATCGGAGATGACATACACTAAAATTCCGACCGGAATGAGAGTGAAAAGACCAAGGATGACATTGAGCAAGAGATGATTGGATTTCCTTTTCGGATTCCGTTTTGTGCGATGCAATTCGACACGGGATGGCAAACGTCCAGTATCATCCTCTTCCTCCAGGCTAATTTCCTTCCGATGTTCTTCGAATTCAGCTTTGAAATCATCTTTATCCATGTTACATTCTCCTATCCCGTCGTGCTGTTCCTCTTATTATGACGAATTTTGGTTGAAAAATCAATCACTCGCCGCATCTCGCCTCTTCCGCAAGCTATGCTGTTTCGGTGTTTTTCATCTCGATCGGACATTTTCCGACACACTTTAAAATCCCTTGGCAGAAACAGTAGGGAATCCCACCTATCACCCCAGCAACTTGGTGAGTCTTTCCTCCCACCCCATCCACTCTGGTCTCGCCTCTCCCATTGTATCGTCCCGAATCCAGTCATCTTCTTCGATTCCACAAACAGAACAGCAGGCCTTCGGTTTCATTTCACATGTTTCGTCGAAAAATGACAAAAGTTCTTCACGAATGCACCGACCGGAATGCAATAAGTGAATCATCTTCTTCAGCTCTCCTACCTTTTCCCCGCGCAAAGCTTCCATCCGGGCATTGACCTCTTCCACCGGCCATTGTTCCAAATAGAAATCGATCACCCGTTTTCCCGTTTCGCTGAATCCCGCCCGATTCGCAGCGTCTTCCGGTGCCATCCCTTCTGAAAGCAATTCCGCATAGAGGCGCACCTCGCCGGGACGCGGCAAGTCTTCTTCAATGATGAACCGGATCTTCTGCCCATCCTCTTCCGAATAGAGCAACGTCGCCGCCGATTTCTTGCCGTCCCGTCCGGCGCGTCCCACTTCCTGGATATAGCCCGAAATGGATTGCGGTAGATGTTCATGGATGACTTGCCGGATATCCTCTTTATGTATACCCATTCCGAAGGCATTTGTCGCACAAATCCAATCCAATTCCCCATTGATAAATTGTTCTTGGATGAAAGCCCGGTCTTCCGCTTCTTTTCCCGCGTGATAGGAGGCGATCGTCCGGTTCGTATCCTTCAGTTCAAGCGCGAGTTCATCGGCCCGCTTCCGGGAAGCGACATAGATGATCCCGGGACCGACCGTCTCCCGGAGCCGCTTCCGCAACCACCCCGTTTTCTCCGACTCCGAATTCAACACGGCAAGCGAGTAGGAGATGTTCGGACGGTCTATGGACTGCCGAATGATTTCAGGCTCCTGCAAATGCAAATATTGCCCGATGTCCGCCGTCACCCGACGATTCGCCGTAGCCGTCAAAGCCAGAATCGGCGGACGTTCCCGCAGGCTGTCGAAAAAATGGCCCAATCGTAAATAATCAGGACGGAAATCAAACCCCCACTGGGAAATGCAATGAGCTTCGTCTATCGCGATGCAGCACAACGCGAGTTCACGAAGCTTCCTTCTGACATAAGGCTGGGTGAGCATTTCCGGGGATAGGAAGATAAATTTATACAGATGCAGCTGGTCAATGATCCGCTTTTTATCGGAAAAGGAAAGGAACGAATTTAATGCCACAACCCGCTTTTCCCCGTTCTTCTTCATGATTGCCACTTGGTCCTCCATTAGAGCGACGAGGGGCGATATGATGAGGACGGCTCCTTCCTTCAAATAGGCGGGCAGTTGATAGCAAAGCGATTTCCCCATGCCGGTCGGCAAAATCGCGATCGCATCCTTCCCGTCCACGATATGCCGGACGACGTCTTCCTGACCGGGCCGGAATCTTTCATACCCGAAATGGGCTTTAAGTGCTTTCCGCAAATCCATCCGATCCCCTCCCTGTCCGCGCGCCTAATATCAAACGCAATTGAAAATAGGTCAATGAGTCGAACTCCATCTTTAAAGGACGGAGCCGTTTCGTCCCGAGTTCTTCCGCTTTCCCTACTACCCTGTCGACCGCTTCCTCCGGAACAAATTGGAATAAAGGGAAGGCGGGGTCATTCATGGCCATCTCCACGAGATGGTCTTCGATCGTGCTCATCTTCAATCGGCGGGCTGCCGCAATCTCCTCCATCCGCATGCCGCTGTCGAACATCCGCTTCGTTTCACGTGAAGAATCAGTTAAATAAGAAGTCACTTTGATATTTTCCGCCATGAAATGCAGGAGGGGCAGATCCGACGATGATTCGATCACCCCCAAAATCCGATGCAACCCCTCTATGAACGAAAGGTGGACATCGAAAGGATCCAACTGAAACCGTTCCCCCAACTGGTCCCACGTCCAGCCGCTCAACCGGTAACCCGCCAGCCGGTGGATAAAGATCTCCTTTTGGCGCTCGTCCATCCCGCTTCGCCGCAGCACCTGCTCCACCTCATCTTTGAGCCGCCGGGCAAAGGCAGGATCCTGGATGTCCGTCTTGGCGAGGAGCCGCCTGACATGATGCTGGATGTGCCGATCTTTTTGAACAGGCAAGAAGGAAGACTGCCCGGCCCGGAAATGGGATATTGTCTGGACGGTCAGCGATAGCCTTCCGAAAAAGATCATCTCCCTCCCTTGATAATCCATCCCGCTGAAATGGAAATCGGGCAAACGCTCCGCCGCCTCCCTTCCCTTCGCGCTCAACGAGATAAACGCCTCGGGAGACGCCGCAATAAGACCGTCTTGTCTCAGGACTTCCACCGCTTTGTCGAATTGCCCGGCCGGCAACTTCGGCAAGAGGCCGAAAAAGCTTTTCACTCCATAATATTTCACATCTTGTAATGTCTGGCCCGAGCGCTTGCCCCGCAACAGATGGAAACTGGCAGCCATCGTACGCTCCCCATCCATCCTACGTAAAATTCCAAGCAGAAGCATCGGTAGATTCAATGATCCATCCCCCTTTCACCGAGCGTAGTCGGATTCCATTGCATTTCTATCATTTACCTTTTCTGACAATTGAGTGAAAACATAAAGCCTCTTCGAATCAGTCAATTTGCGGACGCTAGGATTTGACTGTTGAAAACTAGCGCCAACATCATTAGAATAGAATGAGAACTAAATCGTTTCTGTAGAAAAGAGGAGAGAAAGACTATGTCAAAAAAATATACCATCGTCGATCAGGATACATGCATCGCATGTGGAGCGTGTGGTGCCGCAGCTCCGGATATTTACGACTACGACGATGAAGGGATCGCTTACGTTATCCTTGATGATAACACGGGTACTACGGCGGTTCCAGAAGAATTGATGGATGATTTGGAAGATGCGTTCGACGGTTGTCCGACCGACTCGATCAAAATGGCGGATGAACCATTCGATGGCGATCCATTAAAATATGAATGATGATAAAAACCGCGTCCCTGCCAAATGGGGACGCGGTTTTGCCTTTATATCGTTACGCAGACAGCTGCGTTCTTTGTTGGATGATCCATCTCTCCATACTTTTGAATAGTAATAGAGAAACTGCAAGGAGCATGATGCCTTTGATCAGGTTGAAAGGCAAAATCCCTAGGACGATCATGGAGTATAGTGCATCCCCGGACATGACCGGCATGTTAAGGAAATACGTGTACATCGGCAAGAAGAGGGCGTAGTTCAATACGCTCATACCAACGGCCATTGTGACAGTCCCGGCGATTAGACCGGCAGCCAGCCCTTTCGTACTTTGGAATCTCTTGAAAATCCAGTAAATCGGCATGATGAAGAGGATTCCAGTCGTAAAGTTGGCGATTTCCCCGACAGGAACCCCTGTAGGGCTTCCTGACATGAACCAGTGCATGATGTTTTTGATCAATTCGACTGCGATTCCGCCAACCGGCCCCATTGTCATAATTGCAAGGACAGCCGGAATTTCACCGAAGTCGATTTTCAAGAATGCCGGCAAAGCGGGCAGCGGGAAGTTGAATTGCATCAGAATGGTACCGATGCTTCCCAGAATTGCGATGAGAATCATCTTGCGTAATTTGTTGTTCTTCATTGTTTCCTCTCTCCTTTTGCGATTCACTTCAAAAGAGGAAAGGTCGCCCGGCTTGTCACTCACAAAAAACTCCCTAAAGCAATACGCTCCAGGGAGTGGAAAGGCATACTTAAGAAACAGGGCCTCGGAATCTAGTGAACAGTCAGTCGGCTGCATAATTGCAACGACTTTGCAAAGGCAAACGAGTTAAAGCTTACCGTCTGTTCCTGGATCCACCGAATTCCAGCTTAAATAAGCGCCCTTTTTTTTGTGAAGTACACAAAAACAGGACTGCACCTTCACCTTCTCCCATCCAGACTATACTGTCGGCTCCGGAATCTCACCGGAATCAGCTGTTACGCTCGCGGGCTAGGAAAATCACTTTCCATTTCCGCCGGTCGGGAATTACACCCTGCCCCGAAGATGAATCAATATTCTTTTACAATTTTCATTATATACGAACCTTCTTGTTTTGTAAACAATAAAGTTTACCTACGTAAGTAAATAGTTTTATTTATATAAAACAAACTAAAGAAAATGAAATCACCAAACCGTCGCTTTCCGCGGGCATGGCTTGAGCCTCCTCGGTCGCGAAAGGCATGCGCCCTGCGGGGTCTCAAGGCTCATGCTATTCCCGCAGGAGTCGGCGCCTGCACTCCAAGCAACTGGAGTCACGAAGTACAAATCATTTGTTCGTTCTATATAGTAGCAGAAATCCCCCTGCGTGCCAAAAAAATAGGGGCTGTCCGCCAGTCCGGACAGCCCTCATTCATCCCATCCTATTCATTCCGGCAACGGCATCGGATTGACGCCGGCCGGTTCGGGTAAAACTTCGGTCAGATCGTACTTGGAATAGTGATCTTGCACTGTATGATTGAGTTTGACCACCATATCATAATTATTCGCCGTCAACATGAAGCCCTCGATCAAGTCCGTGGCGGCATCGGGTTCCATCCCTTCCAAGTCCAACGTCTCCTTGAACGAAATCGTCACGACCCCTTTCGTGACTTCTACGTCATAATCGACGGTTTCAGGAACAATTACGTCGACCAGATCATTCGGGGCTTCCTTCATTGCTTGCAATGCGCTTTCCACATCATTGAACGGGATGCCGCCGCTCGGCACAAGATACGTGGCCCCTGTCGGCATCGAGTATTTATAATACGGAAGCGGCCGCTTCCCCGCTGTCAATGGAATCGGCTCTTTCGTCCCCACTTGGTCGAAAGTGGCCGGATTCCCCTTTTCATCGATCGTATTCAGCCGCTGATGGTCGGTAAACGTTTCAATCACTGTGTTGGTATACACTTCCAAAGTGGAGGAAGACATGTCATACCCATGATCCGGCGGCACTTGGTGATTGATCTCATCGACCGCGTCAATGATGCCACCGATATACGGATGATAGTCATCGAAGCCAAGCTCTTCTTCCGGAATCTCCGAAGCATACCGATTGTAGAGTTTGACACTATCCCGTTCGTCACTCGAAAAGTCCTGCGCGAAGCGCTCTTCAGGAATCAAAAACGTGACGGGAATGACATGGGCTGCATGCGTCAAGCCAATCCGGAATGGTCGGTAACCTGCCAATTCATCGGCCGTCACGACATGGCTTCGGGCCGCCGTGCCGAGTGAGGAAATGGCCGCGGACTCTTCCTGCTCCATGCTTGAGGCGTCCATCGCCTTATCCTGCGAGTCATCCTCAAATGTCCTCAGCTTCATATTTTGAGACTCAGCTGCCTCGTCGTTCATCGCCCCCTCTTCATTGCGGAGCATGGACGGGATGAGTAAACTGAGAATGAGGACAGCTGCAACGGCCACTACCGCGGGCATCCATCTAGCGAGGGAATTTCGACGGTTGGGGAGGGACCTTTCGCTCTGCTGCAATCTTTCATCTTTCCGTAAACGGTCCAGGATTTCAGACTTGGAACGTTGATCTTGGACATCCGGCATGCTGTCCAGCAACTTTTCAATCTTGCCTTCATCCCATCTCTCTTCAGTCATCCGGTCTCCTCCCTTCTGCCGAACGGGCATGTAATTTCTTCTGCAACGCCTTGATGGCGCGATGCTGTGTTGTTTTCACTTTCCCTTCCGTCCAGCCGAGCGCTTCGGCCGTCTCTGCGATGGATAAATCTTGAAAATACCGCATGACGATAACCATTTTCTGATCGCCTGTGCAGGTGTCCAACGCTTGTAGCAGCTCCTTCATCTCATCATTCAGTGAGACGTGTTCATCTGGGAGGATGCCGGTGGATACGAGCTCGCTCTTTTCCCAGTCGAACTTATCGAATAAATGCTTCCTTCGGACAGCGGATTTCCTGAAGTGGTCGATCGCCACGTTTTTCGCTATCGAAAAAAGCCAAGTCTTTTCAGAACTTTTCCCTTCAAATCCGGCGTACGCCCTAAGCACCCTCACATATACCTCATGCATCAGATCCTCGGCTTGATCACGGTTGCCCGTCAAATAGATGAGGAATTTGAACACATCGTGATGGTATTCATCATAAAGCCGGTGGAAAACGGAGTCGTTCATCCAATCCCCCCGTTCAATGGATTAGTCGTTTATCAAATATAAATGTTACAACCTTTTCAATGGCAGACGGCAAGTGAATACTGTCCCTTTTTCATCTCCTCGCCGTGCCGAAATGGTGCCGCCATGGGAATCGATAATATTTTTAGCAATTGCCAAGCCAAGACCCGTTCCACCTTTTTTCCGGGTTCTTGCCTTGTCCGCCTTGTAAAACCGTTCAAATATGAAAGGCAGGTCCTCTTCCGGTATTCCGATTCCTGTATCGGATACTGTGATTTCAACCGCATCCGTCTTTTTGGCGATGCCGAGTTCGACATTCCCGCCTTCGGGAGTGTGCCGGACCGCATTGTCGATCAAGTTCGTGAACACTTGCTCCAGCCGATCCGCATCGACATGGAGGATGAGATCGTCCTCTTCCGGATATTGGAACGTCAATTCAACATGCGCGTCCCGTGCAATTTGCGAGAACTTATGCAGGACCCTGCCTAGGAACGGGATCATCGGGACATCTTCTTTATACAGCCGCATATTGCCGGATTCCATCCGGGCCAAATCGAGCAGGTCGGTGACGAGGCGTCCCATCCGCATCGACTCATCATGGATAATCTGGATCATCTCGTTGCGCTCTTCTTCATCCGCAATGACATCGTCCAGTATCGCTTCACTATATCCTTGCAGCATGGAAATCGGCGTCCGCAGTTCGTGGGATACGTTTGCGATGAAATCGGAACGCAGTTTGTCCAACTTATGCTGTTCGGTCATGTCCCGGAAGACGACAACCGCGCCGCGGATGCTGTCCCCGCTATACAACGGACTGAGGGAGATATTGTAAAATCGGCCGCCGAGCTCCAGCTCATCCTCCACTTCTTCCGCAAAGGTGACGACATGGTCGAGCATATGGACGACTTCCGGTGGAATGGTATCATCCATTTTATCGTTTTTGGCGTACCAATTTTGAAGCATCCGCTCCGCTTGCGGATTGTGCAGCAAAATCGTGGCATCCCGATTGAACGTGATGACGGCGTCGGTCATCGATGTCAAAATGCTCGACAGCTGCTCTTTTTCCTGATTGATCAATTCCACATGGTATTTCAGCTGCCTCCCCATCTGGTTGAACGCGGTTGCCAGCTGGCCGATTTCGTCGTTTTGGAAAACCGGAATCCTTGTGTCGAAATTCCCTTTCGCCAGCTCCCCCGCCGCCTGCCGCAGCCCCCGCAATGGCGATGTAATGCGGGTCGACAGGAAAAACGCAAAAAAGGTCGTCAGGACAAACGCGATCAATGCGGATAACAGGACGATGTGTGTCGTCCGCTGAGTCGTCCGGTGCACCGCATCCATGTTCTGGTAAATAATGACTGACCCGACCAGATTCTGTCCATCGTCAATAGGAAAGCCCAGGACAAAATATTGTTCCATCACATTCGTCTCCGAATTGGAAGGAAGGATCATCTCTTTCAGCAAGGGGTCCTTCATTTCTTTGTCAAGGGAATATAAGTCATGGTCTTGCAATATTTTCTTCTCGATCGGTTCCGTATTCAGCCCCGAATGGAAGCTGTACTTCAATTCGCCACTCGGACTGACAATCATGGCACTCTTTTCATCATCGAGAATATCATGGATGATCATCTGCATGGAAGATTCGCTGTCATGATCGACTACAATTTTGGATATTGTAGATGCTTCCCTCCACAGCGAATCCTCCGCCTGCTTCGCATGGAAATTACTTAGGAATTCCAGGAGCAGGACAGTGACCATGAAGAGGACAAAGGAAACGAGAAGCAATATGGTGGCCCATAGCTTCCCGACGATTGAGTTCCATATTCTATTCATTGAACACGCTCCTTTACACTGTTTTATAGCTAAACCGCTGTTCTAAAGACGTTTTTTATAAATATGTAACCGTCGAGTTTCACCAATTGGCACTTTATTAGTTACAAAAGAACCCTTCGCACTTTTGAACCCAATTCTTTTGATTGTCCGTATTCAGTATACCTGATAACGCCCGACCATTCCGCATTTTTCTTTAATTATATAAAACGAACTTTAGAAATGGACGCAAGCAACAACCTGTTGCTTTCCGTTCCAGGCGGACGCTTTCCGCGGGGCGCGGGTGAGCCTCCTCGTCGCTCCGCCTGCGGGGTCTCACCATTCGCGCTTCACCCCGCAGGAGTCGCCGCCTTCCACTCCAAGCAACCAGAGTTAACAATGACAAATCATTTGTTCGTTCTATATAGAGTCCTTCTTCCTCTGATGGCAATAAAAAAGAGGGGCAAAAGCTAAAAACGACTCACGCAAGGTGAGCCGCTTTAAAACCTATATCCCATTTTAGAACCGTCAACGGTTTCATTATTCTTGCGGGACTTCGAACTTATATCCGACGCCCCATACCGTCACGATCATTTTAGCCGCCTGATCGGAGACGCGGCTTAATTTTTCACGCAACCGTTTGACGTGGGTGTCGACGGTCCGTAGATCGCCGAAGAACTCATAGTGCCAGACTTCTTTCAGTAATTGTTCCCGATCGAACACTTTATCCGGAGATTTCGCCAGGAAATAGAGAAGTTCGTATTCCTTCGGCGTCAGGTTCACTTCTTTTCCTTCCGCGGTCACGCGGTGTGCATCGTGGTCGATCGTCAATTGCGGGAAGACGACCAAGTCTTTCGATGCGGACGAAGCGACAGCGCCCGGGAAGGCCACAGACCTTCTGAGAATCGCCTTGACGCGCAACACGACTTCCCTCGGGCTGAACGGTTTCACGATGTAATCATCCGCCCCCGATTCGAACCCGGATACCCGGTCCGACTCCTCCCCTTTAGCTGTCAATAAAATAACAGGTGTCATGATTTTCTTCTCACGCAGTTCCTGTAACACTTCCATGCCGTCTTTTTCGGGCATCATGACATCCAGCAAGATGCAGTCATATTGTTGAGCCAACGCTTTTTCCAGCGCCTCCGCCCCGTTCATCGCCTCGTCGATTTCGTACCCTTCCCGGGTCAAATACATATTCAACAAACGAAGAATCCGTTCCTCATCATCCACCACTAATAACTTCACTTTTTCTTCCATCAATCCATAGCCCCTTTCCATAATATCCGACCAACCTTAACAAACTTTTCTATTTCCATTGTACAAGCCGCTTTCTAAAAAGGCACGCACTAACTGAACCGGCCCTCCTGGCAATGAACAAAAGCGCAGGGCGCTTGCTCAGAGGCGACAGGCATAAGACGAAGATGCGGCGTGGCGCTTTTTGCCACAGAGCAGCTTTGGCTTATGACCCCGAGCCTCTAGCGCCCGGAGCTGGACGTAAACAAACCTAATTTTGAAGGTTATCCACATGCCCGAATTTTATAATTTCCTAAGCAACGAAAAAAAGAAAAGGACCGCCCCGTCGTGACACAATGGGGCAGTCCTGGTCAATCTTTATGCGTATGAATGCAGACCCGCAATGATTAAGTTGACAGCAATCAGATTGAACATAATGATGATGAATCCGATGACCGCAAGCCAAGCGGATTTTTCCCCTTCCCACCCGCGGGAGAGCCGCAGATGGAGGAAAGCCGCGTAAAACAACCAGGTGATCAATGCCCATACTTCTTTTGGATCCCAGCCCCAGAATCTGGCCCACGCTTCATGTGCCCAGATCATCGCAAAGATGAGTGCGCCGAGCGTGAAGACCGGGAACCCGATCAACACCGAACGATAGCCGATCTCATCCATCAACTGCAAATTCGCCTTGCGCGCAAACGGCTGGAATACCATGGCAATCGGCTTCCGTAGAATGAGCCGTAAGAGAATATACAAAACCGTCCCGATCGCTAATGACCATACGAACGTCGTCAATGTCTTCGCATTGATGACAGGAGGCAGTTCAGCCCATGGCGTCATGGCGTCCGGCGTCAGCGCTTCGTATTCATTCATGCCGAAGAGCGGCGGGTAATTGTATGTGATGTTGGCCGGCTGTTCATTTTTGTCGATATAGCTGAAATCCGCTTCATACCCCATCAGTTTGAAAGTCGATGACGATAGGACAAACCCGATGACAATGACTACGATGAACATGACTGCCTCGAGCCAGAACCGCTGTTTCGACTTCTTCGTCATATCGACATGTTTCATCAGATAAATCAATCCGGCAACCGCACTGATGGCCAGGATCGATTCACCGAGCGCTGCCGTGATGACGTGGATTGTCAACCAATGGCTTTGCAAGGCGGGAATGAGCGGCGTCACTTCTTTCGGGAACATGCTCGCATACGCGATGATCAACAACGCGATCGGCAATGCGAAAAGCCCCAAAGAAGGCGTGCGGTATAAGAAAAATATAAGGATGAACGAACCGACGAGCATCATGCCGAAAGCGGTCGTGAATTCGAACATATTACTGACAGGCGCATGTCCTGACGCAATCCATCTTGTTATAAAATAACCGACATGCGTAATGAAACCGATGATGGTAATGACAATACCGATCTGGCCCCATCGATTATTCTTATACGACGATTCCGATTTCGCCCCTTTTACCGCTCCGCCAAAAAAAGCGGTCGCAATCAAATAAGCAACGAAGGAAATTTCCAGGAGCGTCGCACTGATATTCGCTAAACCCATTACTGCGTATCCCCTTCCTCTTCACCTTTGGCCTCTTTGTCTTGCCGATCCGCATAGGCCGGCAGCTCCGATACCTCTTTCACTTTGTCCAAATCCTTCTTCAACGAGAACCAGTTTTTATTCGTATGTGCGGCGACGAGCATCTTCCCATCCGCTCCTTTTTGCACCCAGATTCTTCTATGGTTCCAGTAGGAGCCTTGGATGACACCGATCATGAAGATGATGCCCCCTAGCAGGAGAATCGGCAAAGTCCTGTCTTTCCGGATCGTCAACCCGGACTTGTCCCGCGTTTCGACACCGCGGAAGCTGACTTTATAATCATTCTCTTCCACTTCAAACGTGTTCCGGATGGCGACAAAGCTTCGTTCGCCTTGTGGCTTCGCAGGCGTGACCATGTTGAAGATGAAAGCTGGATTATTCGGAGCCGGGGATTTCGAAACGAGTTCCCCATCTTTGACGCCATCGTAATCAGGATAATATTCCAACAGCTCTACACGCGTATCTTCGGCTAGTTCATAAGTGCGCTCCGGGTTTTCAAGATCTACTGTAAATTCACCGAGCGATGCGTTGCTTGCTTTCTCTGTCAGTTGGAATGTCATGGATTTCAACTCATCCAAGCCGTAGGACATTTGGAAAACACTATAGCCATCGAATTTCAATGGTTTGTTTACAGCAATCGAATAGTCGGTCATTTTTTCAAGCTGATCCGCTTGTCCAGGCAACGAACCTTCCGCCTGCTTATACAACGTCACATCCGTTTGGTAGGTTTTGACGATGCTGCCTACCCGGTCCAGCGCTTCGCCGAATACTGCGTCCGCTTCTTCTTTCGAGTAGTTTTCCACGGTGAATTCATTGTTTTCCAGATAATACCCATCTGCGCCCTTGATAGGACGGACTTCCCCTTCCCGGATCCACATCGTTTCATCGACATAAAATCCTGGAAGCCCGCGCAACAGGACACCAAACAGGAAAATGATCAATCCGGTATGATTGACATACGGACCCCAGCGGGAGAAGCGGTTTTTCTCCGCAAGAATGGCACCGTCCTCCGCTTTCACGTTATAGCGGAGCTCTTTCAGCTTCTCTTCCGCTTTCTGCAATGAATCATCCGGGTCTGACACGGTGCCTTCCCCGAAGATGCGCTGGACTTTCATGAAGGAGGTATGGCGTTTCGTCCGCTGTCTTTTCAATGATTTGTACAGCGGGACGACCCGGTCCACACTAGCAATAATGATGGAGATTCCGAGCATGCCGATCAGTACCTTGAACCACCAGCTGCTGTACATATCGTGAAAACCGAATTGATAATAGATCTTGCCGAAAAATCCGTAAACCCGTTCATAGTAAGCCGCTACTTCGACTTCTGAACCTTGATCGACCGGGATATAATCTTTTTGCGGAAAGATCGTTCCAATGGCAGATGTGGATAAAACCGCAATGATGATGCCGATGCCGACTTTAACACTTGAAAAGAAGTTCCAGATTTTGTCCACGATGGACCTTTTATACGTCTGGGACCTTCTTGCCGCACCTTCATACCGCATGTCGACGAGTTCGCTTTTTTTCGTCTCTTCCGTCTGAGGTCTCCCACATCGCTCACAAAGCACTGTGCCAAATGGATTTTCATGACCGCACTGGCATTTGATTTTGCTCATATTGAAATAGACTCCTTACTTCGGTTGAATGCGTTCCATGAACGATCGGATCACCTTTTCGCTCATTCCTCTTTTTTCGATATGGACGATTTTCCCGTCCTTATCAATTAATACAGTCGTTGGCAATGGCCCGATATTATAAACTTCCATGACACTTTTGTTCTTGTCTATTGCAATCGGGAATGTCAACCCGTGCTGGTCCCGGAACGATTCGACTTTCAATACCGGTTCTGCAATATCCACCGCCAAGATTTGGACACCTTTGTCTTTGAATTCCTGATACTGCTTTTCCATATGAGGCATTTCCTCTTTGCACGGCGGACACCAAGTTCCCCAGAAGTTCAGGAATACCCCTTGGCCTTTATAATCGGACAGGCGATGCTTATTGCCATCCAAGTCGACAAGCTCGAAATCCGGGGCTTTGTCTCCGATTGCCAGGACTTCCACCTTCTCTTTCGAGGCGATTGAATAGATGACTGCCGAAACGAGCACTAGTAGAACAATCGTCCTGATGATTAGACGTTTTCTTTTTTTATCCATCATCGACATACCCGTCTCCTCCTATTAAAAAATAAGTACCATATACTATTATAGCAAAACGACCGACCCGGAATCCGGACATTCATGAAAGGATTGTGAACGTTTGCGGATAAGGAAATAATTGACTATACATCCTATCCATACTAACCGCGCCGGATCCGAGGGGGTCATCCGATTTTCCCTGTTTCAGCCAGAACGCGTAATTGCTTCACTTCATGCGTCGTCAGCTGGCGGGACTCCCCGGCATTCAAACCGTGCGTCGTCAGCATGGCGAACGACTCCCTGCGCAACTTCAGGACCGGGTGGCCGATCGCATCGAACATCCGGCGCACTTGGCGGTTCCGACCTTCATGAATCGTGATTTCGATCAGTGCAGTCCCCGACTTCTTGTCGACCGTCTGCATTTTCACACGGGCAGGGGCGGTCTTGCCGTCTTCCAGCTCGATTCCCCGCTCCAGCTTACGCAGCGATTCCCGGGTCGGTATTCCTTTCACTTTTGCCATGTACGTTTTCTTGATACCGAATTTCGGATGAGTCATCAAATACGAAAAGTCTCCATCGTTTGTCAAAATAATGACGCCAGACGTGTCATAATCGAGTCGGCCGACCGGGAATATCCGCTCTTCGACTTCCGGAAAGAGATCCAGCACGGTTTTTCTTCCTTTTTCGTCATGGACCGTCGAAATGTAGCCGCGCGGTTTATATAGTAAGTAATAGACAAAGTTTTCTTTGACGAGTTCCACGCCTTCCACTTCCACCCGGTCCGCGTTTGTCACTTTCGTCCCGAGTTCCGTGACAGTGGTACCATTCACTTTCACTTTGCCTTCCAATATCAATTGCTCGGATTTTCTTCGTGACGCCACACCCGCTTGCGCCAGCACTTTCTGTAGTCTCTCCAACTGAGTCACCCCGTCCTTCGTACTGAAAAAAATTATGTCACACTTTCGGCAAAATGAAAAGAAGACCGACCTGTATTCCGTCGTCTTCTTTCCTATCACGCCCTATTCCGTTGTCAACGCTTCTGCCGTATGATCACATCGGTAGCTACGATCGGTTCGTTGTCGAAGGATACCGTCCATACGCCCGTGGCGGTCGGACGTTTGCCGCGTGGAATTTGGACCAGATTCGACAGTTTTGCCTGTTCCCCTTTTTTGATCAGCAGCTCGATCGGTTCCTCCAATTCCGCTTGTACTCCCGGGAAGATTTTATAGACACCCTTTTTGGCGATGGTGACCCGTTTATATGTCGAGAACGCCTTGTCTGCCAAGTGCAGATGCGTGCCCCAATCATCCGGATCATTCAATGTCACGACGATGATTCTTTTCCCGTCTTTCTCGAAATAGGTGGCCAATGTCCGGCCGGCCGCCTTCGTGAAGCCGGTCTTGCCGGCAACCGCTGTCGGCTCGGAATGGAGCAGCCGATGTTTGTTGCGCCAATGGTACGTATTTTCCTCGTTCTGGTACACATGCTTCTTCGCAGTGGCGATTTCCCGGAACGTTTCATTTTCCATTGCGTATCGCAGCATCAGTCCAGTTTCATATGCCGTGGAAAGATGGCGTTCATCATGCAGGCCGGATGGGTTCGTAAATACGGTCCGATCCAACCCGTGGAGAATCGCCTTCTCCTGCATCAATTGGACGAACCCCTCCACCGAACCACCGGCATGTTCCGCCAACGCATGCGCGGCATCATTTCCCGAACGCAGCATGAGGCCGTAAAGCAACGTTTTATCCTGGACGGCCGTCCCGCTTTTCAAATAGATGGACGACCCTTCCGATGAGGCTGCCGCCGGCGATATGATGATTTCTTCCGACTCGACACCGCTTTCGAGATAGGTGAAAGCGGTCCAGATTTTCGTCAAGCTGGCAATCGGCAATGGCGTGTTTTCGTTCCGCCCATCCAGCAGGCGTCCCGTCTCCGCATCGATTACCGCATACGCTTGCGCAGCCGATGCGTCCACAGGCTTGCCCAGCATGAACCAGGCGAAACATACGGTCAACAGAAGTGCCCGTTTCAAAAATCGGTCTCTCCTTCCTCTTCCATCGAGAATGCTTCTTGGAACTTGGTCATGAACAGATCGGCGTCTTCCGTTTCCTCTTCCTCCCCTTGCAGCAGCGGCGGGAGATCGGCGATCGAACGCAAGCCGAACCGATCCAGGAACAGATCCGTCGTCCCGTAAAGGATAGCCCGCCCGGTTCCTTCCGAGCGTCCTTTCTCCATAATATATCCTTTCGCGATCAATGTATGAATCGGTCCTTCCGATTTGACGCCCCGCAAGTCGTCGATTTCCACCCGCGTCACCGGCTGTTTATACGCAATGATGGCCAGCACTTCCAAGGAAGCCTGTGTCATCGATTTCGGGGAAGGATTTTCGAGCAACCGCTTCATATCCTCGGCAAATTCCGCCTTCGTGACAAGCCGGTAGGCACCGCCGAACATCCTCAGCGTAATGCCGCTCTCCGGACGTTCTTCATAACTTGCATGCAGGCGCTCCAATGCCTTTTCGATCTCCTCCTCTTTCCGATCGGTCAAGACCGTTAACTGGGACCGGGTCAAACCTTCATCCCCCATTAAGAATAAAAAACTTTCCACCATACCTACCAATCGATCTTCTGCGTCCATTTTCAAACATCCTCCCGGCGGACCGACACCGTCAGCCTGTCAAAATTCTGCTGCTGTTCCACGATGACATCCCTTCTTTTCATCAGTTCCAATAATGACAAAAAGGTGAGGACCAATGCAGGGGCATCCCCTTCCTCGAACAAGGCGTGAAAATCACAACGGCCCCCCCTCTTCTCCAAGGCCGCCATGATGTCATCCATCTTCTCACTGACAGATTTTTCGTTTCTTGTTATACTAGCCGTACGAGGCGCCCGCAACCTTTTGCGTTCCAGCATTTTTTGGAAAGCCCCGATCAGGTCGAAGACGTTTAATCGCTCCTCGGTTTCGCCGATACTAATTTCACCAAGCGCCGACAAATCTTCGGGCGGTTTCGTGAAATGGCCGGAACGTTCCTCCGCGGACTCTTTCAAGCTGATCGCCGCCTCTTTATATTTGCGGTATTCGATCAATCGGGCCACCAATTCATCGCGGGGATCGGGTTCCATTTCGAAGTCCAACTCTCCGTCGAGTTCCTCCCCTTCATGGACCGGCAGCAGCATCTTGCTCTTGATTTCTATCAATGTTGCTGCAAGTACAAGATATTCGCTCAATTCATCCAATTGGAGGACCCGCATCGCGTGAAGATGTTCTATGTATTGGGCTGTCAATTCGGCCATCGGGATATCGTAAATGTCGATTTCCAGCCGGTTGATCAAATGCAAAAGGAGATCCAGCGGCCCTTCGAAGACTTCCAGTTTCACTTTATAGGACATTATGTACTAGCCACCTGCCTGTTTTACAAGATTGAACACGTTAGGAATGATACTATGCATCCACTTCATCATCCACTATTCGTAAAGTTTATTGTGTATTTCAATGGGAATCAAGATTATTTTGAATGCCACGAAGTGCTGGAGGAATATTGGAAATCCCTTCCGGACGGAAACAAATCCCATCCATTGACAGCCTATATCCTGTTAGCCACGGGACTGTATCATTGGAGGCGCGGGAATGAGGAAGGGGCTTTGAAGACGATCCGGAAAGCCGAAGATAAATTCCGGACCTTGCCCGAAGAATACCCCGCGTTCACCGAGGAGATCGACTTCTCCCGACTGTTGCAAGATGTCCGGCAGAGCGTCGCCCGGTTGGAGCAAAGTTCGGATTTCGAGCCGTTTCCGATTCTCGTTTCGGATCGCTTGCAACAACTTGCCGACGAGGCGAAGCCTTCCATGGACCTGCTTCCCTCTGGCAGTGATGATGTCCTCTATAAACATATGCTGCGGGATCGGAGCGATATTCTCTTGGAACGCGAAGAAAAGAAGAAGGGCAGACGTTAACGTTCTGCTCCTTCTTCTTTTTCATTGCATTTTTCTATAAAGGATTCGGTTTCGACGGTAGTCCGACATACTTTATCCGGAAATTGGGCGCGGACCCGCCTCACCATCTCCCGTCCGATCCCTTCCCCGCGAAAAGACGGATTGACGGATAGATGCTGGATCGTATACTCATCCTCATCCATCTGCAACCCGATCAATCCGATGAAATCCTCATTTTCCTTCAACAAATACAATTGCCAGCGGCTGTCCGTTTCATACTGGTGGATGAGGTCCTGCAATTTTCTCACATTTTTCTCGCCGGGCATGTAGGAGAGCAAACCCATCGCAATCTTCTCATACGTTTTCTTATACCGTAAAAGCATCAAATGATCCCTTCTTTTCTGAAAATCCTTCGTCAAATCGATCGACAAATTACAATGGCAAGCCATTCACCGTTCCCTTCGTCGCTTGGCGAAAGCCCGGATTCACTGCGGTTGAAGATGCGGCATGATGAAAAACCAGTACGCCGCCCCCCAAATGCAGGCGACGATCAGGATAATTAAAAAGAGAATGATGTTCCTTTTTTTCAATTGACTGCTCCTCGTTCCACCGCTTGAAGCGACAGATCCAGCCGGATGAGATCCTCATAAGTCTCCCGGCGGACAGCGAGCCGATGTTCACCGTTCTCGCAAAAGACGACAGCGGGCTTAGGCAGCCGATTGTAGTTGCTTGCCATGGAGTAATTATAGGCCCCGGTGCAGAAGACCGCGACGATATCGCCTTCCACTGGGGAAGCGAGATACGCCTCTTCGATCAATTTATCACCCGACTCGCAGCATTTTCCGGCAATGGTCACTTTATCCTCATGCGCTTCATTCACACGGTTTGCCGTGACCGCTGTATATTTCGCGCCGTACAATGCAGGTCGGATGTTGTCCGACATGCCGCCGTCCACAGCGAGATACGTGCGGGTATTCGGCACTTCTTTCCGGCTGCCCGCCGTGTAAAGCGTCGTCCCCGCATCCCCGATGAGCGACCGGCCCGGCTCTATCCAAATTTCCGGCATCGGATAGTTCGCGTCCCGGGTCATGGATAGGACGACTTTCGCCATTTCATCGACATAGGCGGAAGGGTGGAGCGGACGATCCTCTTCCGTATAGCGGATGCCAAAACCGCCTCCCAGATTCAAGACGGTGCATGTGAAACCATGTTCATCACGCCATGCCAGCATCTTGTCCAAGAGCGTCTCCGCAGCCAGACGGAACGCATCCGTTTCGAAAATCTGGGATCCGATATGGCAGTGCATGCCAAGCAGCTGGATATACGGATGGTCTTTCAGTTGGCGGAATGCTTCATCCGCCTGTCCGTTTTTCAGATCGAACCCGAATTTGGAGTCTTCCTGCCCCGTCGTGATGAAATCGTGGGTTGAAGCGTGGACGCCAGGCGTCACACGGATCAGTACCTTCATCTTCTCTTCCCGGGACTCCGCAATCTCTTTCACTAAGGCGATTTCAGAAAAATTATCTATGACGAGACAGCCTATCTTTTCATCGAACGCATATTGCAATTCCGTAAAGCTTTTATTGTTCCCGTGGAAATGGATCCGTTCACGTGGAAACCCGGCTGCCACCGCTGTATACAATTCCCCGCCCGACACGACATCGAGCGACAGGCCTTCCTCTTTGGCCACTTCGTAGATGGCGATGGATGAGAAAGCCTTGCTCGCATACGCCACTTGGGCTTGGACACCCGCATGTTTGAATGTTTCCTTGAAAGCCCGGGCGCGCTCCCGGAACAGTGCAACATCATAAACGATTGCTGGCGTTCCGTATATTTGTGCGAGATCGACCGTGTCGACTCCCCCAATTGTGAGATGGCCTTTCTCATTGACCGACTGTGTTCCGTAGAAATGCATCCTGTTTCCCTCCAAAATCTAAAAGAACTCGTACCCAAACTTTATCATAGAAGGAAGACAATGCGCAAATCTAGGATATGCGATTCCGTTTCGGAGCATCGGTAATGAAAGGCCTTGGCGCATCGATCGTCATCGGGAAACGGATGAGGATGCGCATCATCGCTTTCGGGAAAAATGGCGTTGCCGGCCATAGATAAGGGATGCCCATCGGCTTGAGCGTGCACAGATAGTAAAATAAAATGAGCAGCCCCATAAAGAAGCCGGCCGCGCCCCAAATCGCTGTCAATAGCAGGATGGATAAGCGGAACACTTTCGTCGTGATGCTCAATTCATATGAAGGGATGGCGAATGTCAAAATGGCGCTGACCGCCACATATAGCACGACTTCCGGGGAAAACAGGCCGACGTCGATGGCCACTTGACCGATGACGATCGCCGCAACGAGCCCCATCGCCGTCGACATCGGGGTCGGTGTATGGATGGCGGCCATCCGGAGCACCTCTATGCCGATATCCCCGAGCAGCAACTGGACGAGCAACGGGACTTCCCCGACGTCATTCGGCCCGATGTAGCTGAGACTATCCGGCAAATAACGCGGCTCGGTCGCCAGCAAATACCAAAACGGCAACAGGAGGAGACTGAACACTGTACCAACTAAACGGACGAACCGGACAAACGTCCCGATCAATGGCGCTTGCCTATATTCTTCTGCATGTTGCAAATGGTGGAAAATAGTGATTGGCACGAGGATTACGGAAGGGGAGGTATCCACGATGATCGCGATATGGCCTTCCAACAAATGCGCTGCACAAATGTCCGGACGTTCTGTGTACCGGACAAAAGGCATCGGGTGAAAGCCCTGTTTCACTAAAAACTCCTCAAGGGATTTGTCCGTCATCGTCAAGCCGTCATGGCAGATCTCTTCCAGGCGCTTCCGCAAGAAATCAAGGTTCTCCTCGTTGGCGGCGCCTTTCATGAATGCGAGCACGACGTCCGTTTTCCCTTTTACAGACGTATGATGCATTTCAAAGCGAAGATCCGGCACACGGATCCTTCGGCGGATCAAAGCGGTATTTGTCAACAGATTCTCCGTAAACCCATCCCGTGAGCCGCGGATCACCTTTTCATTATCCGGCTCCTCCGGCTGCCTCCCCGGATAAGAGCGCACATCGATCGTGAAAGCGTAGCCTTCCGCTGTGATAAAAGCGACTTGGCCGCTCAACACGGCGGATAATATGCCCTTTTTATCTTGTGCTTCCGCAACGGCGTGATAGGGGAAGAAAGAGAGGAAGCGCTCGGCGCCGTCCCTCTCTTTCTCCATCTCTTCACTGCCCGACTGCATTTCCGTCAGCAAGGCGGTGATCGTATCGCCATCCACTAACCCATTGATATACAATATCAACGATTCGACATCCCATAAATGCAATGTCCGGGCGGTCGCGTCAAACGACTGTCCATCTCCGAAAAGTTCTGTAAACCACGTTTCTGCGTCATTCATCGAGTTGAATATCTTATTCATGGTTTCATTCCGTCCTCACTTTTTCGATACTTTCCTCCGCGTTGACGCCCATCCAAGCTTTCAATTGGGCCAGGATCTTCTTTTCCAACCGTGACACTTGCACTTGCGAAATGCCGATCCGCTCGGCGATGTCGCTCTGGGTGCAATCGAGGTAATAGCGCATGTAAATGATCGTCTGATCCCGTTTGCTTAACCGGGAAATGACGTCCCGCAGCGGGATGTGATCGAACACTTTCTCCGAACGGTTGTCCCGCAGCTGATCCATCAACGTCAGGCTGTCCCCTTCGCTTTCGTAAAGCTGCTCATGAAGCGAAGCGGGGTCCCGCAGCGCATCGGACGCGAGGATGACGTCGTCGATCGGGACTTCGAGCACCTCCGCAATCTCCGAAATGGAAGGGGATCTTCCATGCTTTTTGACGTAATCATCGGTCGCATGGCGGATTTTGAAGCTCAGCTCCCGGATGGAACGGCTCACTTTCACCATGCCGTCATCCCGTAGGAACCGCTGGATTTCCCCGACGATCATCGGGACGGCGTAGGTCGAAAATTTCACATCAAACGAAAGGTCGAATTTATCAATGGATTTCATCAGGCCGATGCAGCCGATCTGGAACAAGTCCTCCAGGTCCGCCCCCCGCGAGGCAAAGCGCTGGACGATGGACCAGACAAGCCTCGTATTGCCTTCGACCATGAGCCGCCTCGCCTCTTTATCGCCTGCCTGGGAAGCTTGGATCAGCTCTCTCATTTTCTCTTGAGATAATAATACGTCCTGCTTATCAACAGATAGGTCCATACGTCACCTCGTTCTGCTTGCTTCCGTTACCGGAGAAAACGTTTTCTCGAACCTAACCACTGTTCCTCTTCCCATTTCAGACTCGACAGACAGGCTGTCGGAAAAGCTTTCCATGATGGTGAACCCCATGCCGGACCGCTCCATTTGCGGCCGTGTCGTGAACATCGGCTCCATCGCCTGGTCCACGTCAAAGATGCCGGTTCCCGTGTCGCTCACCGTCATCTTCACCGTATGGTCCTCGATCTGGGCATGGATTTCGACAAAGCTCGTCCCATCGCATTCATACCCGTGGATGATCGCGTTCGTCACCGCTTCCGACACAATCGTTTTGAACTCGGAGATCTCCTCGATGGTCGGATCGAGCGGGGTGATGAAACAAGTGAGCGCCATCCGGGCCAATGCTTCGTTCTCTTCAATTGCGACAAACGATAATTTCATTTCATTGTTCATGTAAGACCCCTCCGATTTCCCCGATCGCCTGGGCGACCGTGCAATGTCTAATATATGGACCTAGACCGGAAAAATTAAATATCTTTTCCATCGTCGGAGATGGATTCAAAATAAGCGTTTCTCCGCCAAGAGGAGCCAAATCTCTCATCCTGCCGAGAATCAGGCCGATTCCCGCACTATCCATGAATCCAAGCCCATCCAAATCCCATACGACGGCTCTCGCCTGCCCGGTGAATATGGACGATGAAATATGAGTGCGGATCCGGTTGGCCTCATGATTATCCAATTCACCATGTAATGACACTACTAATATTCCGTTGTCGACAAGTTCCATCTTTGCCATGCTGAACCCCTCCTTACTTGCGGATAATTCCACACGGGATGGGTCGAATCCTTTCCTATTACAGAACTAGTCAGGAAAAGCGGAAGGTTCCCATTTTCCGACAAGTTTCACTTACGTTGGAAGTATGTACAATGAGTTAGGGATTTACACATCCATACGGAAGAAAAAGGGTGCCAGGTTCCCGCACAATTCGTTTTCTTCTGAATTGTGCGGGAACCTGGCACCGTTGAACTGTTTTGGAAACTTAGATCCTTCCCCCTACATATTCCCCGCCATCAACTCCGCCTGCTTCACGACAGTTTCCACCGCCATCTTCTGCAAATCCGGCGGATACCCGTACTTTTTCAACAGTCTTCGTACCGTGATCCGCATCTTCGCCCTGGCCGATTCTCTCAAATTCCAATCTATGCTCATATTTTCCTTTATCGCTTTCGTCAGTTCATGGGCAATCGCTTTCAAAATGTCGTCGCCAAGCACCTCTTCCGCCGTTTCGTGGGAAGAGAGCGCGTCGTAGAAAGCGACTTCTTCTTGGATCATGCCGGTGTTCTCGCCAGCTTTATAGGACTCATTCATCTCCTTCGCCAGCTCGATCAGCTCTTCGATGACTTTGGAAGTTTCGATGGCCCGTTTGTTGTATTTATTGATCGCCGCATTCAGCATATCCGTGAATTTCCTCGCTTTGACCAAATTCGTGCGCTGGACGTTTTTCACCTTGCCTTGCAGCAATCGATTCAACAACTCAACAGCCAAGTTCTTCTGCGGCAATGCGCGCACTTCTTCCAAGAACTGATCCGACAAGATCGAAATATCTGGATTCTCAATGCCTAATGAGTCGTAAATATCGATCACTTCATCCGAGATGACCGACTTTGATATCAGCTGGTTCAACTGCGCGTCAACTTGCGCAGCCGTTTTCTTCTGTCCTTCGACGGGGATCAATTTCACCAAGCCGGCTTTCACCGCTTTAAAGAACCCGATTTCCGCGTTCAACTCCTGCGCTTCCGGCTCGGTCGCACATAGCGCAAATGTTTTCGCCAGTTCCGTTACGACTTGCATGAATCGCTTCTTCTCCTCTTCTCCTAACCCGATCACAAAGTCCATCGTTTCCGTTATGGCCTTCATGCGTTCGGAAGGCTTGTCTGAATGAAACCCGTCATAATCATGCTTATACAACATTTCCTGAATGATTTCGAATTTCTCCAGCATCAGGTCCACCGCCAGCGCCGTGTCGATGCCCGTATTCTCGCGGTCGCTGTCCGTGTACTGCTTCAACGCTTCCTTCAAGCTGTCCGCGATGCCGATGTAATCGACGATCAACCCACCCGGCTTGTCCCGGAAAACGCGGTTCACCCTGGCGATCGCCTGCATTAAATTGTGCCCGCGCATCGGTTTATCAACATACATCGTGCTCATCGACGGTACATCGAAACCAGTGAGCCACATATCGCGGACGATGACGATTTTCAGTTCATCCTCAATATCTTTCATCCGTCGTGCCAGATGATCCCGACGTTTCTTATTGCCGATGAATGGCTGCCAATGCTCCGGATCGCTGGACGAGCCTGTCATGACGATCTTTATAACCCCTTTATTGTCATCATCGGCATGCCAGTCGGGACGCAGGTTGATGATCGCCTGATACAATTCAATCGCAATCCTTCTGCTCATCACCACAATCATCGCTTTTCCGAACATCGCTTCTTGCCTTGCTTCGAAGTGATTCACAATATCTTCCGCCAACCGGTTCACACGTTGTTCAGCCCCGGCAAGCGCTTCCAAACGTGACCATTTTGATTTCAACCGTTCCCGGTCGGTTTGCTCTTGGTACTCGGTTATTTCATCATACTCCGCATCCAAGTCCATCCCTTCCGGCAAATCCAACTTGATGATCCGGCTTTCATAATAGATTTTCACCGTTGCTCCATCTTCAACGGCTTGTGTCATGTCATAGATATCAATATAATCACCGAATACAGCTGGCGTATTTTTGTCCGCCGACTCGACAGGCGTACCTGTGAATCCGACAAACGAAGCGTTCGGTAATGCATCCCGCATATATTTCGCATAGCCGTATTTCGTGAATAGATCATTTGCCGACTTCGTCACTTGCGCTCCAAATCCATATTGTGTCCGATGCGCTTCATCCGCCATGACAATGACATTCCGGCGCGTCGTCAACGCATCCATTTCAGTCGAGCCTTCTTCAGGTGCAAACTTCTGCATCGTCGTAAAGATGATGCCGCCCGATTCGACCGACAACAGCTTCTTCAAATCATCGCGGCTTTCCGCCTGTTTCGGCGTCTGGCGCAATAAGTCACTGGAGATCGAGAAGGTATTAAAGAGCTGGTCATCCAAATCATTGCGATCCGTCAAGACAACGATCGTCGGGTTATTCATTTCCAACACAAGTTTCCCTGTATAGAACACCATCGACAGGCTTTTCCCGGACCCTTGCGTATGCCAAATAACCCCGATTTTCCGGTCCCCCGATTCGGACGCCGCCCGCTTCGCTTCCTCCACCGCTTTATTCACGGCATAGTATTGATGGTAAGCCGCCAAGATCTTGAACGTCTTCTCCCCATCTGATTGGAAAACGATGAAATGACGAAGCAAATCAAGCAACACAGCCGGTGGGAACATGCCTCGAATGAGCACCTCAAGCTGCGGCATCGTGGAAGGGGCAATCGTCTCCCCGTCCACCGTGCGCCACATCATGAACCGCTCCTCGTTGGCGGTGAGCGACCCCGCCCGCGCATTCACCCCATCGCTCGTGACAAGGAAAGCATTGAATTGGAATAAAGACGGAATTGCCTGCTTGTACGTTTGGAGCTGATGGTAGGCTTCCGTGATCCCCACTTTTTCATCCGTGGAGCTTTTCAACTCCATGACGACGAGAGGCAACCCGTTCACAAAGACAACAACGTCCGGCCGCTTGTTATGACTGCCTTCGATGACAGTAAACTGGTTGACCGCCAGAAAATCGTTGTTCGAAGGGTTTTTGAAATCGAACAGCCATAGCTTTTCCACCGTATTCCTGCCGTCAGATGTGCGCACTTCCACATCCACCCCGTCCGTCACGAACTTTTGGAATGCACGGTTATTGACGACAAGATTCGGCGACTGCACCATCGTAATGAGTTTCACCGCACGTTCGATCGTTTCCAAGGAAGCTTGCGGATTGATCTTCTGCAAGGCCGCTTCCAGCCGGCCGTTCAATACAACGTCCATGTAAGAGTCACGTTCGGGATATTCCCCATCCGCCGCAATCGTCGGCCCATCTTTTATTTCATATTCTAAATTCGCAAGCCACTCCAGGGCGGCTTGCTCCAGGTCATCCTCATGAAACTGGTACATTCTCTGTCACCTCGGTTTCGTCAGGTAATTCGATTTCTCCGGATAGGAGTTTTGGGAGGAGGGTGTCTCTCATTGACCTCAATGATTTTGTTTCAAATATTGCCTCAGTTATTTTCTCGTAGAAAGGTTTTAATAACTTATTAAATTGTTCTGCTACATCCTCTGTTGGTAACACAATTTCATACTTTGAAATTTGCTTCCAGCCTGTTCTCGGCATTCTTGTTCCTGTAGCAGTCGCAGTACAGTATTCTATAAAAACATCTTGGCTTACAAGGCTTGTAAAATATGAGTAGTATGTTTCCTTTTTAGTATTAAGAACTAGAATGTCTGTAGAACAAACACCTTCAATTGGTGCTATTCCAACCTTTTTAAAATATGGCCGTAATTTACCAAAGAGAATATCTCCTTTTTTGAACTGAGTTTTGTTGCTAGTTATTTTTTCACTGGATTCCCATTCACCAAGTCCAATGCTACCTCTTGGCATGTGTTCTAACCCAATATAAGGAACATGCTGCTTTAACTCTTCGATAATGACTGACTTACCGTTCTGTTTGGCTATCTTTCCTATCTCACTTAATGCCCAATCCTTTGGTATCATCCCCAGTTCACTCTCCACCATCTCCCCACCACTCGATTTGTACGGCTCCCCGTTCTCATTCGGGAACTCAAAATCGACAAACCAGTGTTTGAAAAGGGTTTGAGCGAGATCTTCTAGGTGCGATATAATCAAAATGTTAGACTCTCTCTTCTTATCAATACTATCCAACATGTTCACGATTTTTTTCATGTCTTTTTTTAACTTTGGATGTTTGATAGGGAATTTTCTCAGAGATCCAAGTGGTATATATTGTTGGGTAGAACCCCTAAGATTTTGATGGATATATTCATGTGCTAAGGGGCTATGTAAATAGTAGTAAAGCCACTTTGCTTCCAGTTCACTTTTATTTTTAAAAAGGCCAACATTTTTTATTGCATAATCAATATCAGAGCTTTTTTCAAAATAAATCCTTCCAACAGTTCCTATCATACTGAAAAGGATATCAAACTGATCTACCCTACTTCTCTTATTAATTTCCTCGTAATCATCATTAGATATTAAATTTGCATTAGCGAAGTCTAAATTAAATTCTTGTAGGTGTCTTGAAGTAATTAATTTATATCCAGACTCCGTGTTTTTGGGAGAATCATGTGTTCCGTCTGCAACTTTTAAACAATAATCTTCCGCCAAAGTTACCTCAAACTCCATACCCAATCCCCTCCAACGCCTTGCGGATCTGGTCTTCCAATTCCTTCGATTTCGCGAATTGCTCGGCCAATTCCCCTGTCAGCCGTTCCATTTTCTCTTCAAACGGTTCGTCATCTTCTTCGGCTTCTTCTAAACCAACATAGCGTCCAGGTGTCAGGATGTATTCATGATCCCGCACTTCATCCAATGTGGCGGCTTTGCAGAATCCGGCAACGTCTTCATATGCCTGTTCATTCGTCCCGCGCCATGCATGGAAGACATCCGCGATTTTCTTGATATCTTCGTTGGAGAACTCTTTCAATGTACGGGTCGCCATATGGCCGATTTTCCGTGCGTCGATGAAGAGGATTTCCCCTTTTCGTTCCCGCTTGCCGTTGCGCCCTTTGTTGTTCGTCACGAACCATAGGCAGACAGGGATTTGCGTCGAATAAAACAACTGGCCAGGTAATGTGACGATGCACTCCACCATGTCCTGCTCGATCAAGTTCTTCCGGATTTCCAATTCTGACGTCGTGCTCGTTGACATCGACCCATTCGCCAAGACAAAGCCCGCCGTTCCTGAAGGGGCCAATTTGGAAATGATGTGCTGGATCCAAGCATAGTTGGCGTTCCCGACAGGCGGCGTGCCGTATTGCCAACGGACGTCCTCTTTTAATTTCTCCCCGCCCCAGTCGCTGATATTGAAAGGTGGATTCGCTAAGATGTAATCCGCTTTCAACCCTTTGTGAAGGTCATTATGGAACGTATCCGCGTTTTGCTCGCCGATATTCCCATCTATCCCGCGGATCGCCAAGTTCATTTTCGCCAATCGCCATGTCGTCGGGTTGGATTCCTGACCGTAAATCGCGATATCGCCGAGCCTTCCTTGATGTTCTTCGACGAATTTCTCACTTTGGACGAACATGCCCCCGGATCCGCAGCAAGGGTCATAGACACGTCCTTTATACGGTTCGAGCATTTCGACCAGCAGCTTAACGACTGACATCGGCGTATAAAATTCTCCGCCGCCTTTTCCTTCTGCGCTTGCGAATTTGGATAGGAAGTATTCGTAAACACGCCCCAACACATCCTTCGCGCGGCTTTCCCTGTCGCCAATTTTGAATGAAAACAAGTCAATCGTTTCTCCAAGTCTTGTTTTATCAAGCGCAGGGCGTGCGTAATCTTTCGGCAATACGCCTCGCAGCGATTCGTTCTCTTTTTCAATGGCGATCATCGCGTTATCGATGATTTGCCCGATTTCCGGCTTTTTCGCATTTTCGTTGATGAATGTCCAACGTGCTTCTTTCGGCACCCAGAAGATATTCTCAGCAAGATATTCATCTTTATCTTCCGGATCTGCCCACTCGTCCTCTTGGAGCTCGGCAAATTTCTCCTCAAACGAATCCGAGACATATTTCAAAAACAGCAATCCAAGTACAACATTTTTATATTCAGAAGCATCCATGCTCCCACGAAGCTTGTCCGCCATTAACCACAGATTTTCTTCAAATCCGATGTTTGCTGTTGACATATCGACTCCTACTTTCCTCACAAATTCAGGCATATAGTTTGTCCTATGCTTATCATATCAATGAACGCTTGGGGCCTCAATGGAATCTGTGATGATGTTGGTATTTATTTGCAAGAACAAAAGCGCTAAAGCGCCTCTGTCCCCGTCCCAGGTGAAATCGATTCACTTGGGATTTTTTTCGCTCTATGCATGGTCCCACCACAAAAAGGACATTCAATCTCGACTTCTTCGTTCTGTTTTAAGTCGACCTGAAAGTCTGCCACTACAAAATCGGGAACGTCATCTAATTCCTGACAATCCCGACACTTAAATTCAATCGTACTTATTTTTTCGTTCAATCCGAACGGGTCATCCTCTTCTAATGATTGTAAAAATGCCCGATTCAGTTCATCCAGCTCTTCGTCTGTTGGCATCCTCCGACTTCTCCCATCTTTTAATAATTTTCATGCCCTCCATATAATGATACAGGATTCCATAATCAGCATGCCAAATCTCCACCAAGTCCATCTCCCGATGGCAACACGGGCAAATAAACGGATCCTGATCAAAAGCCTCTCTCATCCGTTCCCGATATGTTTTTCTCTTTTTCCTTCTTTCCAAAAGCATGGAAAGTTGTTTTGTCCGCATGAAGGCATAAAGGCTTAGAATTTGATTTGCCTTCTGATACGATCTTCTGCTATACAACCCAAAACGGCCCACCATTCTGAAGTGTTTTGGTGGGATGTGCTGTAAAATATTGAACAGGAATCGATAGACCGACTGCTTCACGTCCACCCGTTTCCCTGTTTTATGATCTTCATACCAGAACTCGACTTCCTTCCCATCGTATCCGACAATGCGATATTCGGCGATGGCCGGTCTCGCCAAGTATCTGCCTATGTATTTGGCTGCCCCTTTGGCATCCTTCATTTTCTGTTCTGCGTTCACATAGAATCCTTTCGGATATCGCCTATATAAATCATTGATTAATTCCTGGGCCTTTGGGTGATCGGGAAACCACTTCTTCATTAAATCGAGTAGCACCTTTTGCCAGGATTTCCGTAAGAATTCATAGGGAATGAAATCACTTGAACACCATTCATTCCGATTATCAATCGCCCCTTCCGTCACTAGGGCATGTATATGTGGATTGAACTTCAGATCCCTTCCGAACGTATGGATGACCGTGATCACCCCGGCTTGTAGGTTGCGCTTCCTGCTTTTACGACGATAATAGAATTGGAAGACCCCGGCTACCTGTCTACTCAACTCATTCAATTTTTTGCGGTCGTGGAAAAAGATATTCCGAAGTTCCTCGGGAATGGTGAATACCATGTGGCGATGCGGCACATTAAAGATTAAGTCCTGCTGTTTGGTGGACCAGTCATCCGTATATTTCTTTCCACACTTATTACAAAAGCGGCTCTTGCATGTGAAACAGACAATGACAGGAGATGGATTCCCTTCACAACCCAGACATTCATATCTCGCATATCCGACATCCGAGGATCCACAACGGATTGTTTTCAGGACGGTTTCTTTTATATCCTCTCGATAAGCTTCTGGAAACAAGGTAGAGTGCATTTGCCAAAACCCATCGAAATGGTCTTTCAGTATTCTTTTGATGACTCCACTAGTCCCTCTCATCGCGTCTCAGTCCCTTCGAGTATACGAACATTTTATCGAACAGTTATCCACAGGTCAAAATTTTATAATTTCCTAAGCAACAAAAAACACCTTCAAAGCCCATTACGAACTTTAAAAGTGTTTCAATGCTGAATGTTATTCGTAATCATGAACGTCTACTCCTAGTTCACGCATTCTTCCACCCGCCTCTGCCTAGAATGCCGAACCAAGTATATTTCTATAGTTTTGTCTTTCACCTGATAGAAAACCTTATACGGACCGACTTGCCAATTGCTAGTAATACCATTCGCAAATCAATTTGCTCTTGTTGAAGGTAAACCGGTCGGCCTGGAATTTAGAAAGCTAAATCTTGTTCTTGGAAATACGTTTGTATAGTGTTTTTTAGAAGAGGTGCAATGCCCGGTAACTCTATCGCTTCCCGCCATTGATCCAATTCTAACAATGATTCGATGGCCGATCTTCGCCAGCTTACCTTCATGAATCCATTCCTAACATTGTTTTGATTTCGTCTTCCGATAAAATTGGATTTGTTTTATCCAGCGCCGCCCTTAGCCGCTTTTCCTCCTCGAGGTCCGTAACTATATAAGGCACATACTCATTTACTTCTTCCACTTCCATCAACAGATACGTTTTCGCATCTACCTGAATATAAGGATGCCCGGATTGAATCGCCTTTTTCACTTCATGATTTTCAATCCTAATTGGTTCCACTAAACCCACCCACTCTCTTCATTCATTTCCCTTCATTATACCTTATTGAAGGATAGGTCGAAACTTCACCGCCCGCCGTTTCAGCTCTCGAAATGATGGATGGCGGCATCATAAAGCAATCCCTTCACGGTTTGTTCCGACTCCCACTACCTCCCCCGTATATTTGTTGTACGCTGCAACGGCTGTTCCGACCGGGCCGTTCCTGTTTTTCGAGACGATCAGCTCCATCGTGCTGTCGGTGTCGTCATTCGTGTAGTACGCGTTGCGGTAGAGGAAAAGGATGACGTCGGCATCTTCCTCGATCGAGCCGGATTCGCGCAGGTCGGACATGAGCGGCCGCTTGTCGTTCCGCTGTTCGACGGCACGGCTTAGCTGGGCGAGTGTGATGACCGGGCAATTGAATTCACGCGCCATCGCTTTTAAGTCCTTCGTGATTTGCGAGATTTGCAGGTGCATGTTGCTGCTGTTGTCCTCGGAATGGATAAGCGTCAAGTAGTCGATGAAGATGACGGGCTTCAGGCGCGGGTATTCGTGGATCATCTTCCGCACTTTCATCCGCATTTCCGCGACGGTCTGTTTGCTGCGGTCGAAGAATTGGATGTTCGTTTCCGCCAAGATGCCGACCGTTTTCGGCCAAGCGGCTTTTTGGGGTTCATTCAACAACGTATAGGGGTCGCGCATTCGGGCTCTCGAGAAGCTTCCGGTCGAGGCGAGCAGGCGGTCCCGCAAGCTCGAAGCGGACATTTCAAGCGAGAAGATGATCGGCAAGCGGTTCTTCCATCCGGCATGCTTCGCGATATGGAGCATGATGTCCGACTTCCCCATGCTGGGCCGTGCCGCGACGATGGTCAATTCGCCGTCCTGGAAACCGTTTGTCATATTATCCAAAGCATCGATCCCTGTCGTTGCGCCTTCCGCCCTCTCCTTTTTGATGTACGGGTCATCGTAGACGCTGACGAGCAAATCGGAAATCGACGAATGGTCGCTTGCCCGATTGCCGGTCAGCGCCTCCAGTTCGCTCATGATGCGGTCAATCGACCAATTTTCCTGCGTCGCGATATGCAGCACATTTTGCTTCTCGCGCTCCCTCCATACGTCGAGCATGACTTCGAGATGGTCGTCGAATTTATCGATCTGCGCAAAGTTCGTCAAACTTTGTACATAATTTGCCCCTCCGACATCTTGCGGGTTGCAGGACATGAGCAAGGTGATGTAGTCGACGGATTTCCCGTTTGCCGACAGCTCCTTCATTGTTTGGAAAATCATTTTGTGGACCGGATTTGTAAACTGGGAGACAGCCAAACCCGAATCGTCGATCAAATAATTCTCTTTCAGCATCGAGCCAAGGACCGCTCTTTCTGCAATCACCACGATTCCCCCTTCGTCAGATCCAATTTGAATTCCGTCACTTGCCGGTTCGGCAGGAAATCATTTCTTCTTGCTTTCTTTTCTTTCTTGCTTTCTTTAGTAGTTGTTAGCTCTTTGCGAGGACTTTGTTCGCTCTTTGTTAGTCCCTTTGCCGGACCGCTGCCATTTTGCTGATAAAACTGCCAGTTCGTAATGGTGATGAGCCGGTTTCTCATTGTGGATTCATTTGTTAGAAATCCGTATTTCTCAAATCGCTTCAAGGCCGTCCGGACGTTCTGCACGGATACATGATCGCCGCATTCTTTCGCAAGACTGGCGAGCGATGTCACAACTTGCCCCGGTTTTACCAAATACTTCTCCCCTTTCCACTCCCATTCTTTTTCCTCGTAATTCACCATCATGAGCAACGTTATCAAGACGGATTGCTGCTCCGGCCTCGAGGTTTTCCAGATCGGCTTGTCCTTCAATATCCGATGCAATTTCAACCAACCTCTATCCATTTCCATTTCGATTCCCCCTCGTCTGTGATCAGTCGATTCATCAGTTATATAGAAATGAACAGGGGAAAAGGATACATGACATAAAAAATTCGGTGACTGTCACCGACACAATTATCGTGATATCACTTTTTTCAATCGCTTCTTCCAAATCGTCGAGCATCGCCTTGACGATTTTGAGTAAATGGTCCTCTGTTAATTCATTGAACGAAATCAGATTAGTCAGAAAAGGGAGGTTTTAGTTGATAAAGCCCTGCACTTGACGGTCTTTCCTTCACTATGGTACACCCCTTCTTGTGGACGGCGATTATACTGCGAATTAATGATAATTGCCTTGAAAAATAGAGTGCCAAAAAGGGAACGGGTGTAGTGACATACCCCCGTTCCCTTTTTTATTTCATTCAAAGCTTACCTCTATCCCCCAATCAGTTTCCCGATCAATGGCGGGGCCTCCACTTTCGAAGGACCGATCTGGATGTGCTGCTGTATCATCGTCATAGATGGAGCCACATCCTGTTTATTGGAATGGATGATGGCGAGGGGTTCCCCTTGCTCCACCGGATCCCCGATCTTTTTCTTCAAGACGACGCCGACTGCCAGATCGATGGCATCCTCTTTTGTCGCCCGGCCGGCACCGAGCAGCATGGCGGCCACTCCGAGGCTGTCCGCATCCATATGTACAACGAATCCGGAAGCGGGCGAAGGCACTTCGATCTGATAGGCAGCGGAAGGCAACAGCGCAGGATCCGCGACAATTGCCGGGTCTCCCCCTTGCGCCTCGATCAGTCTTTCGAACCGTTCCAAAGCGGAACCGTCCCGCATCACCTGCTCCAATTTGGCACGCGCCTCCTCGATCGAGGCCGCCTTCCCGCCGGCCACGACCATCCGGCTGCCGAGGACGAGGCATAATTCCGTCAAGTCCGCCGGCCCTTCCCCTCTCAGCGTTTCAATCGCTTCCGCCACTTCGAGCGCATTGCCGATCGCAAATCCGAGCGGCTGGCTCATATCCGAAATGACCGCCATCGTCTGTCTGCCGGTTTGATGGCCGATTGCAACCATCGCTTCCGCCAAGGCGACAGAGTCTTCCTCCGTCTTCATGAAAGCGCCGTTTCCCGTTTTCACGTCCAGGACGATGGCATCCGCTCCCGCCGCGATCTTCTTGCTCATGATCGAGCTCGCGATCAACGGGATGCTGTCCACTGTCGCCGTCACATCGCGCAGCGCATACAGCTTCTTATCCGCCGGAGTCAAATTGCCGCTCTGCCCCATGACAGCGAGCCGGATGTCATTCACTTGGCGGGCAAACTGCGCCTCGGTCAACTCCGTATGGAACCCGGCGATGGCTTCCAGCTTATCGATCGTCCCGCCGGTATGGCCGAGTCCCCGCCCGCTCATCTTCGCGACCGGGACACCGCATGCCGCCACCAGGGGAATCAAAATAAGGCTCGTGGTGTCCCCCACACCGCCCGTGGAATGCTTATCGACTTTGATCCCCTCGATCGGACTCAAGTCGATCTGATCCCCGGACTCCGCCATCGCTTTCGTCAAATCCCCTTGCTCCTTGGCCGTCATCCCCTTGAAATAAATCGCCATCAGCAACGCGCTTGCCTGGTAATCCGGAATCGTCCCCGCTGTATAGCCATCGATGAAAAACCGGATCTCCTGCTCGGAAAGCGGTGCCCCATCCCTCTTTTTCGCAATCAAATCCACCATTCTGACCAAATCCATCACACCTTTTCTTCAATCAAACGTAAAAAACTGGTCCCGTTTTCCGGCATTTCCACACCGAAGTTTTCCGCAATCGTGGCGCCGATATCCGAGAAGGTTTCCCGCAATGGCAAGGCACCGCCCTTGGAAATCGAAGGCGAATAAACGAGCAGCGGCACGTATTCCCGGGTATGGTCCGTTCCGGCGTGCACCGGGTCATTGCCGTGATCCGCCGTAATGATGAGCAGATCACCGCTCCGCATCCCTGCGACGATTTCAGGCAACCGGCGATCGAATTCCTGCAGCGCCTTTCCATATCCGACCGGATCGCGCCGGTGGCCGAACAACGCATCGAAATCCACCAAATTGACGAAACTGATGCCGTTGAAATCTCTTTTCATGACATCGAGCAATTTATCGACACCGTCCATATTGCTGACCGTCCGCACCGCTTCCGTCACCCCGGCGCCATTGTAAATATCCGAAATCTTTCCGATTGCAATGACATCGTAGCCCGCATCTTCCAGCTCCTCCATGACGATCCGCCCAAACGGCTTCAACGCATAGTCATGGCGATTGGTCGTCCGGATGAAATGCCCCGGTTCCCCGATAAAAGGCCTTGCGATGACGCGCCCGACCAAAAATTCAGGCTGCAATGTCAATTCCCGGGCGATTTCACAGATCCGGTACTGTTCCTCGATCGGGATGATGTCTTCGTGCGCCGCGATCTGAAGGACCGGATCGGCGGACGTATAGACGATGAGCGCTCCCGTTTCCATATGCTCTTGCCCGAGCTCCTCGATGATGGCGGTCCCGCTTGCGGGTTTATTGCCGATCACTTTCCGGCCCGTCCGCTGCTCCAGCTCTGCTATCAGCTCTGGCGGGAACCCGTCCGGATACACTTTGAACGGTTGGTCGATCCGGAGCCCCATGATCTCCCAATGGCCGGTCATCGTGTCTTTCCCGACAGAAGCTTCCTGCATCTTCGTGTAAAAGCCGCGGGGATCCGCTTCGGGGGCAATCCCTTGGATGTCCGCGATGTTCCCCAGGCCGAGCTGCGCCATATTCGGCATATCCAATCCGCCCATCGCTTCTGCGATATGGCCTAGCGTATGCGCCCCCTCATCGCCGAAAAGATGCGCGTCGGGCGCTTCCCCGATGCCTACTGAATCCAACACGATCAGATGGATCCGCTGAAACCGATGTTTACCCATTTGTTGTCCCTCCCATTTTCATTGCACCCCAATTGCGTCATGCACGCGGGTGAAATTTCACATACACTTCCTTCAAGCGGGATTTGCTGACATGCGTATAGATTTGTGTCGTGGAAATATCCGCATGGCCGAGCATTTCCTGGACCGCCCGCAGATCGGCCCCGTTCTCGATGAGATGCGTTGCGAAGGAATGCCGCAATATATGGGGCGTCAGTTCTTTTTGTATACCCGCTTTCAAGGCATGCCCCTTCAAAATCTTCCAACAGCCTTGCCGGGTCAGCCGCGAACCTTGCATATTGACGAATAACGCCTCCACATTCCTCTGCTTCTCCGTGAATTGCGGACGCACTTCCTCCACATAGCATTGCACCGCCTGGATGGCACTCCGGCCGAGCGGGATGATCCGCTCTTTCCCCCCCTTGCCGAACACACGGACAAACCCCATCGATAAATGGATGTCCTGCATATCGAGCCCGATCAGCTCGCTGACCCGCATGCCGGTTCCGTATAATAACTCCAACAGCGCCACATCCCGTTTCCCTTGCAATGTGGCAGCATCCGGCGCTTGGATCAGCCGGTCGATCTCATCTATCGATAGGACCCGCGGCAACTTCTGTTCAATCTTCGGCAACTCAAGATGGACCGTCGGATCCTGGTCCGTCACCTGATCCCGCAATAGGAATTGGTGAAAGGAACGGATCGACGAAATATGCCGGGATATCGTCCTCGCCGACTTTCCTTCCGCTTTCAACCGTTGCAGATGGCCGATGATCGCCGTACGGTCCACCTTATTGATGGACGGATGTCCCGCTTCCTCCATCGACTGGATGTACTCGGTCAAATCCCGTCGATACGAGCTGATCGTATTGGATGAAAGCTGACGTTCCACCTGCAGGAAATGGATGTAATCTTCCAGTGCAAAGCGGGCGTCTTTCATCGCAGTCGGGGATGTTCCGCTCTATAGTATGTACTCATGCCCCTTCCCCCTTTCATCAAATGACAAAAGGGACAGCGCACGCCATCCCTTTTCCTCACTCTTCCTTATCTTCCTGTTCATCCTTATCGGACCGGCATCTTTTGCAGATGCCATGGAATGTCAGCCAATGGTCTTTTACGGCAAATTCAAAACGGCTTTCCACGACTTTTTCCACTTCTCCCAGGAGGTCTTCCTGGATTTCATCCACTGTTCCGCATTCGATGCAGATCAGGTGGTGATGGAAGTGGTCAGCCCCTTCTTGCCGAAGGTCATAACGGGAAACCCCGTCCCCGAAATTGATTTTATCGACTATTTTAAGATCTGTCAGCAATTCCAATGTACGATACACAGTCGCAAGACCGATCTCCGGCGCTTTCTCCTTCACTAGCAGGAAAACGTCTTCCGCGCTAAGATGGTCCTCCTCATACTCCAGGAGCACTCTCACTGTCGCTTCCCGCTGAGGCGTCAACTTATAGCTGGCCCCATGCAGTTGTTTCTTTATACGATCGATCCGGCTCTCCATACGACGCCCCCCTCAAACTGACTTCATTATATCAAAAGGGCTTTCCGTATGACAACCGAAAGGAAACCACCTCCTCTTCGGACCTATCGGATAATCCAATAGAAGACGAGCATTTCAGATGCCAGGACGACAGCGGACAATAGGAGCAGGATCGGCAAAGCACGCGGATTGCGTCTTTTTCCGATCGTCGGGCGCATAAAATAAGGAGGACAAAGCACCGTGCAATACAATAGGAACAGGAAACAGGAGATGAACTGGAACGGGAACCACCACACCGTATAGTCAAGCATCTTCATCCCCGACCCGAGCAAATAGGACGACGCCAGCCCGAAAAAAACACTTTTCAAAGCCCCTGTGAATAAAACCAAGGGGCGGGTTTGCCGGATTCTCGAAAAAATATACGCCAGTGTATAAAAGAACACAAAAACCCCAATCGGCCTGATCGCACCCGCATCCTGCCCCCCGACGACCCGCAAATCGTAAAAGGAGATCCATCTCTCCGCGGCCTCGGAAGATACCTCGCGGAACAACAGCGCCCCTCCGATATACCCGACCGCTAGTATGACGAACAAATGGATGAATGACAATGAACGGACCATAGGCCTGCACCTCCGCATAGTTTGTACAACATATGCTTGTCCGGCCGAAAATAGGTCATGTATTCAATAGATTTTTTGCATACAGGACGGCGAATGCCGTTTTGGCGTCAAAGATGGCACCGTCGGCCATCATTTCCTCCGCTTCGGCAAGCGATACTTCCATTAGATTGATAAATTCATCCTCATCCCCCGCTGCCGGATTTTCAATCGGATACAAATCCCTCGCCAAGTAAAGATGAATCACCTCATCCGCAAATCCCGGAGAGGTGGCAAAGGACTGGATGAAAGTGAACTCACGGGCACCGTAGCCCGTCTCTTCCTCCAATTCACGGACAGCCGTCACTTCAGGGGCTTCCCCAGGGTCGATTTTTCCTGCGGGGATTTCAATAAGCGACCGCTCCAGTGCCTTGCGGTATTGTTCGACGAACACCAGCTTACCTTCAGAAGTGATTGCCAGGATCGCCACCGCGCCCGGATGACGGACCAATTCTCGGGTAGCCCGCTTGCCATCCGGCAACTCCACTTCTTCCACCCGGAGCGAAATGACCTTCCCTTCATACAACGTCTCCCCCGTTACCGTCTTTTCCTCATATGCCTCCAAATCCTTCATCCTTTCGACTGCGAACTTCTTTCATTTGCCATATGCACATTGTACCATGGAGGAAACGGGAGGTGCATTTATGTGAATCAAAGAGAATTGGGCCAGAGCGGGTTGACCGTTTCGGAATTGGGGCTCGGCTGCATGTCGTTGCCTGACGACTTCCAGGAATCCAAACGGATCATCGATGCCGCTCTCGATGCGGGCATTACCTTTTTCGACACGGCCGATCTATACGATGGCGGGAAAAATGAAGAACTCGTCGGCTATGCGCTGAAAAACAGGCGGGAAGATATCATCCTGGCGACGAAAGTCGGAAACCGGCTGAACCCGGACGGCAACGGCTGGTCTTGGAATCCGACGAAACGGCATATCGTCAGTGCGGTGAAAGACAGTCTACGGCGGCTCGGTACCGACTATATCGATCTGTATCAATTGCATGGCGGAACGATGGAGGACGATGCCGAGGAAACGATCGAGGCGTTTGAAAGTTTGAAAAAAGAGGGCTTGATTCGTCACTATGGGATTTCTTCCATACGCCCGACCGTCATCAAACGCTTCCTCGATGGCAGTTCGGCCGTTTCGGTCATGATGCAATATAGCCTGCTCGATCGCAGGCCGGAAGAATGGCTGCCGATGATCCGGGACCGGGGCGCTTCCGTCATTGCCCGCGGGACGCTCGCAAAAGGCTTGTTGACGGATGAAGGATTGGCGAGAGCCCGGAAGCTGGACGGGTTCCTAGACTATGATGCTGCGGGCTTGCAACAGACCATCGCCTCTTTGTCTACAGACCGCGCCGATCTGCATGCGATCGCCATCGCATTCGCGCTGCAAGACGAAACCGTGGCCACCGCCCTGATCGGCGCACGGACAGAGGAACAGCTCCAAGACTCCATCAGAGCCTACCAGAAACCGGTCGATCCACAAATGATGGAAGCTGCCACGCAACATGTCCATGCAAACAAGTATTCTGAGCATCGTCTCTAGTTCCGATTAAATTGAAACACTCCTGTCATGTAAGTGTAGTGATTGAAAGGGTGAAATCCGGGGTAACCAGTAAGTAGCACCTTGAAAATCATTTTACTTTTGGAGGAGATTTCATTGAAACTAGCAAAACCGGAAAATAAGAGATGGCTGAAACTCGGAGCCGCCACTATATTATCAGTCAGCATGCTTGCCGCTTGTGCGGACGATAACGATCCTGATGACGTCGACGTAAATGTCGATAACCCGCCAGCCGATGTGGATGACGGCACCGATACGAATATCGACATGGACGTGAATGAAACGACGCCGGATGGAGGCGCTACAACGACTCCGGACGCCACGCCTGATGAAGGCACGACAACAGAGACAACTCCATGATCAAACTAGCAAAAGGTCGGAGATGCGGAATGCTCTCCGGCCTTTTTCCTATCCCTTTATTCGACAATCAATTCAAACTATCCAACAATTTTCACAACGTTTTATGGTATCCTAATAAGGTGAGCTCCTAGTTGTACATACAAGAAGATCTCACTGACTACATAGATGGGGGGAAACAAAAATGAGAAGAAAGTTTTGGTATGCACTTTTTTCCGTCATCCTGTTGGCATTCGCCTTAGCAGCGTGCGGTAAAGATGCAGGATCGGATTCCGCTTCGACAGGGGATGTCCAAAAATCGGAAGGCACTCCGGAGGAAAGCCCATCCGCCGAAAACAAAAAGGTGGATATCGGAATGCTCAAACTGACGAGCTCCGCTCCATTATTCATCGCATTGGAGAAAGGCTTCTTCGAGGAGGAAGGCATCGATGCGCAAGAGAAGTGGTTTGAAGCGGCCCAGCCTATTTCAGTTGCCACGACGAGCGGAGATATCGATGTCGGTGCGACCGGAATCACAGCGAGCCTCTATAATATGGTGGCCGGCGGAGAGAAGTTATTGATTGTCGCGGATAAGGGCCGGGAGCAGGCAGGCTATTCATCCACTGCGGTATTGGTCCCAAGCGATTCGGATGCAGCTTCGATCGAAGATTTGAAAGGCAAGAAAATTGGAATCACGCAAACGGGTTCGACGTACCACTACATGGCGGGCCAATTGCTTGAATTGCATGGTTTGACAACAGCGGACGTTGAATTGGTGCCGGTGAACAGCATTCCGGGCTTGATGGAGACGTTGCAAAGCAAACAGGTGGATGCCGTCCTTTTGAATGAGCCGAACGTATCGCGTGTCGTGAAGGAAGGCTATGGAAAAGTCATCGCCCAAGTCGGGGATGAAATGGATTATCAGACTTCCGGGATCTTCTTCTCCCAAGCATTCGCCGACGACAAAGAGACAGCTGTCAAGTTCCTGAAAGCTTATGCGAAAGCGACGCGCTATTATTATGATGCCGTCTTGACAAAAGAAGGCGATGAAATCGTTCCGGGGGAAAATTATGAGGAAGTGATCGAAATCATCGCGAAATATACCGACCAAGAGCCGGAACTCATCAAATTGGGACTTCCATATATGGACCGGGACGGAAAGCTGCTCGACACCGATATCCAGACGCAGGTCGATTGGTATGTGAAGGAAAAATTGGTCGATTCCATTGATCCGAGCGAAATCGTCAATACGGAGCTGTTGGAAGAAGCTTTGCAAGACTTAGGGAAGTGATGTAGATGAAGATTGTCATTGATGATGTCGGAAAGACATTCACCAACACCAAGAAAGAAGTTACAACAGCCTTGGAGAATATTAATTTCACCATCCACGAGAAGGAGTTTGTCGTCCTGGTCGGACCAAGCGGATGCGGGAAATCGACCTTGCTCAACATTGTAGGGGGATTATTATCCCCTACTACCGGGTCGGTCTATTTTGAAGGGATCGAGAAGGATCCGAATTTGGCGATCGTCTTCCAGGAAATAGCGCTCTTTCCATGGCGGACCGTTTATCAAAACGTCATTTACGGTCTGGAGGAACGGAAGGTCAGCAAACAGGAAATCAAGGAAAAAGCGGACTATTACATCGACATGGTCGGCTTGACGGATTTCAAGGATGCTTATCCGAAGCAGCTCTCCGGGGGCATGAAGCAGCGGGTCGGAATCGGCCGGGCGTTGGCGGTCGAGCCGGACTTGCTGCTCATGGACGAGCCTTTCTCCGCTCTGGATGCCCAAACACGGACGCTGATGCAGGAGGAATTGCTGACGATCTGGAACCGGACCCAGCTGAGCACGCTGTATGTCACGCATAACATCCAGGAGGCGGTCTATTTGGCCGACCGCGTCATCGTGCTGTCGAGGCATCCGGGACGCATCAAAAGCATCATCCCCATCGATTTGCCTAAGATGGGCAGAGGCGAAGAACAACATCGGGAACAATTTGAACGGTATTCGGAAGAAATCTGGCAAATGATCCGCCATGATGCCGTCGAAGCCTTGAAGGAGTGAAAAATCGATGGCACATCAGAAAAAAACAATCACCAACCGAGTCGCCTTTTTGGAAAAAAAGGTCCCGATCTACGCTTCCGTACTCGGGCTCGTCGGCTTGATCATCCTTTGGGAAATCGTGTGCAGCCTGAAAATCGTTTCCCCGCTGTTCCTCCCCGCTCCGTCGGCAATTGTCACGACGGGCTGGGATATGCTCGTCAGCGGGGAAATCACGAGAAACCTGGGTCCGAGTCTGTACCGGATCGGAGTCGGCTATCTGATCGGTTCCACGGTCGGCATCATCGTCGGCCTTCTGCTCGGATTTTCCAAATGGGTGGATGCTATCGGGACGCCCATCGTCTACTCTTTGTATCCGATTCCTAAAATCGCCTTACTGCCATTGTTCGTTCTGTGGCTTGGCATCGGCGAGCTGTCCAAAGTGACCATCATCGCGCTGGGCGTATTTTTCCCGGTCGTCATCAACACCTATTCCGGGGTGCGGAACGTCGATCAGATTTTGATCAAAGCAGCGATCACCTTTGGATCGAACCATTTCAATGTCATCCGGAAAGTGATCCTGCCCGGTGCCTTGCCGATGATCTTCGCCGGTTTGAAGCTGGCAGCGGGGACTTCCCTGCTCCTGTTGGTCGCAGCGGAAATGATCGCGGCGCAAAGCGGGATCGGTTCCATGGTACTGCATTACGGAAATCTCATGATCACTTCCAAATTGATGGTAGGCGTTCTCGTCCTATCCATCCTCGGCCTGACATTCAACCGGCTCTTACAATGGTTGGAAAACAAGCTCTTGCCTTGGAAATGATAAGTTGAAATATAAAGCTGTCCTGAAACCCGGAAAATCGTTCAGGAAGGCTCCCTTTCCGTGGGCGTCGCCGTTCCTGAACGATTTTCCTACCATAACCTAAAAAACGGGGCTATCCGATTAAGCCAGTTTCTCACTGACTTATCGGACAGCCCCCTGCTTTTCATTCCTGGCATTCTTCCTTCTTCCGGTCCATCTCCTCCCGATTGAGCACTACCCTTGGGAACCTTGTAAAAACGGGGTCCAGTTGGTAGTTCATGTCTTCCAATTCCGCCGGTTCACTGAAAGGATATTCATAATAGATTGCGTGCTTGGCACTTTGGACGATGAGCCGGATCAGTTGGAGCGGCAGGGCGCCCCCTGTATCTTCGTCGGTCAGGACCGTCTCCTCCTCGACCCAATCGGCTTGGTTGATAAACGTATGGCCTTCCCGCTCGTCCGCGGACTCCTGCTCCGCAAATTCCAACAGTTCCTCCAAAGTCGCTGCTTGTCTCAAACTGATTCCTCCCTTTCCCATCTCTCCTTGTCTGTTTCCCCGTTCCGGCGCTGCCGATAAACATAAGTACCAAGGATTGCAAATAAAATTAGATTGTATTCGATTACATTTCTTGATAGGGTTGTAAAGAAAAGTGTTTCGCATATCAATCATTTAAAACTTTTTCCCCCTGTCCGCGTCCTATACAAGGGGATTGGATGACATTTAGTGAGAATGGTGGTTGTAAGAATGAAAAGACAACAATATAAAAAGCGGAAGAAAAGGAAATGGCTCGGTATCAGTTTCCTGCTGCTCGCTTTATTGATAGGGATCGGCGCTTTCTATTGGGTCGACCAATTTAAGCAGGGACAGTCATTGGCGGGCGACAGCACGTTGAAGGAGCAATCTTCCGAATTTGATTTATTCGAAGGGCCGGAGCCGCAATATGGGGAAATCAATGTCCTCCTTCTCGGGTCGGATGCCCGGGCCAATGAGAACGGAGGGCGGTCCGACACCTTGATGGTTGCCCATTATGCCCAAAAAACGGGGGCGCTCAAGCTGATTTCGATCATGCGGGATACATATGTCGACATTCCGGGCTACGGCAAGCAGAAGATGAACGCCGCCTTCTCCTTGGGAGGTCCGGAGCTCGTCCGCCAGACGATCAAGGAAAACTTCGGTCTCGATGTCCATTATTATACGATCGTCGATTTTAACGGCTTCCCGAAGCTGGTCGACATTTTGGCGCCCGATGGCATCGAGGTCGACATTCCATATAAAATGCAGCATGGAATCGGAATGACGTTACAGCCGGGGCAGCAAACGCTGCACGGGGATGAATTATTAGGGTATGTCCGCTTCCGACATGATCGGATGAGCGATTTCGGCCGCGTCGAACGGCAACAGGAAGCCCTCTCCAAGCTCAAAGAGGAAGCGGTCGGCATGCACAATATCATGAACTTGCCGAAACTGCTCGGAGCCGCGGAAGCGTATATCGATACAAATGTCGATAAGATGACGATGCTGTCCATCGCAAAAGGGCTGCTTGACAAGAAGTCGAACGGCATCGAGACGCTCCGCATCCCTGTGGACCATTCCTACCGGGATCTCGAAACAAATGTCGGGGATGTACTGGACATCGATTTCCAACAAAACATCGATGCGTTGAACGCGTTCTTGAAAGGGTCCACTGAAACTGCGGAAAATACGTCGACTTTGGATGAACAATAGAAAAGAGAGGTTCCGCACCCTTTCTATTGGAGAGCAGAACTGATGAAATCTTATAAAAAAGCAGGGGAATTCTTTTATGAATTCGCCCTGCTTTTTATTGTCTGGCCTTAGGTGCTCGTCATTTGTTTTTGATTGATGAATTTTGCATTAAAGCAGGCTTGATTTTATCAAAGTCTTGCTTCAACAAAGAATACATGTATAAATCATCGAATTTCCCATTTGTAAACTCATAATTCCTTAATAATCCTTCTCTAATAAAACCTAATTTTTCTACTAACTTTTGTGATGAGAGATTAGGCGGCTCGATTAATGCTTCTAGTCGTTGAAAATTCATATGTTCATATCCGTAACTTATTATAGCTTCAACCGCTTCAGTTGCTATGCCTTTCCTCCACTGTGCTTTACTCAATTCAAAGCCTATTTCTGCACGGAAATGCTGCGAAACATAGTTATGAAAACCGCAACTGCCAATAACAATTCCTTGCTCTTTTAAAGTGATTCCCCATCTAATACCCGTTTTGTCGTTTTGTATTGACTGATACCATGAGATCTCATCTAACGCATCGTTAATCGATTTAAAAGGTTCCAGCCCATAATATTTCATCACCTCTTCATCAGACAGATAGTTCAAAATGCTGTTCGCATCCTCTTCTGTAACTTTTCTTAATAGTAACCTTTTAGTCTCAAGTACGGGAAATGTACGGGTATCTTCAATCATTTTAATTACTCCCTACTTTCTATTGCTGGTACTAATTTTGTCGGTGCGAAAGTTGAGTTATATATTAAAAAACAAGGGGCTGTCCAGAAAGTGGATTTTCCGGTTAAACACGCAAATAGCAAGGGCTCTGGTCGCTTTCCGCGGGCCAGCCGACGAGCCTCCTCCGGCTTACAGCCGTGCGGGGTCTCGTCGGCCGGCTTTCCCGCAGGAGTCTCCCGGCGCCCTTGCTTTTTGCTGGTATCCAACTCTGTGCCTGGACTTTTCGGACAGCCCCTATTTGTTTTCCTATTACTGTTTTGCTCGCGAAAAGAGCACCCTTTCCTTCCCAGAGGCCCTCTCTTTTTCATTGCTTGTGTTCGTCTTTCGCAAATTCCGACTCCAGCCGTTTCATGAACTCCTCCGCCGCGCTGTAGCCTTGCTGCTGCAAATACCAGTTATTTGCGGCCGCCTCGATCAGACCGGCGACATCCCGCCCCGGCTGCAACTGGATCTGGATATGCGGAACGGGCACATCCAAGTACGTCTTGTATTTCGTATCGACTTCCAGCTCGTTGTTCAAGCTGTTCTCCTGCCACTCCGTCAACTCGATATCGAGCGCGATGCGGGTCTCCTCCTGGAAAGCGGCACGCCCGTAAAGCCGCACGACATTCAGCAGACCGATGCTGCGCAGGGCAAGAAATTCCTTGTTTTTTTCATCATGGGTACCGAGCAATGTTTGCGGGCTCAGCTTCTTCAACACGACGATATCATCGGCTACGAGCCGATGCCCCCGCCCGATCAGGATATGGGCTGTCTCGCTCTTGCCGACGCCCGACTTGCCGCGCAATAAAACACCGATCCCCGCAACGTTGACACAGACCCCATGGATGGCAATCTCGGGTGCCATCGCCTTCACGGCGTAAGCATCCAATTTCGCGCTCATTTCGGTTGTCGAATCCGGCGTCCGGAGAACCGGGATATTCTCCTCCGTACAAAACTGGCGAAGCCCGAGCGGCTCCTCCTGCTGTGATGTGATAATGATGCATGGCGGATCATAATAGACGATATTTTGAATGCGCAGTTTGCACTCCTCATCGGAAAGCGTATGCAAGTAATTGATTTCATTCTTTCCGAGTATTTGGACGTGATCTTTCGCAATAAAATCGAATTTGTCCAAGAACTCCAAGCCTGGCCGTCTCACCTTCGTTTTTTTCAGGACACGGTGCAGATGGTCTTCGCCGACCAGCACTTCCACCGGGAACCGGCGGACGATATCGGCCACTGTCAATGTAATCACCAAGGCCCACCCTCTTTCATTCGAAAATCCATATGGTGACGTATCTCATTAGTATAGCATGCGCCCCACAGATTCATAACGGAAATTAGCATCAAAAAACACCAAGGCCGGAAAGTCCCCGGTCTTGGTGCCAACCTTGTCATGCTTCCTGTTTCGCCAACAGGACTGCTGATTCTTTCGCTTCTTTTTTCTTCCTCTTTCTGGAAGGGATCATATTGAACATGATATTGAGGCCGATTGCGGCTGTGCTTCCTGCCACAATCCCGTTGCTCGTCAAGATTTGAAAGCTTTCCGGCAGCTTGGCGAATAGTTCGGGTACGACCGAAACACCAAGCCCCAAGCCGATGGAGCAAGCGATGATCATGGCATTCTCCTGGGAATCGGCCACGACTTTGCTCAACATCTTGATGCCTTGCGCAATGACCATTCCGAACATCGCAACCATCGCTCCGCCTAATACCGCATTCGGAATGATGATGGCCAATGCCGCGATTTTCGGCATGAACCCAAGCAAGACCAGCATACCCGCCGTAATCGCGATGACTCTGCGCGCCTTGACACCCGACATCTGAATCAAACCGACGTTCTGCGAAAAAGTCGTATACGGGAACGCACTGAAAATCCCGCCGATTACGGAAGCAAGCCCCTCTGCCCGATAGCCTCTCTCCAAGTCTTTCGGTTTCAGATCTTTCTCGCAAATATCCCCCAATGCAAAATAGACACCCGTCGACTCGACAAGCGATACCATCGCAACTAACGTCATCATCAGAATCGGCAGCAGATGGAAAGTCGGAGTCGCCAAGTAAAACGGCTGGACCATATGGAATACGGCCGCTTCCTGCACCGGAGCAAAATTGACAACCCCCATGAACACCGCGGCAACCGTCCCGGCCACCATTCCAAGCAAGATGGAGATCGAGCGGAGGAACCCTGTCGAGAAGCGGTAGACTAAAATAATGGTGAGAAGAGTCCCGAACGACAAGGCAATATTGCTCGCCGAACCGAAATCCGGTGCCCCCATGCCGCCTCCCATATTGTTCAAAGCAACGGGTATCAATGTCACCCCGATGATTGTTACGACAGAACCGGTGACGACCGGCGGGAAAAAACGGACAAGGCTGCCGAAAAACTTGCTGATGACGACGATAATCAAACCGGACGCAATGATGGCGCCATAAATGGCAGAAATACCATATTTATCGCCGATGGAAATCATCGGGCCGACCGCGGTGAATGTACAACCGAGAACGACCGGCAATCCGATTCCGACGAAGCGGTTCGAGATGATCTGAAGGAATGTCGCCAACCCGCACATGAGAATATCGATGGATACGAGATACGTCAATTGCTTCGCATCCAATCCGATAGCTCCCCCGACGATCAACGGAACGAGCACCGCTCCCGCATACATCGCGAGAAGATGTTGGAATCCTAATATCGTCGATTTCATCGGGATGGTACCTCCTCGGCGAATGCCACTTGTCCATCATCAAGCGATTCCACAATCGCCAATGACTCCAGCCGGATTCCCCGCGCGCGGATAAGGGCGCCGCCCGGTTGGAACCCTTTCTCGATGACAATGCCGACGCCCGCCAAACGGGCCCCCGCCTGTTCCACGATATCCAGCAAGCCGAGTGCCGCCTGGCCGTTCGCCAAAAAATCGTCAATCAACAATACCGTATCTTCATTCGTCAAAAAGTCTTTCGAGACGGAAATCTCATTCGTCTCTTGCTTCGTGAACGAACGGACGCTTGCCGTGTACAAGTCGTTCACCAATGTCAAGGACTTGCGCTTCCTGGCAAAGATGACGGGCACGCCAAGATACAACCCCGCCATCATGGATGGTGCAATCCCCGATGACTCAATCGTTACGATTTTAGTGATGCCCGCATCCATGAACCGGTCCGCGAATTCCTTCCCGATCGCCTGCATCAGCTCCGGATCGATCTGGTGATTCAAAAACGAATCCACTTTCAGCACTTCTTCCGACAATACGTTACCATCCTGCTGAATTTTATCTTGCAACAACTTCACGATGAGTCCTCCCTATGAAAATGAAAATAAATAAAAAAGCCCGGGCGATATTGCTCCAGCCATACCCATGAGTGGAACAACATCATCCGAGCCGAATCGTCAGATGAAAAAGAAAAGAACGTTCCCGCATATCGAAGGACGATCTTCCTAATTGTTGCTTCTCATAGTCAATCCGTTTACGGCGGATCGGTAGAAACTGGCGGGCCTTATTCCCGCGATTATATGAGGTCAAGCTATTCAAGAATGAGTTTAGTATATCATGTGGGTTCCATTTTTCAACCGCTCCGAAAATATAAAAAGATTCGGTTTATTCCAAAAGGCGAGTTGGAGTGAAACGGATGCCTAACCGGCCCTAGTATGCTATCTTTAAGAAACATAGTCTCTAACGGAGGGTCCAGATTGAAACAGAACACTGCACAGCATACCACTCGAAAATTACAATTTCCGGGCCATCTATGGCTGTTGATCATCGGCATCGTCTGCATTGCATCCACATTGCGGTCGCCGTTGACCTCAGTCGGGCCCATCATTGAACAAATCCGGGAAGGCACCGGGATTTCCAACCTTTTGGCAGGTTTCCTGACGACCATCCCGCTTCTCGCTTTTGCCATCATCTCCCCGTTTGTCCCGAAACTTTCCAGACGGTTCGGTTTGGAGAAGGCATTGTTCTTTTCGCTTTGCCTCTTATTAGCCGGCACTATCATCCGTTCTCTCGGGGCTACTCCCCCCTTGCTGATCGGGACGTTCCTCATCGGGATCGCCATCGCATTCGGGAACGTGTTGCTGCCAAGCTTGTTGAAACTGAGCTTTCCGCTGCATGTCGGGTTGATGACCGGGATCTACTCGATGTCCATGAACATTTCAGCAACTCTCGCTTCCGGTGTAGCCGTCCCGATCGCGACCGGGACATCATTCGGGTGGCAAGGGGCGTTGGGGGTGTGGGGCGTTTTAGCGTTCATCGCCGTTATCGTCTGGCTTCCGCAGTTACGGAGCAAAAACCGTGTGGCCGTTCCGGCAACGAATAAGACAATCGGCAAAGACACGCCCCTCTGGCGTTCTCCGATTGCCTGGAGCGTCACTTTTTTCATGGGCTTGCAATCATTGTTATTTTACACGACATCCGCCTGGATACCGGAAGTGCTGAAGTCGGATGGCATGTCGGCAAATCGCGCGGGATGGATGTTGTCCCTTCTGCAATTCTCCCAGTTGCCGATGACATTCATCATCCCGATTTTGGCGGATAAAGTGAAAAGCCAGAGAACGATCGTGCTGGGCGTCGTCCTTTTGTTTGTACTCGGTTATGGCGGAGTAGTGGTCGGAGGGGCAGCGTTCACCCCCTTATGGATGATCCTGATCGGGATCGCCGGCGGAGCTGCATTCGGGCTGGCGATGATGTTCTTCACGTTGCGCACCCATACACCGCAGCAAGCGGCCGAGCTGTCGGGGATGGCGCAAGCATTCGGCTATGCATTGGCAGCGGTCGGCCCCGTCCTATTCGGGTCCTTGCATGATGTATCGGGAAATTGGACAGTTCCGATGACCATTTTATTTGTCGCGATTGCTTTGCTGCTCGTCAGCGGATTGCAAGCCGGAAAAAATGCCTACGCTTTCCCTAAAGATAGCGTGTAACCTGTAAAATGAAACAGCTTCCGCCCCTTCTCTGGAACGGAAGCTGTTTCTTATTTGATTTATTGCCGGGTGGTTCTGTAGTTGTCTTGGCCCGGGTCAAACCGGAGTCAGGCTACACGCTCCGAGTTGCCGCCCCCTCAAACATGGGAAATATCGCAAGTTTCCGGTTTTTCATCACCTGTCGTCTCTTGCTTGGACAGATCCATCTCCAACACGATCGGACAATGGTCGCTGCCCATGACATGCGAATGGATATCCGCAGCCAGCAAATAAGGTGCGAGTCTTTCCGATGCAAGGAAATAATCGATCCGCCATCCGATATTGCGCTCCCGCACTTTCGACATATAGGACCACCACGTATAAGCCTCCGTCCGCCCGGGATTGAAATGCCGGAATGTGTCGATGAATCCTTCCCCCAGCAGCATCGTCATCTTTTCCCGTTCTTCGAAAGTGAAACCGGAGTTGCCGATATTCGATTTGACATTCCGGATATCGATTTCTTCGTGGGCGACATTCAAATCGCCACAGAGGATGACCGGCTTGCGGCGATCCAACTCCGTCAAATGCAGCCGCATCCGCTCTTCCCACTCCAACCGGAAAGGAAGGCGCGCCAAATCACGCTGCGCATTTGGTGCATAAATGTTCACCAAATAAAATCGAGGGAATTCAAGCGTCAATATCCGGCCTTCCGGCTCCTCCTCCAACTCCCCGACCCCATATCGAACGGAAAGGGGCTTCTCTTTTGTAAAGACCGCCGTTCCCGAGTATCCTTTTTTCTCCGCGTAGTTCCAATATTGATGGTAGCCATCAAGTTGCAAATCGATCTGGCCTTCCTGCAATTTCGTCTCCTGCACGCAGAAAATATCGGCGTCCATCGCTTCAAAGTATTCGAGGAACCCTTTGCGCACACACGCCCGCAGGCCATTGACATTCCATGATACGAACTTCATTTCCTCTTGACCTCTTTCCATGCAAACATACAATGATTCTATCGCATCCACCGAGGAAGCGGAAGTTTATCCACACGGCCCATCCCCGGCAGCTCATCATAAAATCGCCTTTGTCACCGCATATAAATCAAGATCGATATCCAATGATCCCGATCCTTCCGTTGCGAGTTTGGCCAGCTGCCCGCCCAAAAACGGGCCGACCGTCAATCCGGAAGCCCCGAGGCCATTCGCCAAAAACAGGCCCATGATCCCAGGCACTTCACCGATGACAGGGAGGAAATCAGGCGTGAACGGGCGGTATCCGACGCGCACTTCCGCAAATTCCCCGTCGGCGAGGCCCGGGGCAACCGACAACGCTTTCTGCAAGACTTCCGCTACTCCGCCCGCGGTCACCCGCAAATCGAATTCCCGGTCATCTTCATGCGTCGCCCCCATGACAATCCGCCCCCCGTCAAACGCCACAATGTATTGATCGTTGGGCGGCATGACGACCGGCCATCTGGCTGTCCCGGAATCCTCCAGTTGCAAATGGACGATCTGCGCTTTCTGCCCCTTCACTTGCAGGCGGACGCCGATCGGCTCCAACAGTTCCGCAGCCCATGCACCAGCCGTGATGATAACCGTATCAGCCGGAATTTCTTCCTGCCCGACTCCGACGCCGGTAATCCGCTTGCCATCCGCCAGCAGCCGGGCGTCCCCTGCCAGGACGCGAGCCCCGTGCTTCTTCGCTGCACGGACGAGGGCATTCCGCAATTCACGGCCATTCACCCGGGCCGCACCGCTTATATGGACAGAGCTGTAATCTGATGCAATAGGTGGAAAAAGCTCTGCTGTGGATTCGGCCGACAGCTGACGGATATCCCCCACTTCGGGCGCATCCTCCCGCCTCAAGCGGGCCCGCTCCTCCATTTTCGCCAATTTCGCTTCATCCGTGTGGAGGCTGACGGCCCCAACCCGCTTATAACCGGTATCCGTTTCGCCATCTTCTTCCAATCGAGCGATTAACGACGCATAATAGGCCGCCCCATTTTTGGCGAGGGCATACCATGCTTTGTTGCGTCGCTGGGAGAGCCAGGGGCAAATGATCCCTGCTGCGGCATCCGTTCCCTGGCCGGCATCCTGCCGGTCCACGAGGAGCACATCCTCCCCCGCCCTCGCTAAATGATACGCGGTGGAAGCTCCAAGGATCCCTCCCCCGACTACGATGAATCGTTTCAATGCCACCCCTCCGGTTTAAATCCGTCTTCCAAAAACTTTCGCAAATGAGGCTCGGACAGCGGTTTGCTGAATAAAAACCCCTGGCCGCAATCACAGCCGATCGTCAACAGTTCGGCCGCTTGCCCCACCGTTTCGATCCCCTCCGCGACCACTCGCATATCCATAGTCTCCGCAATCGTCAAGATCGCCTTGACGATCGCTTTGCTATCTTTATCTTCGTCGATTTCATCGATGAATAATTTATCGATTTTCAACGTATCCACCGGCAATTCCTTCAAATAGCTGAATGAGCTGTACCCTTTGCCGAAGTCGTCTATTGTAATATGGACTCCAAGTGCCCGCACCTTCTCCAAGATCGCCGAAGCATTGAGCACGTCCATGAACGCGCTTTCGGTCACTTCGATTACCAGCAAGTCCGGCGCCAATCCGGTTTCGTTCAATATTACCTCGACCATTTGGGCAAAATGGAGTTGGAACAATTGCTTCACCGAGACATTGACAGAAATCCAGTGGATCTCGTATCAGCTCCCGATTTGTTCATCCGGCGGCGCTTGGCACCCCGGTGAGTATGTAGCAATGCCATTACATGGAGGCTCCCGTCTGGGCAAGTTCCTGACAGGGATTCATTCAAGCTGAAAACTGTTATGTATAATGCTTTAAATGAATAAAACCGACCAATGACAATTGGTCGGTTGCTTATTTCATTCTCAACCGATCATAGTCCAACAAGGGTGCTGCCGGTTTGATTGACCGTGGTAATCTACCCTAATTGTACTATTTCCTGGTTGTTTTGGAAAGTCGGAATTGCGCTTTCGGATTGTCCCCGATCAGACCGATAGAAGGGCCGCATCGCTAGTCAGTTTTTCGCCGCGGATGCGTTGGAATTCAGCCATCAGTTTTTCGATCGTGAGCTGTTTCTTCTCTTCATCCCCGACTTGCAGGATGATTTGCCCCTTATCCATCATGATAAGACGGTTTCCAAGGTCAAGCGCTTGCTGCATATTATGGGTGACCATGAGCGTCGTCAAATTATCCTTATCGACGAGGCGCTTCGTCAGGTCGGTGATCAACGCGGCACGTGCCGGGTCGAGCGCAGCCGTGTGCTCATCCAGCAGCAGGATGGACGGTTGCGTGAAAGTGGCCATGAGCAATGATAGCGCTTGCCGCTCCCCGCCCGATAATAGGCCGACTTTCGCATTTAAGCGGTTCTCCAGATTCAAGCCAAGCGTTTCCAAAGATTCCCTGAAAAAATCACGGCGCTTCCGATCCACGCCATTGCGCAATTTTCTTTTCTTATTGCGCGAATACGCCATCGCCAGATTCTCTTCGATCGTCATAGTGGGCGCCGTTCCGGCCATCGGATCTTGGAAAACGCGTCCAATCATCGTGGAACGCCTATATTCCGGCAATTTGGTTACATCTTTACCCCCAATTTCAATCGTTCCGAAATCAGGCGTCAGTGCTCCGGATACCATGTTCATCATCGTCGATTTCCCGGCCCCGTTACTTCCGATGACTGTCACGAAATCGCCCGGTTTCATATGAAGGTTGATTTCATCCAAGGCGATTTTTTCATCCGGCGTCGACTCGTTGAATATCTTATTGATGTGTTTTAATTTCAGCAACGCCATTCGCCTCCATTTTCAAACCGTTTTCCTTTTCAAGCATACGTTCCGCGCGTCGTTTCGATTTCCGGCTCCGCTCGCGGCGCTTCTCGAAATATTGCGGAAGGACGAGTGCACCGATAACGATGACCGCCGTAATGAGCTTCATATCCCCTGTATCGAGCAAGTCGATGCGGAGTGCAAGCCCAAGGACGATCCGGTAGATGATCGCACCCGCGATAACCGCCAACGTCGTCCGCACGATTGTTTTTGTTCCGAAAATCGCTTCCCCGATAATGACGGAAGCTAGACCGATGATAATCATCCCGATTCCCATTCCGATATCCGAGAATTTGGAATATTGGGCGATCAAAGCGCCGGAAAACGCTACCAATGCGTTGGAGAAGCCAAGTCCGATGATCACAAGAGTATCCGTGTTGGCGGAAAAGCTGCGGATCATCTTCTTATTGTCCCCTGTTGCACGGATGGCAAGGCCGACCTCTGTTTTCAAGAACCAGTCGACACAGAACTTGATGATCAATGTGATGAAGATCATGACGAACAAAGTACCCCATGTAGATGGAAGGAATTTCACGCCAAGCATCCCGAAGAAACCATTGATAGCCTGGTCAATGCCTAGGGAACTCCAGAAAACCTGGAATTTACTGAACATGGTTTCGGCATTGAACAGTGGGATATTCGGGCGTCCGACCGACGTATCCGAAGTCATCCCCATAATTCGCAGATTGATGGAATACAATGCAATCATCATCAGGATCCCCGATAGGAGCGCATTGATCTTCCCTTTAGTGTGTAACAATCCCGTGATGCATCCTGCAACGAATCCGATGACCATTGCCACACCCGTTGCGAGCAACGGATGATATCCGAAGAATATCATCGTCGCTGCAACAGCCGCTCCAGTCACAAAACTACCGTCAACCGTCAAATCTGGAAAGTCAAGTACACGAAAAGACAAATAGACTCCTAATGCCATGATCGCATAGATGATTCCTTGCTCAACTGAGCCAAATACAGCTGAAAACATGCAATGTCATCTCCTTACTAATTTATTCGGCAAATTCAGCGTTCCACTCGTCTTTGATGTCCACGCCGATTGTTTCAGCCGTCTGTTTATTCATGATCAGCTTCAAGTTTTGCGGGATTTGAACCGGCATTTCTGCTGGCGTGCTCTCGCCTTTCAGGATTTTCACAGCCATTTGGCCTGCTTCGTATCCGATATCATAGTATTCAAAACCGTAAGCACCTAAGCCGCCACGGCTAACCGAGTCGAATTCTCCGACCATCATCGGAAGTTTGTTATCGTTTGCGACGGATACTACGGATTCCAAAGCGGAAACGACCGTGTTATCCGTAATGATGTAAAGCGAGTCCACTTTCCCCAGCAATGATTCTGTCGCTTGCTTGACGTCAGCCGATGTGGCAACGGATGCTTCCACGACTGTCATATCCATGTCTGCCAAAATCTCTTTTACCGCATCCACTTGAGAACGAGAGTTTTGCTCTCCGGAGTTGAAAACCATTCCTACATTTTTAGCACCGAGTTCTTCTTTTAGGAATTTCATAGTTGTTGGAATCGCTTCCGGGTGATTATCAATCGTTCCCGTCACGTTGCCTCCCGGGCTTTCCATGGAAGCGACCAATTCCGCGCTGACCGCGTCTGTAACGGAAGTGAAGACAATTGGAATATCAGATGTTGCTCCAGCCACTGCTTGTGCACTTGGCGTGGAGTTCGCAAAGATCAGGTCGACTCCGGAACTGACCAAGTTGTTGGCAATTGTCGTATTCGCACTATTGTCGTTCTGCGCGTTCTGGATATCATACTCAACATCCAAACCTGCATCTTCCAAAGCTTTCTTGAAACCATCAAAAGCTGCATTCAAAGACGGGTGTTCGACAATTTGTGTGACTCCGACTTTATACTTAGTCGACTCTTCTGGTTGTGCTGCTGTTTCTGGCTCTTTATTATCGCCATCAGTTGGTGCTGGCGCATCAGTTGTGTCTCCCCCATTGCCGCAAGCCGCCAAAACTAGCATCAACGCGAATAGAATGAATGCGTACTTTTTCCAACCTTTTCTCATAAAAAACCTTCCCCCTTTTATAAAATAAAATGTACCGCGACTTGTGAAACTTTTCTTACAAGTTTATCGTTATGCTACACCGCGAAAGAACGGAAGTCAATAGGATTCTGACAGTTTAATTGCAAAAAACTCTTTTTCTTTCAAACATTTTACCACTTTCATGTAAGCGGTTTCATTTATATGTTAATATTTCTTTATGAAAAGTAAAACAACAAATTTTCCTTCATTTTTTCATTTTGAAAAATGCTAGGTCGTAAGTCTTCATTTTGGCAAGGTTTTAATATTTTTTTCTTTCATTATTTTGAAAAAAGCAGTATAATCGTTCCAAGCGATATTTTTTTATTAAGACGAGGAAAGAGGTTTCGATCACGATGAGTAGACTACCAATTCTGATCAGAAAAAGTGAGACGTTGAAACAGAAGCCGGATCCAAATAATCTATTATTCGGCCGGGTGTTCACGGATCATATGTTCATAGCAGACTATACCGAGGGATTGGGGTGGCACGATCATAGAATCGTCCCGTATGAGCCGATCACGCTGGATCCGGCTGCAATTGTTTTCCATTACGGACAGACGGTTTTCGAAGGATTGAAGGCTTTTGCCTCGGAAGACGGAACGATCCGCCTATTCCGCCCGGAAGAGAATATGAAACGGTTGAACCGTTCGAATGACCGGATGTGCATTCCACAAATCAGCGAAGAGCTGGCACTTGATGCGCTGAATCAATTGCTTGAGATAGATAAAGAGTGGATACCGACAGCAGAAGGGACCTCCCTCTATATACGTCCGTTTATCATCGCGACCGAACCCCATCTAGGCGTTTCGAGCGCCAAAGAATATAAATTCATGATCATCCTTTCGCCGGTAGGTTCCTACTATAAAGAGGGCATCCACCCGGTCAAGATCCTCGTTGAGAACAATTTCGTCCGTGCGGTTGCAGGCGGGACGGGGAACGCCAAGACGGCGGGCAACTATGCTTCCGCCTTGAAAGCACAGGAAGTGGCTGACCGCGAAGGTTATTCCCAAGTGCTCTGGCTCGACGGTGTGGAGAAGAAATATATCGAAGAAGTGGGCAGCATGAACATCTTCTTCAAAATCAACGGTGAAATCATCACACCCGCATTGAATGGCAGCATTTTAGAAGGGATCACCCGGAAGTCCATTTTGGAATTGCTCCGCCACTGGGAGTTGCCTGTCACGGAACGGAGAATCTCCATCGCGGAAATCCAAGAGGCTCATGCGAATGGCCATTTGGAAGAAGTGTTCGGCACGGGAACCGCAGCCGTCATCTCGCCCGTCGGTGAACTGAACTGGGATGGCAAAAAAATGGTCGTCGGCGACGGAGAAACCGGTGCACTTTCCAGAAAGCTCTATGATACATTAACAGGCATCCAGACCGGAAAAATCGAAGATCCTTTCGACTGGGTCGTCACATTGGAAAAATCCGCAATCGCACAAGCTTGATATCCGTAAAAAAGACATCACCCGGCCCATGGCCGATCCGGTGATGTCTTTTGGTATTCGTTTCTCTATAAGTGAATTCTGGAGTTGTCACATACGAATATGTTGATAACGGTTAAGCATGGCATCTAACTCCTGACTGCATTGCACAACGGATGGATGGGTGAATCCGAAATCTTTCGCTTTTTTGTACATCACTTTCCGTTGCCTGTTAATCATAAGAGATAGATCCAGTTTTTCGCATAACATCTTGTCCACGACTCTTCCTCCATTTGATATACTCAAACACTTCCCCATCTTATAACAGAACGTTTAAAATAAATGTCGGATTTTGCCACAACTCTAAATTGTCATCAGTTTGTCACAAATATGCATCCATTTTTGTTCTATTACGTGCGATAGAGGGGCTCTTTGAACAGATCCCCTTTTTTCCATCGATAAAACCAAAAGTTTTCATTGAAATTTTTATCGAATTACCGGGCATCCGGGAAGACCCGGCGCACGGCTTCCGTAAATTCCTCAAAAAGCCCTTCCACTGGCTTCCCTTCATCAATTTTAGTTCCATACTCATTCATCCGTTCGACAAAATCCGGATTGACGGAGACGTAGACATTCTCGATGTCCTGGTCTGCGTCCCGGACGGCGGAAGCAATTCGGTTCTCCAGGTCAGATGTCAGTTCCGTTCCGGATTGATTCGACAATACGGCGGCTACATAGGCGTTCCGATCTGTGACAAGGACGGTCGCGTTGTCGACTTCCTCCAAATCAGCTACGTGGTCTGCCGCTTCATCCGCCACTTCCAAACGGGACTGGTTGTCGTGCCCATCATTTGTATTCGCAGAATCGCCCTGGGCATGTTCTCCCGTTCCGACTCCTTTCTCCTCTTGGTTTTGTGTTGTGTCGGCAGCTTGGTCATTGGACGCATTGTTGTTATTTTTATTCCCACAAGCCATCAATGACAAGGCTGCCAGTAAAAGAATTGTTACTTGCAACCATTTTTTCATGTTATTCCTCCTCGCTTTCCATCCTAGGGTGCCCATCAAAACCGTTTTTTATAGCTGCATATTGAAAACAGCCCGCACAACTTTTTTCAGTGTGCGAGCTGCTTCCTTATGACATCAGACCCCAGATGATTTGAATTGCGATAAGGACCAGGACTCCGAAGAGCAACGCCCATTCGGTCTTATCGGGCTGCTCGGGTCTGCTATCCCAAGTAGGTTTATTTGCCATCACGTTCTTCCTTTCCAATAGAGAACTGTACTACATATACATTTCCCGTGTGGAATGGTTCTTAAACGACGCAAGAGATTCACCGGAGCTTATTGAATAAATTCCATGGATATTCCAAAGGCGGTGACGATTGGATCGACACTTCCTCTTTCTTCGTCGGATGGGTCAATTTGAGCGATTGCGCCCAGAGCGCAATTTGCTGGCCGGGGCGGTTGACGCCCACCCCGTATTTTTGATCGCCATAGAGCGGACAGCCGATTGCCGCGAGCTGAACCCGGATCTGATGTGGCCTGCCGGTATGGAGGTTGACGGACAGCAGACTTAACTGGTCCGAACTGGCGATGACTTCATAGTCCAGCACAGCTTGTTTGGCGTCTTTTTGTTTCGCGTCGACGACATGGACTTTGTTTTCCCGGGCATCCTTGACGAGATAGTGTACGAGTTTCCCCTTCTTTTTCGCAGGCGTCCCGCGCACGACGGCGACATAGGTGCGGCCGATCGCTTGCCTCCGCAATTCGTCCGCTAACCGGGACGCCGCCTTGGATGTCTTGGCGAATACCATGACACCGCCGACGGGGCGATCTAGCCGATGGACTAGGCCGAGATAGACATTGCCCGGTTTGGAAAACCGCACTTTGATATCTTCTTTCAACAATGTCAGTAAATCCTTATCGCCTGTCCGATCTTCCTGTACCGGGATGTTCGGTGGCTTTTCCACGATCAATAAATGATTGTCTTCATATAAGATGCGTATATCCAATAGAAACTCCTGCCTTTACATATGTATAAAGACCAAAAAATGAATTCATCCAACCGTTACTTTCCGTTCCAAATTTCGTTTGCGACGAAAGCGTAGCGACAGGAGCAGGCGGACGCTTTCTTACCTGTAGTCAAGTGTTAATCTACATTATTTTCAGTTCAGAATGAAATAAAGAGATGACTGCTGTCAATCTGTTGCTTTCCGTTCCGGCGCTCTCTTTCCGCGGGCATGGCTTGAGCCTCCTCGGTCGCGAAAGGCATGCGCCCTGCGGGGTCTCAAGGCTCATGCTATTCCCGCAGGAGTCGGCGCCTGCACTCCAAGCAACAGGTGCTACTATTTCACTAAAAGTTTCCGCGGGGCGCGGGTGAGCCAATCGAACAGCGAAGGGTTCGATTTGCCGTATTTCTGCGCACTTTGCAGAAATTAAGGCATCCTACATTTCCCAACTACATGTTTTACGGGAACGAAGGCTGCTGCCAAACGCTTTGCTTTTTGGCGCAAAAGCCGTTCTCCGTAACCGCTTTTCCTGCGGGGTCTCACCATTCGCGCTTCACCCAGCAGGAGTCGCCGCCTTCCACTCCAAGTAACTAAAGTTAACAAATCCAATCTTTTGTTCATCATATTCTGTCATCTACATTGATTGTACCGTACAAGGGAAGCGGGAGCTATGGAAAAGAAAGCCGTCGCAAGTCCGGTTGTTCCGGATCTGCGACGGCTCCCCCCGCTTCCCTTATTCGGCAAATACTTCTTTCCATTCTTCGCGTTTGGCCAACAAGTCTTCCGCCAATTCTTTGGCGCCTTCCAGGCTATGGCTCGCAGCCCAGCCGCATTGGATTTCATTGCACGCGGGAACTTCTTCCGCTTGCAGTACGTCGCGCAAAGTCTTTTCCAATGCGTCCAGGATATTGTCGTAATTGTCGTCATTGATAACGGACAGATAGAAGCCCGTTTGGCAGCCCATCGGACTCAAGTCGACGACCTGGTCATGATGGTTCCGGAGTTTTTCCGCCATCAGATGCTCCAATGAATGAAGCGCAGGCATTTGCATATGCTCTTTGTTCGGCTGCTTTAAGCGGATATCGTATTTATGGATCTCATCGCCATTTTTCCCTTTAATGACGCCGGCAAGTCGCACATAAGGCGCCTTGACTTTCGTATGGTCCAAATTGAAACTTTCTACGTTCATTTTTTCAACCATGTTGTCTCCACTCCCCTTATTCATAATGGCATCAGAAGCGTTCTCATCTAGTTTAACAGAATTTCACCTATTATGGGATATTGCTTCATTGCTCGAAGCGGCTTATTTCTGCTGAACTTTTCCGTTGACGTACCCGATTTCCAGGTGATATACTATTTTTTGTGAAAATGGAGACGTACCCAAGAGGCTGAAGGGGGCTGACTCGAAATCAGCTAGGGCGTGCAAGCGCCGCGGGGGTTCAAATCCTCTCGTCTCCGCCATACATATTAAAAAGTCGCCTTCCTTGGTTTGGTTAAAAATCGAGGACGCATTAAAGTAAGGGATGGACGAGCAGATTGAAGTATGCTCCTCCATCCCTTTTTGTTTAACTGCTCATTTCGTATTCGCAATGGCGGCGGCCATTCGATCGATGACCGGGACGGTGCTCGTTTTCTGGCCTTGTGTCAGGATGCTGAAGACCAATGTTTCCCCGCCCCTCGTTTCCGCATAGCCGGATAGCGCGTTGACATTTGTCAGGCTGCCTGTTTTGGCAATGATATTCCCTTTTGCGGGTGCCGTTTTCATCCGGTTGCGCAATGTGCCGCCGACGAAGCGTTCATTGGCCCCTGCAACGGGCAATGACTGGACGAATGTGCGGTACCAAGGTTTCGAACGGACGGCGTAGAGCAGACCGGAAATTTGGGCGGCGGATACCTTATTCGACGGGGAGAGTCCGGAGGCATCCTCGAACTTCCATTGCGCGCGGTCCAGGCCGCTCGCTTCCACAAATTCGTGCATCACTTTCAGGCCCGCTTCCCAACTCCCTTCGCCATACACTTCCCTGCCCATTGTTTTGGCCAGCATTTCGGCATGTGTATTATTGCTCAACTTCATGAAAGGCACTAGCAGATCATTAAGCGCCATGGAATCCCGGTGGGTCAGCAACTGCGCTGATGCGGGAACTTTTCCGCGCACGTTGGATGAGTTGACGAGGCGGATCCCTCTTGCAGTCAATGATTGTTTGAATTCATGCAAGGCATAAGCCGTCGGATTGGATACCGCGACCCACGCTTTCCTGCCGCTCGAACCGGTCGGGGCATTGCCCGTGATGTAGATCGTGTTCGTGCCATGTTTGCGATAAATCCGCAGTGTATTGGCGTTTCCTTTTGCCACCGTCTTCGATTGATTGACGATATTGACGAATTTGGTCGCCGGCGTCAAGGTGACTTTCGCTTTCTGCCCGCGCCGCGTAGGCTTGGCCTCGATGATGATGGAGCCGGCATCATAATCGCGGTCGGGCGATAGAGTCAGGGCAGACACTTGTGCTGCAAAGGAGTACGTCTCCTGACTTTTCGTGACACTTGGCGACAGCCGGACCGTATCGAAAAAACTGTCATCCCCTACTAGATTCCCTTCGATCCGCTTGATGCCTTGTTTGGCAAGTCGGGAAGCGAATAAATCAAGATCCTTTTTCATCAAAGTCGGGTCGCCCATGCCTCGTAAATAGACGTTTCCGCGGAGAGTTCCGTTCGAAACAGTCCCGTCGGTCAACACATCGGTCCGGAAGCGATAGTTTTCCCCCAGTGCCTCCAGTGCGGCAGCCGCAACTAGGAGCTTTTGGTTTGACGCCGGTGGGATGCCCCGGTCGGCCTGGTATTGATATACGATTTCCCCGGTGGATGCTTTACGGACAACGATGCTGCTCGTTGAATTTTTCAGACGCGAATCCGACAGGAGCTGATTCATCGATTTCTCCAAATCTCCATACGGGGCGGCTGCCTCAGCAGCCGGCGGGAATACTTGCGACGAAGCGAGTAGGAATAGAGACAAGATTGCAATGGTGAGTTTACGTCGGGTCACACTTGGTCCTCCTTCATAAATTCAATGTAGCTACTAGTCTACCACGGTTTGCCAACTCGTGAAATAGGTTTTGAGTTTTACAAATTGACTGATGATTATGCTATCCTTGATAGGAAACTTTCTAATGACAGGAGATGGATCCTATGAAGACCATTCAATCGGTAGCGCTGATCGGACTCGGGGCAATCGGAGCTGCGTATGGCAGCAGACTACATAAAACGCTTGGCGAACGGCACACCGTCATTGCCAATGAAGAACGGATCGGACGCTATTCCAAAACAGGCATCGACGTCGAAGGAGAACTGGTCCACTTCCATTTTACGACGCCAGATGCAGAAGCGGCTCCTGCAGACCTGATCATCATTGCAGTGAAAAACGCGGAAATGCAAGAAGCGATTCGCGATATGAAGCACCATGTCGGGCCCGAAACGATTCTTCTCCCATTGCTGAACGGAATTTCGAGTGAAGAGGAGCTTGCTGCAGTATATCCCGACAACCCGATCCTTTATAGCATGTGCGTCGGAATTGATGCCATCCGCTCGGGAAATGAAGTGCGGTTTTCCAGCATCGGGAAAATTTGCTTCGGTGAAAAGGACAAGACGGTATCGGATCATGTGAAAGCGGTCATGGAATTGTTTGACCGTTCCGAAATCCCGTACGATGTTCCGGAAGATATTTGGAGGACGCTCTGGTGGAAATTCATGTTCAATGTCGGGATCAATCAAACTTCCGCTGTCCTGCGCGCGCCGTATAAAGTGTTCCAAA